>JAFZTP010000094.1 GCA_017618815.1 Bacteroidales bacterium | reverse complement strand
TTGTCGCCCATCTCGCCTTCGATCTCGGCCTTTGGCGTGAGCGCGGCGACTGAGTCGATCACGATGATGTCGATCGCTCCTGAACGTATGAGGTTGTCGGCAATCTCGAGCGCCTGCTCTCCATTGTCCGGCTGTGAAATGAGAAGGGTCTCGAGGTCTACTCCGAGAGCCTTTGCGTATGTCCTGTCAAATGCGTGCTCGGCATCGATCATCGCTGCTATTCCACCCTGCTTCTGCGCCTGTGCGATAGCGTGGATGGCGAGCGTTGTCTTACCGCTGGATTCCGGTCCGTAGATCTCGATTATCCTGCCTCTCGGATATCCTCCTATTCCGAGTGCGTGGTCGAGAGCGACGGAGCCGCTCGGAATTACCTGCACGTCCCATTGTGGCTGATCTCCCAGCTTCATGATCGTCCCTTTCCCGTAATCTTTCTCAATCTTGTCGATCGTTGCCTGCAGAGCCTTTAGTTTTCCGGCATTTGCTGCGGCATTGTCCTGTACTGCTTCTTTAGCCATAATTGTTTTTGTTAAAATGTTATTTTCAGTGTCCTTAAAGGACAGTCATTCGCAAAGTTATTAAAAAAGCCTGCATTCTGAAATATTTTTTGAGTATTTTTGCAAAGTGAATCAAAGGCTTTGAAATGAAGATAAAACTGCTTGGAAAGACCCCTTCCGAACTGAAAGAAATAGCGTTGTCGACAGGCCTCCCGAAGTTCGCGGGAGACCAGATTGCGAGGTGGCTGTACAAGAGCCGCGTCCGGGATATCGAGTCCATGACAAACATCTCGAAGGCCGGTCGTGAGAAGCTTTCCGAGATTGCGGAAGTCGGTCTCGTGGAGTATTCCATGTGCCAGGAGTCCGTAGATGGTACGAAAAAGTACTTGTTCCCGGTCAGCGAGACAAATTCTGTCGAAGCCGTAATGATTCCCGATGCGGACAGGCACACTCTTTGCGTGTCTTCGCAGGCGGGTTGCCGGATGGGCTGCCATTTCTGCATGACCGGTCGCCAGGGATTCCACGGAAACCTTGACGCCGCGCAGATCATTTCCCAGTATCTGGCCGTGGATGAGGCTGAAAGCCTGACGAATACGGTCTTCATGGGAATGGGCGAGCCTCTCGACAATTATGAAAACGTAAAGAGGGCCATCGAGATACTTACCGCTGACTGGGGCTTCGGGTGGAGTCCGAAGAGGATCACGCTTTCTTCTATCGGAGTGCTTCCAAACCTAAAGCGGTATCTGGAGGAAACGAAGTGCCATCTGGCTATCAGCATGCACAATCCTTTTGCAGAGGAGAGGCTTGAACTGATGCCGGTGCAGAAACCATTCCCGATCGAGAAAGTCGTGGAACTTATCCGCCAATATGATTTCTCCGGACAGAGAAGGGTCAGCTTTGAATATACCATGTTCACCGGGGTGAACGACTCGGACAGGCATGCCGATGCCATAATCAGGATGCTAAGGGGACTTGAGTGCAGAGTCAATCTGATAAGGTTCCACAAGATTCCTGACTTTCCGTACGAGACTTCTTCCGAGACCTCCATGGAGAGGTTCCGCGACAGACTTTCCCGTGCCGGCATCACGGCGACCATAAGGGCCTCGAGAGGAGAAGACATTTTCGCCGCCTGCGGAATGCTGGCCGGCAAGCACAAAGACTTATGAAACACTGGATTGCAGCAATACTTACTCTTATTATTCCGCTTTTGTCAAACGGTCAGTCCTGGAGCGTGCTCGACGCCCCGGGAGACAAGGAGAACATTGCTGCAATCAAGGCGAGACTCGATGAAGTCAGGAAGCGCAGGCCTACGGTGGCCCTGGTGCTGAGCGGTGGAGGCGCCAAGGGTGCGGCCCATGTCGGCGCCATGCATTATCTGGATTCGCTCGGAGTTCCGGTCGACCTGGTGGTCGGCACAAGCATCGGAGGACTGGTCGGCGGTATGTACGCCATCGGCTATGACGTGGACATGATGGATTCCCTCTTTGTCAACATGGACTGGGACATGGCCCTGAGCGACAAGCTTCCGAGAGAATACGTGACCTATTCCGAGAGACGCTATCGAGAGAAATACCTGCTTTCCATACCATTCTACTACAATTCTTCCGACTTCCAGGAGAGGAGGGAGTCCGATGCCAGGTTTGCCGTGGACACCAGGAGGGAAGAGCTCCATCTCGGTGCCGAAGAGGGATCGGATGCCACAAAGCTTATCCGGGAAAACCTTCTGGGAAGCCTTCCTTCGGGGTTCGTTTTCGGCCAGAACGTCAACAACCTGATCTCATCCCTGACTGTCGGTTATCAGGATTCGATTTCATTTGCCGCCCTTCCGAAGCCGTTCGTCTGCGTCGCTTCGGACCTGGTTTCAGGCAAGGCCAAGATATGGTATTCTGGCAAGCTCAATACGGCTCTCCGTTCCACCATGTCAATTCCGGGGCTTTTCGCTCCTGTGAAGACCGGAGGAATGGTTCTCGTGGACGGAGGAATGAGAAACAATTATCCTACGGATGTGGCAAAGCAGCTCGGTGCGGACTTCATAATCGGTATCGACATAGTTTCTCCATATCTGGATTATGCTCAGGTGAACAACCTGCTCGACATCATTTCCCAAGGCATAGACATGCTCGGAAGGGAGTCATATGAGACCAACACCCCATATCCCGAGATAACCATCAAGCCGGACATCCGGGGCTATGACATGCTCAGTTTCGACAAGAAGAGCATAGAGGACCTGATGAAAAGGGGATATGAAGCGGCTGCCGGCCAGAAGGAAAACCTTGAAGTGCTGCTCAAGCTGCTGGGCGAGGACAGGACGTGTAACGACAAATCAAAGAAAGCGACGTATATTGGAGAAAAAGAGGTGATGGTCTCTGACGTAGAGATCGTCGGAGTCTCTGCCAAGGAGGCGAATTATATCCTTGACCTTATCGACCTTCCTCTTGACTCGCCTTACGGCAGGGATAAGATCGAGGATGCCGTCAATAAGATTTTCGCAACGCGATCCTTTGACTATGTCAACTATGAGCTGATAGGAGAGAAGAGTCCGTATACTCTGCGCATCATCTGCAAGAACGGCCCTATCAACAACCTTGGAATCGGACTCAGGTTCGATACTGAGGAGATTGTGTCCGTGCTGGTCAATCTTGGCCTGAACACTCACAGTCTGCAGGGTTCCGCTTTCGACTTTACAGGAAAGATCAGTTCCAGCCCGCTGGTGTCTGCGACTTACAAATACAGGACTGAGTCCGGACCGACCATAAACGCCATGATGCAGTTCAGGCATATGGACATGGACCAGTCGATTGCGGGGGACAGCAAGATGAAGCTTACATGTCAGAATTTTCGCACTGAGGCTTATTTCTCAAATATCAGCTGGAAGAAATATGACATCAACGTCGGGCTGAAGACGGATTATTACAACATCAACAGGCTTTTGCTTGAGAGGGAGGTGGGAGACTACAACCCGAACTACATGAGGGATACATACGTCTCGGCTTTCCTGAGATCCAGGGCGGAGACTTATGACAACAAGTACTTCCCTGAGTCCGGCTTTACCCTCGGACTGGATTATTCCTGGGTGTTCGGAGCCTTGCAGAAAGGAATCAATCCGTTCCATATCCTCCACGTTGACGGAGGCTTTGTAATTAGAATCAAGGATAATCTCGCATGGCTGCCAGGCTTTGATGCGCGCTTCCTTTTTGGAAACGACATCCCGTTGATTTATGCAAACACGATGGGCGGAATGCTTCGCGGCCGTTACCTCGACCAGCAGATTCCATTCGTGGGGATCGGCAATGCCTTGTATATGGCCAATATGCTTGGTGTGTTCCACTCAAACCTCAGATACAGGCTTTCCCAGAACAACTATATCGAGGCGCTTTCGAGCTTTGCCATCCATGGCGATTCGTCCATGGGAATTCCGGGGACGGATGCTTTGGAAACTGTCAGCGGATCCGGCCTGTTCTATTCTTATAACTCCATCGCCGGGCCTCTCAAGGCTGGCTTCTACTGGTCTTCCCTTTCAAGGAAGATGAGTTTCTACGTTGGTTTCGGCTTTGATTTCTAGACCATGGAAGAGTCCGGCAAGAAAGTCCTCGACAAGCTTCAGGCGCAGTGCTCCAGAAGGGAGTATTGCAGTTCTGACGTGTATGCAAAGGCGCTCAAGGCACTCGAAGGGGATGAGGACGGGGCCGTGGAAGTGCTGGAGGCTCTCAAGGCTGACAAATACGTGGACGACCTCAGGTATGCTTCCGCCTTCGCCAGGGAAAAGGCTTCCCTTTCAGGATGGGGTAAAGTCAAGATAAGGTATATGCTGTCATCCAAGGGTATCCCCGGAGAGACTATTTCCCGTGCTCTTGACGAGATAGACTCTGATGCGGCCGGCCGCAGGATGGAGAATGTGCTCATGGCCAAGTACAGGCTCATATCCGATGATCCCCAGGCCAAGATCAAACTTCTGAAGTTCGCCCTGTCCCGGGGATATCAATATGATGACATTAAATCTTTCGTCGACGGACTTTTCCGCAAATAATTGCGGAAAATTTTATCTGTGAAATACATTGGCACAAGCTTGCCGTACCTTTGCTTCAGAAATTAAAACAGAAGCAAAATGAAAAACACAGATTACTCCCTCGAAAATCTCGGCATGATGATCTCTTCAGAGTCTTCCCTCAATGCCCTTATGGACATAATCGGGGAGATGGGACTCGAAATCACCGGTATCCTCGACAACTAGACAGTCTCGCGGACTTCCGTTTTTACGGTGACCACGGTGTTGTCCTTGTCCTGGTTCAGGGATACTTTGAGCACCTTAGGCTCGGAACTGTCTTTCTTGCGCAGCATCCTGTCAGATATGATGAATTCTGACACCGGATCCTCTATGTACCTCATCACGGCCCTCTTGAGCGGTCTTGCTCCAAATGCAGGGTCATAACCAGCTTCGGCTACGAACCTCTTGGCCGTAGGAGTCACATTAAGCTTGTATCCGGCTTCTTCCGCCCTTGCCCTGAGGCCGCGGAGTTCGATATCTACGATCTTTTCAATATCTTCCTTCGAAAGGGTGTTGAAGAATACCTGCTCGTCAACCCTGTTGATGAACTCAGGCGGGAACACTTTCTTGACAGCCTTCTCGAGGACTGCCTGACGGTTCCTTTCCACATTCCTTCCGGCGGTGGCGAAACCAAGTCCCTTTCCATATTCGTCCATGTCGCGGCTTCCCACGTTGGACGTCATTATCACGATCGTATTCTTGAAGCTGACCGTGCGGCCCTCGCTGTCGGTGAGCCTTCCGTCGTCAAGCACCTGCAGCAACAGGTTGAAGATGTCAGGATGGGCTTTCTCGATCTCGTCGAGAAGGACTACGCAGTACGGCTTGCGCCTGACGCGTTCGCTGAGCTGGCCGCCTTCTTCATAGCCCACGTATCCCGGAGGCGCGCCGATGAGCCTTGAGACGGAGAATTTCTCCATGTATTCGCTCATGTCGATCCTGACGATGTTGTCCTCTGAATCGAACAGATATTCTGCAAGGCATTTCGCGAGCTGGGTCTTTCCGACACCGGTCGGGCCGAAGAACAGGAACGAGCCGATAGGCCTCCTCGGATCCTTGAGACCGGCACGGTTTCTCTGGATGGCTCCGACGATGGTGTTGATCGCATCGTCCTGGCCTATGATCCTTCCGCGTAGCCTTTCTTTCATTTTCAGAATCCTTCCGGCCTCGCTTTCGGCCACCTTGTTGACAGGTATGCCTGTCATCTTTGAAACCACGGTCGCGATTTCCTCTTCGCCCACGACTTTGCCGCCTTTGAGCCTGACCATGGAGCCGGCCTCGTCCATTGCGTCGATGGCCTTGTCCGGGAGCGAACGCTCGGCCATGTATCTGTCTGTCAGGCGCACGCATGCCTCCAAGGCTTCTTCCGTGTAGGTTATCTTATGGAAGTCTTCGTAATTGGCCCTGATGTTCTTGAGGATGGTGATGCTCTGCGGAACATCCGTAGCCTCGACGACTATCTTCTGGAACCTCCTGTCGAGGGCTCCGTCTTTCTCTACGATCTTGGTGAACTCGTCCATCGTGGTCGCTCCTATGCACTGGAGCTCGCCTCTTGCAAGAGCCGGCTTGAGCATGTTGGCCGCGTCGAGGCTTCCGCCCGCGCCGCCTGCTCCGACGATCGTATGGAACTCGTCTATGAACAGAATCACGTCAGGGTCTTCGCTGGCTGCGGCGATGATGCTCTTGACCCTCTTCTCGAAGTCGCCGCGGTATTTCGTGCCGGCGACGACCGAAGCTATGTCGAGGGAGATGATCCTCTTCTTCGCGAGAGATGGCGGTATGTCGCCTTTCGCTATCTGCAGGGCGATTCCTTCCACGATCGCGGACTTGCCGACTCCGGGTTCTCCGATAAGCATCGGGTTGTTTTTCTTTCTCCTTCCGAGAATCTCGATCACCCTGCTTATCTCCACGTCACGGCCTACCACGGGGTCCAGCTTGCCTTCCCTGGCTGCCTTGGTGAGGTCATATCCGAATTCATCCAGTCCTTCGCCTTTTTTCTTTTCCGGCTGCTGGCGGCTTTCGGCGTTGCTGTATTCGATGTCGTCACCGTCGTCATTCTGCTCGGGCTCGCTGTTCTTTTCAGGCCTGCCGCCGAGCATCCCGTTCTTCTGGAGATAGGAGAGCACGCGGCTGTAGTCCACGCCCACGCTTCTGAGGAAAGCCTGGCCGTAGCTTCCGGTAGTGCGGCAGAGGGCGAGCAGCAGATGCTGCGGGCATGCCTCTCTGTTACCGGCTCTGGTAGCCTCCATTATGGTGAGGCTGAGCACGTTCTGGGCTCCTCTCGAGAAAGTTATGTGCTCGAGTTCTTCGTATGGGATGTGTTCATTCGTGAACACTCTGCTGTCTATGAATTTCTTGAGCTGGTCGATGTCCACGTCGATCCCGCGCAGCGTGTTGCAGGCGGTGTTGTCGTTGTGGCGGATGATTCCCAGGAACAGGTGGTCCGGGCCGATGCCGTAGCAACCGGTCCTCATGGCTTCTTCCCGTGCATATCCGATGATTCCGTTCAGCTCGTCTGATACTGTGATATCCATAATTTTCAGTTTTTGGAGGACTGGCCGGGGCCCTGTCCATCTACAAATGTATAAATATTTTGCCGATTCCTTTACAGCAAATACTGTGCTGTTGGCGAGTATATGAAATTTTGTCAGTCTCTGGCAGAATTTGTGCGTTTTCGATTTTGCCACATCATAAAAATTGTTTAAATTTGCGTGTTTACAAGAACACTTTTTATGGATATAGAAGAGATAAAGGAAGAAGGATTGGGCGGAGGTATCATCGAGCAGGTCAACATTGACCAGGAGATGCGCTCTGCTTATATTGATTATTCGATGTCAGTCATCGTTTCCAGGGCGCTCCCTGATGCCCGCGACGGTCTCAAGCCGGTGCAGCGCAGGGTGCTTTTCGGAATGGACGGACTGGGCATCGGCTATTCAGGACAGACTAAGAAAAGTGCGAGAATCGTCGGTGAGGTGCTCGGTAAGTTCCACCCTCATGGCGACTCCAGCGTATATGACGCCATGGCCAGGCTCGCCCAGAACTGGAACCAGAGATATCCTCTGGTGTACGGTCAGGGTAACTTCGGTTCCATGGACGGTGACCCGGTCGCTGCCATGCGTTACACCGAGGCCAAGCTTGAGAAGATCACGGAAGAGGTCCTTGCCGATCTCGACAAGAATACCGTCGACTTCCAGCTGAACTTTGACGATACCATCCTTGAGCCGACGGTGCTCCCTACGAAGGTGCCGCTGCTCATGCTTAACGGTTCGTCAGGTATTGCCGTGGGTATGGCTACCAACATGGCTCCGCATAACCTCGGAGAGTGCTGCGATGCTATCTGCGCATACATCGACAACCCGGAGATCGACACCGACGGCCTCATGCATTACATCAAGGGCCCGGATTTCCCTACCGGAGGTATCATTCAGGGTACCCAGGGCATCCGTGACGCCTACGAGACGGGTCGCGGCAAGGTGGTCGTAAGGGCGAAGACCGAGATCGAGGTTGCCGACAACGGCCGCGAGACCATCGTCGTCAGCGAGATCCCTTACATGGTCAACAAGAGAGCCATGATCGAGAAGATCGGCCAGATGGTCGAGGACAAGAAGATCGAGGGCATCACATACATCAACGACGAGAGCTCCCGTGAAGGACTCAGGATCATCATCCGCGTAAAGCAGGGATCCAACTCAAACGTTGTGCTGAACACTCTCTTCAAGTACACAGAGCTCCAGTCAAGCTTTGCGATCAACAATGTCGCCCTTGTAAAGGGCCGTCCTAGGACGATGAACCTCAAGGACATGATCAAGGTCTTCGTGGACTTCAGGCATGAGGTTATCCTCCGCAGGACTCAGTTCGACCTTGAGAAAGCCCAGAAGAGGGCCCACATCCTCGAAGGTCTGCTCAAGGCCATCGACGTTATCGACGAGATCATCCGTATCATCCGCGCTTCCAAGAGCGTGGACGAGGCCAAGAGCCAGCTCATGACCACCTTCGAGTTTACCGAGCCTCAGGCTGCGGCCATCGTCGAGATGCGTCTCCGCCAGCTCACCGGACTCGAGCGCGAGAAGCTCCAGGCCGAATATGACGACCTTGCCAAGTTCATCGCCGAGTGCATCGAGATTCTCGGAAGCGAGGAGAAGCAGATGGAGGTCATCAAGAACGAGACTATCGAAGTCAAGAACAAATATGCCGACAAGCGTCGCACCGAGATTACCCTCAGCGCCGACGAGTTTAATCCGGAGGACTTCTATGCCGATGAGGACATGGTCATCACCATCTCCCACTACGGCTACATCAAGCGTACTCCGCTTGCCGAGTTCCGTACCCAGAACAGGGGAGGCGTCGGCATCAAGGGCAGCGCTACCAAGGATGAGGACTTCATCGAGCATGTATATGTGGCCAACATGCACAGCACCCTCCTTCTCTTCACTGAGCAGGGTCTGTTCTACGGCCTCAAGGTATATGAGATTCCGGAAGGCTCCCGCACCTCGAAGGGCAGGGCTATCCAGAACATACTGAACCTCTCTGCCGACAACAAGGTACAGGCTTACATCAATGTGGCAACCCTTAAGGATGAGGATTATCTCAACAGCCACTATATCGTCCTCGCTACCAAGAAGGGCGTGATCAAGAAGACTGTCCTGGAGAAGTACCGCAACTACCGCAAGAACGGTGACGGTGTCAAGGGCATCATCATCCGTGAGGGTGACGAACTCATAGGCGCAGAGCTCACCAATGGCAGCTGCCAGCTCATGATCGCGGCCCGCGGAGGACGTTGCGTTAGGTTTGACGAGACCGACGCAAGGCCTCTCGGAAGGACATCCGCCGGCGTCCGTGGCATCAATATTGATGATAATGATGAAGTAATCGGCATGATCTCATATGATCCTACGGCGGAAGATGCAGCCAACCATACAGTTCTCGTGGTCAGCGAGCATGGATACGGCAAGCGTACGGACATCGAGGAATACAGGAAGACCAACCGAGGCGGAAAGGGTGTCAAGACTCTCAATATCACCGAGAAGACCGGACATCTCGTGGCTCTGCAGAATGTGACCGAGGACAATGACCTCATGATCATCAACCAGAGCGGACTTACGATCAGGATGGCGGTCTCTGATATCCGTGAAGCCGGCAGGGCTACCCAGGGTGTCAAGCTCGTGAACATCAAGGATGGTGACACGATTGCCGCTGTCTCAGTGGTAAGCAAGAGCGAGGAAGACAAGCCGGAGACGGCGTCCGAGGCTGCCGAGGCTCCTGAAACTCCTGTCGAGAATAATGAATAATAGTAACAACTGTAATAAGACAAGATTATGAAAAGAATCCTTATCGCATTGGCAATCCTTGCTTCCGTGCAGGTTGCAAATGCACAGGTAAAGGCTGTCGAAGGTGCCAAGAAGGCGCTTGACAATGCCGTAACTGCGTCTCAGAATGAGAAGAAGGCTGCAAAGGCTGCTACATGGCAGAAGCTTGGCGATGCTTATGTGGCTGCATACGATGCTCCTACTTCGAATGTCGTCGGTGCTGACAAGGCTCAGCTCCAGATGCTCATGACTGATGAGAAGCCTGTTTCTTCAGAGAATGTGGTCCTCGGCGGCCAGCAGTATGAGAAGGTTGCTTATGATTATAAGAATCTTTATTTCACTCCTGAAGGACAGCTCGCTGTCATTGAGGTTACCAAGCCTGTCGTAGAGAATGCTCTCGAAGGCGCTCTCGAGGCATACAAGAAGATGTATGAGCTCGACGCCAAGAAGGCTAAGGATGCTTCTGCCGCATATGAGAATATCTCCAAGAAGTATAGCAACGAGGCTTACAACAAGTACACCTTCGGCGATTATTCCGCTTCCAGCGTTTATTTCGAGAAGGCTGCTGACGTGGCTGCGCTTGCACCTCTTTCAAAGGTTGACACGAACTCTATCTACAATGCCGCTTTCACTGCTCATTTTGCAAAGGAGTATGAGAGGGCTGAGAAGTTCTTCAACAAGTGCATCGCTATCGGCAACTATGGTGAGGGCGGCGACGTCTATGCCAAGCTTGCTGATGTCAAGATGAACCTTAAGGACACTCTCGCTGCCAAGAATCTTCTTGAGGAGGGTTTCTCCAAGTTCCCTCAGAGCCAGGGCATCCTGATCGGTCTCATCAACTATTACCTCACTAACAACGAGGATCCTGAGAAGCTTTTCGTGCTTCTTGACAAGGCTAAGGAGAATGAGCCTAACAATGCTTCCCTCTATTATGTCGAGGGTAACATCCGTGCCCAGCTCGGCCAGTATGACCAGGCTGTGAAGGCTTATGAGTACTGCGCTGAGGTTGATCCTAACTATGAGTTCGGTTATATCGGTGAGGGTATCATGTATTACAACCGTGCCATCGATCTCCAGACCAAGGCTTCAGAGGAGCTTGACGATGCCAAGTACATGGCTCTTGTGGCTGATTTCGAGAAGGCTCTCAAGAGCTGCATCGAGCCGTTCGAGAAGGCTTATGCTCTTACCAAGGGCGAGGATATCAAGAAGAGCGTTGCCGAATATCTCAAGAATGCCTATTACAGGTTCATGAGTGATGATGATCCTAAGTACAAGGAAGGATACGAGAAGTATTCAGCTATTGTCGCTCAGTAATCTGTCCTCCTATATTTTGCGCCGGTCGGGATCCTTCCCGGCCGGCTTTTTTGTTCCCCTCCGTCTCCTCCTCCTGCCATCTGCGACCGATGTGCGTGGCGGCTCAGTCAGGTTTCGGAAAAGCTGCTTAGTCGCTGTCGCTGCCTAAACGGCTAACTCAGTCCTTTTACGCCGCCATCGTCGCTTCGCTCGATGCCGTCGTAACGTCCTTCAGACACACGCCGTTCTTCACGGCAGCGACGGGCGCTCCGGCGCTCTCCGCTTTTCCTCAATTCCTTCGCCAGCGCAGCCCGCAGGCCGCATTGACACGCAGTTCACTTCAATAATGTGATTCATCCTCCAGCATGTCTGTCGGACAGGTCCGCGGGGGCTTGTCCACCCGCGGACAAGTATAGCGGGACGGGGCCCGCAAGATGCAAGTTATCGCGAAGCGATGACGCGGCAGATTGTGGGAGGGTCCGGAGTGAGCGACAGCGAACGGAGTCCCCCGTCGGGCCTGTCCGACAGACATGCAGAGAAGGAGGGGAACAAAAAAACCGGCCGGGAAGGAT
>JAFZTP010000093.1 GCA_017618815.1 Bacteroidales bacterium | reverse complement strand
TACTGAGGGTTCTGACGACCGATGCGGATTTCCTTGCGCACGGCTCTGTTCTCTCCGTCGAGCACATATATCCATTTGCCTCCGGTCTTCTGATAGAAGCTTCCGCGAGGGATTATGACGGCCTCTTCAGGCTGTCCCAACTGGAGGTTGAGGTAATAGGTCTGGCCGCTGCGGATGTTCTCAGGCACTTCGCCCTCGAACTTGAAATCGGCTTTGAAACGGCCGTCGCGCACCTCCGGATATACCTTGCGGAGCATTGCGTCGAAGGATGAGCCCTGGCGCTCGATGCTGGCGCTGAGTCCCGGGACCACCTTGTCGATATAGTGCTCGTCGATCTGCGCTACGATCTTGTATGAGGACATGTCGCTGATCTGGCCGATCTTGGTACCGGCGTTGATGCTCTCGCCGAGGACGGCGTCAAGAAGTCCGAGCTGACCGTCGATAGGGGCCTTGATCGTGAGATTGTCCTTGCGACGGCGGATCATCAGCATGTTGGTGAGCATGTTGTCGAGACTCTCTTTCATCCTCTCCACCTGCGTGCTGCGGTACATGCTGTCCTGCACCTCCTTCTCGCGGATAAGCTCGAGCTTCTCGAGTGCGAGGTCATAGTCTTCCTTTGCCTTCAGGTACTCCTCGCGGGCGATGAGCTTCTCTTCATAGAGGGCCTTCTGCTGCTCATAAGTCCTCTTGAGACGGCGCACGTTGACCTGGAACTCGGCCCTGGTCTGGCGCACGTTGAGCCTGTCCTGCTCCATCTGGATCTGGGTGTTGCGGAGGATGTTCTCCTTCTCGGCAAGCTCTGCCTCGCAGTTGAGGATCTCAAGCTCCACGTTGTCGTTGGACAGCCGGAGGATTTCGTCTCCCTTGTGCACGTCCGAACCTTCTTCGATGAGTATCTCCTTGACCACTCCGCCTTCGATAGGGCTTATCTGGATGGTCACGAGCGGCTCGACCTGTCCGCTGACCCTGATATAGTCGTTGAATTCTCCTCTTTTCGCCTCTGCGACGTTCAGTTGTTCGCGGTCCACGTTGAGAGAGCTCGCATTGCTGCAGCAGAGCAGGTAGATCACCAGGCCTGCGAGAGCGGCTGCTCCCCAGTATGGGATTGCTTTCTTGGTGAGGGCGACCTTCCAACCGGTCACTTTTTCTAACTTCTTATCCATAGTAGTTATATTTTTCTAGAGTTGATCGATGTATGATATTCCGTTGTAATAGTTGACCACGCTGGTCTTGAGCCTGAGCCTGAGCTGTGCTCCGACCTTGTCGGCCATGGCCTTGATGTAGTTGTCGGCCGCCGTGCGATACTCGATAGGAGAGATCATGCCAAGGTCGAATTTGCGCTGGTTGAGGGCGAAAGCCTCTTCCTGGACATCTTCGCGACGCTCTGCCAAGAGATACTCGGCCGCCGCGCCTTCGCGGTCATTCAGGGCTCTCATGACCTCGGACTCGACATCCTTGACGGCCTTGTCGTATCTTGCCTCCGCCCTCCTGACTTCGTTGCGGCCCTTCGATATCTTCGCCTGTCGGCTGAGTCCGGAATAGATAGGGATGGTCAGGCCAAGCTGGATGTATTCTCCCACCTTATCCTTGAGCATCTGCCTGAAAGATGGTCCCACATAGTTCTTGTTGTTCGGGTATGTATAGTAAGTGGTGCTTACTCCTCCATAGAGGACCAGTCTCGGCGCAAGCTGCCATTTTGCGGTATGGAGCTGGTGTTTCGCGATTTCGAGGTTG
Organism: Bacteroidales bacterium; assembly: GCA_017618815.1. GTDB lineage: Bacteria > Bacteroidota > Bacteroidia > Bacteroidales > UBA932 > Cryptobacteroides. Next base: position 44,146 of record JAFZTP010000093.1, on the reverse strand, counting down.
CCTTTTGCGAGTAGAGCAGACGGTGTCATTACAATCGCTTTGCTTATGAGAGATCCAGTTTCATAGTTATCAGTCAGGGTCTGCTCTACTTCACAAAGGTCTGTGTCAATTATCAGTTCGTCTTCTACCGGCCAGAGCATTATGCTCTGAAGGGTCAGAAGTGCATCTTTCCTTGTATTATCCGTATTCACAAGCTGGTATTCGCGGTCGGCAAGGTCGGCCTTGATCTGGATCACGTCGGCATGGCCTTTCTGTCCAAGTTCCTCCTGGCGTTCGGCAAGGCTGAGGCTGTTCTTTGCTGTCTCCACTTGGGAGTGCAGGTTGTCGGTCAGCCTGGAGTAGTACACGGCATTGTAATAGGCCTCCATCACGGCAAGGCAAATCTTGTCCCTGAGCTGCTGCTCGGCTGTCTTGCCCATGGCCACGGACGTGCGTGCGATCTTGATGTTGTCGATGGCCTGGAATCCGTTGAAGAGCTCGATTCCGGCCTGAACCTCATAATTGTTATGGAATGCAGTCTCGACAAGGTAGGTATTCGTTTCCGGATCGACGCTTCGGCCAAACTGATAGTACGCGTCGCTGTTGGCAGAGATCTCAGGAGTGAAGGCAGAGAGAATGGCCGTCCTCCTGTCGATGCGGCTGTCGGCGTTGTCGGCAGTCTGGATAGTCATGTCAGTGGAATGTTCGAGTGCATATTCCATGCAGTCCTTCAAGGTCATCGGCCTTGGCTGGGCAAATACGGAAATGCCTGCGAATACGGATAATATCAATAAAAAATTCTTCATTTCATCTCGTTTTGCCTTTTGACAATGCCATCAGTGTGCCAAATCTTGCAAGATATTGAATGATAGGTATTTATAAAGAAAGCACGCGGGCTGCTCCTGTAAAGAAAATTTACAAAAACAGCCCGCTGTGTAAGAATTTTTACAACGCCGCTATTTGAAGGTGAGAAGGAAGGTGGTCGCGTCCGCGCCGGACTGGAGGAGGCTGAGATTGCCGCCATGCAGACGCATGATCTGGCGGGATACGCTCAGACCGATGCCGGAGCCTTCTTCCTTCGTGGTATAGAAAGGCACGAATATCTGCTCCTGGGCCTCCTCGCTGATGGCAGGTCCGTTGTTGGACACATATACCTTGACAGACTCGTCGGAGGCAATCTCCGAAACGATGTCAACCTTTGTCGCTCCCGCCTGGATGGCATTCCGGATAAGGTTTATCAGAATACGCGAGATCTGGTTCTCATCAGCATACAGCAGGATATCCTCGCTCTTCTCAGTGTAGGTCATTTTTACGCCCGCAGCCGCAGCCGGCTCCTGTTCCAGATGGAGAACCCTTCCGACAAGCTCCTTGAGCAGCAGGGCCTTTTTTACGGGCTTCTGGATGCGCGTCAGGTCGCGGTATGACTGCACGAATTCGATAAGGCCCTTCGAAGAAGCGGAAATCGTGTTCAGGCCCTCCCTCATCGCAGACTCGGGAGCATCTTTCAGAGCCTCGCTGAGACTCGAGATAGGGCTGACGGTGTTCATGATCTCATGGGTCAGCACCCTGATGAGCCTGGTCCATGATTCCACCTCCTTGTCCTCGATGACATTCTTGACTCCCGTGTCGAAATGGCTTTTCAGCCTGTTCAGGAGGTTGTTCAGGGAGTTCTTCCTCTTGCTCTCCTTGAATCGGAAATTCATCTCGCCGTCAGACAGCGACTCGAGCATGTAGAGAATCTTTTTCTCGGCCTTGCGCGTATAATATATACGGCTGAACACGACAGTGATGACCACTGCCGCGCACACAATCGCAATGACCGTAATCAGCTGCATTATATGCCGTATTTCTTGAGTTTGCTATAAAGGGTAGGGCGGCTCACCTCCAGGGCCTTCGCCACCATCGAAAGATTACCATTGTATCGGATCATGGCTGCGCGGATGGCCTTCTCCTCCGCTGCCTCAAGAGTCTCCACGTTGCCGTCATCGACCTTCTTCTCCGGACGGCCGGACATGATCTCCGCAGGATTTATATGAAGGTCATCGGCCCCGATCGTCTCCCGGTCGGACATGATCACTGCCCGCTCCAGGCAGTTCTGCAGTTCACGGATGTTGCCCGGCCAGGTGCATGACTTCATCAGCGCGAGGGCATCTTCCGAGATGCCGCTGACGCTGCGGTGGTACTTCCGGGCGAATTTCTCTATGAACATCTCCGACAGCGGCCGCAGCTCGTCGGTCCTCTCCCGAAGCGGCGGGAGTTTGACCTCGACGGTATTGATTCTGTAGAACAGGTCTTCGCGGAACTCGCCGTCAGCGACCATCTTTTCCAGGTTCATGTTGGTCGCGCAGACCAGCCTGATGTCGACCGGAATCGCCTTTGTGTCGCCGACCCTTGTGACAGTCCTGTTCTGCAGCACGCGCAGCAGCTTCGCCTGCAGGTTCAGAGGAATGTTCCCGATCTCATCCAGGAACAGAGTGCCTCCGTTCGCGGCTTCGAATTTGCCGACTTTGTCGGCGTGGGCATCGGTGAATGCGCCCTTCACATGGCCGAACAGCTCGCTCTCGAACAGGGTCTCCGGCACAGCGCCCGCATCGATGCTGACCATTGGGCCGTCGCGTCTTGGGGAGAGCCGATGGATCTCGTTCGCGATGACATCCTTGCCGGTACCGTTCTCGCCGGTTATGAGCATGCTGGCATCGGTCATGGCGATTCTCTCCACTGTGGAGCGGACCGTCTTCATCGCAGGGCTGGAGCCCCAGATCATGGCAGTTTCGGAGACTTTCCTGGCTGCCTTGGAGTCCTTTCCTCCGGCCTCGACGGCAGCGCAAAGTATCTCGATCAGCTTCTCGTTTTCCCACGGCTTCACGACGAAGTCGAAGGCACCGCGTTTCATGCCCTCGACGGCCAGCGCGACGTCGGCATAGGCGGTGAAGAGCACCACCTGCACCTTAGGGGCGACCGACTTTATCTCGGAGAGCCAGTAGAGGCCTTCGTTTCCGGTGTTGGCATCGGTGTGGAAGTTCATGTCAAGAAGCACGACGTCCGGCCTGAAGTCTATCAGGCGGGCGTTCAATACGTTCGGAGACGGAATCAGTTCTACTTCCGCGAAGTGCATCGGAAGAAGTATCTTCAGCGCGCTGCGGATTCCGGCGTTGTCATCGACAACGAGTATTTTGCCAGTTTTCTTCATAACTAATTCCCACAAATATAACAAATTCCCTAAATAATCTCACCATTTGTCCCCGTCATCCCCTTGGAGGTGATATATGACTGTATACCAAGGGGAAAATCCTCTAAAGATAAACTTGCATCTAATATGGAATGGCTTAACAGTCACGATGTTCACGCCGCTCCGGCACTTTTTTTGAATGGACGAAGACTTGCCGGAGGTATTAGTATTGTGGATGTCTTAAATAACATTTAAAAAAATTTTAAAGATGAAAACCCGTAATTGTTTCATTTCTATTTGTATTTCCTTCTTTGCTGGTATCATTGTTTACGGACAGGACAACGCTGATGTCCTTGGGAGTGCCAAATTGGAATGTATTTACGACTATACAGTAACGGAAGGCGAAGTCTCTGATCACTACATGACAATCCTTCAAATAGGGGCGGGTTGTTCTCTTTTCAAAGATTATTCGTCGTATCAGAAGGACTCAGTGGAAATGTTATCCGGTATCCCTGAAGACGTGGTGGAAAAATATCGTCTTCAGGAGATAAGAAATGAGTTCTTTTACGATGAGGTTATATACCAGAATTTCCCTAAAGGGAAGCTTTCCCTCTTCGGTACGATTCCGCCTGACTATTTCACGTATACTGAAGACATAAATACCATTAAATGGAATCTGACCGATGAGATTAAGAATGTATGTGGATATGAATGTAAAAAAGCGGTATGTGAATACGGTGGACGTATATGGAATGTGTGGTATTCTGTAGAAATCCCTTCCTCTTTCGGGCCTTGGAAATTTTGCGGTCTTCCGGGACTGGTACTTTCCGCTTCAGATGTCGACGAGAAACATAGTTTTAGAGCCATTATGATCAGAAAGGCTGGCCTCCAGACAATAACGGGACCGACAGTCAAGGCTGTACGCACTACAAGAGAAAAATATATACGTTTAAAAACTAAATTCGAGGATGATCCTATGGGAAGTATGCCACCTGAAGCTATTAGTAATATGACAATTCGCAAGATTGATGGAGGTAAAAGTGCAATTTATATCAACGGGATGCAGTTTAGGCCTCGGACCCATAAATGGGAGTCGATAGAACTTGAATAATGCGTCAGTTATTTCTAATCATATTTCTTTGCTGTTGTATAACCACATATTCCCAGAATCGAATTTGTGGAAGTGTGCTTGATGAGTCTGGAAATCCGGTTGAGGGGGCAATTGTTAAGATAAGCCTCGGTAATTCTCTCGTCCACTATTCTGTAGTGGATGAAAAGGGGGATTTCTGTTTCTCTTTGAAAGACGATATACAAGAGCTTTTGATTTCCGTAGAATGCCTTGGATATACAACACAGACAGAATCTATAGAACAGAATAAAAGCGTATATGACTTTATTCTGAGGGAAAAAAGTATCCAGCTTAAGGCCGGAGTCGTAAGGGCCCCTTCAATAACACAGAGAGGAGATACGCTTTCATATGCCATTTCTTCTTTTGCATCATCGGCAGATTATTCGTTGAAGGACGCAATGAAAAAGATGCCTGGAATTGAAGTCGAATCTTCGGGCCGTATAAAGTATTTAGGGAAGGATATATCTAAGTTTTATATAGATGGCCTAGATATGTTCGGCGGGAAGTATAATATAGCTACTGATAATATACCGTCTTCTTTAGTGGCCTCCGTTAATGTTATGAACAATCATCAGAGCGTCTTGATGGACAAGGATCAGTTCTCTGACGAAGTCGCTATCGATATCCGGCTGAAAGAAAAAACAAAGCCCCGTCCGGTTTGGGCTTATGAAGCATTTGCTGGTTATGGGAATAGTATGTTATATCATGTTACCGGATCCTCGATGCTTTTCAATTCTGAGATGCAGTCAATGGTTACCTTGAAATCCGGAAAAATCAGTCATTTTGCTTCAGCTGAAAACAACAGCCTTACAGATCGTGGTATGGCGGAAGCATATGCTATCAACCTGATTAGAGATATCAATGTGTCCACGCCGCCGATTGATATCGACAGGTTCTCTTCTCCTTCAGACCACCTTGCTTCTGTCAATATAATCAAAAAGATGTCAAAAACATCAACCCTAAAAGCTAATATTGGTGACAGCTATGCTAGCTCACGAAGCAGTTATTCGACCAGTCGTAGCTACTATAATGACGATGGGAGTATTCTGATAGATAGAGATTATTCGTATACCTCGACGAGACATAATCCGTATATCGATATAGAATACAATGAGAATAAGGCGGATAAATATATCACTAACAAATTTTACGGCGAGTTTGTGGCCATTTCGGCAGATTTTCCGACTTCGGAGGGGGGTATAATCTCCGGACAAAACAGTCGGGGCCAAGATCTAGCATTCAAGAATGAGTTTCTTGCTCAATGGAAAAGGGGCCGTTTGCGTTGGAAGTTCGGTCAGAATACTTCTTTCAGAAGGGTTCCTGGTATTGAATTGACTATTGTCGATCAGGATGTTACGCAGCGTGCCAATAGTACAGTGTTGGCTATGGATAACACTATCTCTGTTTCTTACGAGAAAGGTCAGCATCGGTTTAATATTCCTGTTTTTGTTAACGGGAAATATGAAACCATAAAGACATTAAGAAATAGGCTCGATAATAACGAACGAGGTTATAGGATATCTTCTTCTTTTTATCCCCAATATGAATTCAGTCACAATTCGCGCAATTTTTTTCTACGTGTCGGGATTCCGATCAGAACGGAAACCTTGCATTACGGGAAAAGATCGGTTTCATATCTTTCGGTAAATCCGAATTTTTATATAAGCTACAATGTCAATTTAAAATCAACGCTCCGTGCGGACGTTTTTTTTACCAGAAGTATTGGAAACATATTGGACTTGTTAGAAAAGCCTGTCCTATTGGATAATACAACAACGCGTGTGTCTCCTGGAATTCTCTCTGATAATAAGATATTGATGGCAAATCTCCATTACAATTACAGACTTCCGGTAGAAAAAATATTCTTTAATGCGGATTTGATATTCCAGAACAACTGGAGAAATCTTATGACGGATCAGAACGTAACAAATAATATGTTGACTGTCAATTCTATCTTATCTCCGTATCAGGTGAAAGATATCGCGACTAGTTTTACAATGACGAAAGTGGTGGATGCCATAGATACGAAGTTTTCCTTAGGTGTATCATATGTGACAGGAAGAAATAAGGTCTCTCAGAATGGCCGTTCTTTTTCAGTTGCTACGGAGAGTTTTGTCATAAGCCCGACAGTTGTTGCGAAGCCGACAAAATATATTGAACTGGACTATTCCGGCAATCTTTCTAAAGCGTATTCGCGGAATGGTGGGTACGCCCGGAATTTAAGAGCTGACAGACATAAGATAAATCTTCTTATCTTGCCTGCTGAAAAGCTGTTTTTTAACATAGGATGCGATATCTTCAGTGAACAGCTCACGGAGGATACGAATAAGGTAATATCTCTTTTTGATGCCGGTTTCTCGTACGATTATGGTGCGATACGTTTTGGCCTTGACGTAAGAAATATATTAAACATGAAGTCATACAAATATGTAATATTTGATTCGGTGAATACTTTTTCATATGACTATGCTCTTCGTGGAAGAGAAATTGTTCTGTCCATCAAGTACTTAAAGTAAGTGTTTTCGTTCTTTTTTACTCCGAATAATCAGAGGGTTATGGAGAGGCCGGCGAGGAGCCATATGCCCGGCTGCGGGATGGCTCCGAAGTCATAATACTCGGTGTCGAGGAGGTTGTTGACCTTGAGGTAGGCCGACCATGAAGGCCGGTCCCATTTCAGCTTGGCGTCCACCAGGGTGTACGGGCTGATCTTGTCGGAGTCGCTGACTCTGTCCACATAGCGTCCGGACACATTCAGGCTGAGGTTTTCGGCGATGCGGAAGTCTGCCTGGGCGATGGCCTTGTGGCGGAGGTATTCCATGGAATAACCTGACATGTAGCGGTCCTCAAGTTCTTTTGACTGTGAGATGTGGCTGTATCCCAGGTTGATGGTCCTTATGAAGAAATCCTTGTTTCCGGTGATCGCAGGGAAGTCCCAGCGGAGGGTGAGCTCCTCTCCGAGAGTGTTCAGTACCGTGTGGTTGACTGACATCCATGGAGCATCCTCTCCGAGGGTCTTGTCCTTGATCCAGTCGATAAGGTCATGGCCCCTGTGGTAATAGACGCTGAGTATGGCTGTGAAGCCGTTGCTGAGGTATTTTACTCCGCCCTCGTATGCCTGCATCTTCTCTGCGCGCAGGTTCTTGTCCGCCTGGTGACCGCCGACCGAGTAATAGAGGTCGGTGAACGTAGGCATCCTGAACGATGTGTTGAACGAAGCATAGAGTTTCCATGAGCCTCCGATCCTGTAGCTGGCGTCGAAGCCCGGATAGAGCTTCATGGCCTCGTCGTTGCCGGTGTTCTTGACGGCTCCGAACCCTCCGGAGAGAGTCAGGCGGCGGAGTATTATGTTATGTTCCAGGAACAGGTTGTAGGCAGTCCTGTCGAGTCCGACCACGTAGTGCCCGTGCGGCTTGTCGAGCGGCTCTCCGAGATTGGTGCTGCGGATGCCCTCGTGGCGGATTTCCCCGCCGAAGCTGGTGCGGCCGAGCTTCGTGTCGATTTCGGCCGACAGTCCGAAGCCTGCGACGTTGGTGACGTGGTAGTTGAATGGATATTTCTCCGGAGCATTGCGGAACAGTTCGAACCGGTCTTCGCTGCGGTTCCAGTAGGCCGACGGAGTAAGGTGCAGGAAGCCTTTGCCTGCCGATCTGACGGCGGCGAAGGTCTTGAACGTATGCTCGAACTGGTCGTCGAACTTGGAGCTGTAGAATGTGCTGGAGCCGAAATCCTTGACGCTCAGTCCGGCCTGGACGTCAAGCCCGCGCTTGCCGAAATCGGCGCTGCCCCTGTAGAACAGCTTTGCGGTGCTGAAGTCGTTGTTGAGGCCGCCTTCCGAATTGCGGTTGAAGCCGTCCGAGCGCTGGTAGCCTGCCGAGAGCGTATGGCTCATCTTGCCTGAGACCAGGGCGCCTGCGACGCTTGCCGATGCGGTCCCCATGTCTCCTCCTTCGAGCCTGACCGTCGCTCCGGTGGCTGATGGCTGGCGTGTCACGACATTGACTGCGCCGACCAGGGATGATGTCCCATAGACTCTGGCGGCCGGTCCCTCGAGAATCTCGATTCTCTCGATGTCGGTCATGTTGACCGGGAAATCGGCGGCGTTGTGCCCGGTCTGCGGGTCGCTGATATTGATTCCGTTGAGCAGCACCGCGATCTGGTCGAACGTGCCTCCGCGTACGCTTATATCCGTCTGCATGCCCATGGCCCCGCGCTGGCGTACGTCCACGCCGAGGGCGTATTTCAATATGTCATTGACGTTGTCTGCGGGAGCCGAGGCGATGGAGACGCTGTCCAGTATGGTCACGATCCTGGCGCTCTTGTTCAGGCTCATTGCGACTCTGGTGCCGGTCACGGTCACGCTTTCCAATGAGTCCCTGTCCGTTTCCGGATCAATTGTCCTGACCGTTCCCATGGCGGACAGAGGTGAAAAGACATAAACAAAAAATATAACCAACAATAATTGTCTTTTCATACTGATTCATTCAAAAGCCGGCCCTGGTTACAGAGCCGGCTGGTATCTTTATTTCCTGTAAGGATATTATCTGTACTGTGCGAACTCGATGTCTTTCTCAGCGCGTGCTGCAAGATCCTTTACGTTCGCAAGCTTGCCGAGGTACTCGGCTACGCCTTCTGCGTTACCCTTGCGGGCAGCGATGATGGCACGGAGGTAGTTGAGGCGGATGTCCTTGCACTTGATGCCTGCCTCAGCTGCGTCGAGCTCATCGTTGAGGATGAGGGCGAGGGTCTTGTTGTAGCAGCATCCCTTGAAGTCGCGGAGGTCTGCGGCAGCAGCTGCATAGTTGCCTGTGAACATCTCGGCAACGCCGCGGTTGGCCTTTGCAGCCTCGTTCCCGGCCTTGTTGAAGAGCCTTACGGCCTCTTCGTAGTTGCCTTTCCTCATTGCAATCACGCCGAGGATGTTGTCATAGTCGGCGCCGGTCTCCTTGACGAGGGCGAGAGCCTTCTCAGCCTCGGAAACCTTGCCTGCTGCGAGGTAAGCTACGCCGAGGTTGAACTGGGCGCGGTCGCTGCCATATTTTGCGACAGCCTTCTTGTAGAGGCTTACCTTCTTGTCATTGTCCCTTACGAGAGTGGCTGCACGGAGGAGAGCCTCTTCGTCAAGGACGTCGATGTTCTCGTCAACGAGAGTGAGAAGCTCTTCGCTGGTGTAGTTCTGATACTCTACGTTGGCGATGAACCTTGCGCGGCGGAGCTCAGGAAGAACGGTGGTCTTGAGGGATGTGTATACCTCGGACATGTTCTTGATCTCGTTCTCGCGGACTGCAGGATCGCTGTACATGGAGAGGACGCGGAGGATGAGGTCTTTGTCCTCGAGGTTGGAGTTGGCAACGAGAGACTGGAAGCCTTCCCAGTCCTGACCTACGCTCTTGAGCTCAGGGTCAGCGACATTCTTGCCCTTCATCACCTTGTCCCAAGCCTTGTCAGCGGATTTAGAACGCTTGTCAGAAAGCTTGGTATTGAGTTTCTCACCGCCGTCAGGAGAAGCGTAAGCTACGACCTCTGTGCTGGTGATATTTCTTCTGGCATCAGCTGCGATAGCGTCGAGAGCTGCCTGGAAGTCCTTGATAGACTTGTTCTTGAGCTCCTTGCCAGCAACGTCTGACGAGTTGATCTTATAGAGAATCTGACCTTCCTCGGTCTGCTTGATGATTTCCTGGTAGTTGTCTTCCCTGTAGTTGAAGTAACCGGTGTTGTCAGCGAGCATGTAGGTAGTGTAGCAGCCGTCGGCAACCTTCTTTGAAGGGAGGCTGACAGATTTTGATTTGTAGCGCACTACGCCGCGGAGCTCGAGAGTAGCCTGCTCCATGCCTTCAACATAGTCGAAGTGAACCTTTTCTCTTACTGTCTGACCGGCTGAAGATACGGTCTTATAGTTGTCTTTTACTTTTTCGCCCTGATAAACGAATGGTTTCATGGCAGCCTCGCCACCATCATATACGAGTACCGGAGTGACTTCAAGGATCGCCTTCGGGTGGAAATACTTTGCCGGGTAGGTAACGGTGATATCAGCATCAATGTTGCCTGCCACTACTTCGAGGACCTCGGGATCGCAGGTCACCTTCACATTCTCGGCCATCTTGGCCATCTTGTCCACTGAAGAACATCCTACTGCAGCTATTCCCATAAGGGCTGCAGCAATTAGTTTCATTCCTTTTTTCATGTTCATCTAAAGATTTTAATTGAATTCAACAAAGATACTAAAGTTTGACTTTATTTCAAGAACCGGACCAAAAGTTAATGGAGAAAGGTGAAACTAATCCAGTTTTTGCTAACTTTGCATTTATATGGACAAACAGGATTTACAGAGACTGAAGAATAAATTCGACATCATCGGAAATGACCCTGAGCTCAACAGGGCCCTTGAGATGGCTGTCGCAGTAGCCCCGACGGACCTCACGGTCCTGGTGTCGGGCGAGAGCGGCGTCGGTAAGGAGAACATTCCGAAGATCATCCACCAGAACAGTCTCCGCCGCAACGGCAAATACTTCGCGGTAAACTGCGGAGCCATTCCTGAGGGAACCATAGAATCAGAGCTTTTCGGCCATGAGAAAGGCGCCTACACCGGGGCCATAGAGTCCCGCAAGGGCTATTTCGAAGAGGCCAACGGCGGCACTCTGTTCCTCGACGAGGTCGGAGAGCTTCCGCTGCCATACCAGGCCAAGCTTCTCAGGGTGCTGCAGTCCGGAGAATATACCCGCGTGGGTTCTTCAAGGGTTGACAAGACCGATGTCCGTGTAATAGCCGCATCAAATGTGGACCTTCGCTACGCCGTGGCCCAGGGCCGGTTCCGCGCCGACCTCTACTACAGGCTGAACGCCGTCCAGATCACGATGCCTGCGCTCCGCGACCGCGGAGACGACATATACCTCCTTTTCAGGAAATTCTGTGCGGATTTCTCCGAGAAATACGGGACCGCAAAGGTGAATCTCGCAGGAGATGCGATCCGCCTCATACTGAATTACCGCTGGCCGGGAAACATCCGCCAGCTCAAGAATATCGCAGAGACAGTTTCCGCCCTCGAATCGGGCAACGTGTCCCCGGCTACCGGAAGATGCGAAGTCAATGCCGAAACCCTCTCCCGCTACATTCCTAAGGACGACGAGAACATGCTCCCGGCGACAGTCGGAGGCGCTCCGTCAGGAGGCCGCATGAGCGACGAGGACAAGCAGGAGATATACAAGGCCCTCTATGCCCTCAATGCGGAAGTGGCGAGACTCCGCGGGCTGGTCGAAGCCGGCCATGCCGGAGAGCCTGCCCAGACAGTGATCGCCCATCATCCGCATCCGCAGGACGAGGAAGACATGGTCGATATCCAGGACGATTTCCACGAGCCGGCCAAGATCGTCCATGACGTCGAGTACCGTACCGAGCATACGGAAAACTTCTCGATCCAGGATGCCAATGAGGACCTTATCCGCAAGGCGCTCGAGAAGCATAACGGCAACAGGAAGAAAGCAGCCGAGGAACTGGGTATTTCGGAACGTACTTTGTACAGGAAACTGCCACCGGAGTACAGGAGCTCCAGACAACAGAAATGAAAAGTTTAGTTATGAAGATAATGGTCCTTGCGGCCCTCGCGCTGGCAGTTTCTGCCTGCGGAATATACTCGTTCACAGGAACGTCCATACAGCCTGACATCAAGACTGTGACCATCAACTACTTCGAGTACAAGGCCGTCAAGGTGAACCCGTCTCTGAGCACGTCGCTCACGGAGGAGCTGAAGAGCCAGTACCGCAGGATGACCAAGCTCGAGCAGGTGGAAGAGGACGGAGACCTGGAGATCGAAGGCGCGGTGACCGGATATGAGTACAGGCCGACGGCGGTGACTGCCAGGGAGATTGCCGAAAAGATGCGCCTTACCGTTACGGTCAAGATCAAGTTCACCAACAGGAAATATCCTGAGGAGGATTTCGAGAAGTCTTTCTCGGCGTTCGGCGATTACGATGCGTCCCTTGCCCTGGAATCGGTCCAGGATGAGCTTTGCAAGACCATCGTCGAGACAATCGTCAACGACATAATGAATGCGACTGTAGCAAACTGGTAATATATGGACAGAAGCGGATATATCAACCTCAAGACTCTGACGATGGATGAACTCGCCGGTGTGGTCAACCTGTACCCGTGGTACGGAGCCGCCAGGCGCGAGCTGTGCGTCCGCATGGCCAAGCTGGGCGGAAATGCCTGGGGCCGCGAGCAGTATGCCGATGCGGCAATGTACCTGGGAGACCGCAAGGTCATTGCAGAGATTGTCCGCGACAAGGCCGGGGATTATTCGGACAAGGATTTGTCCACGCTCCTGCATTCATATATCTCTGACGAGAAGCCGACTTCCGGATATGAGAGGTCCGTACATGTCGTCGGAGGCGATTATTTTACCCAGTCCCAGTACGACACGGTGCGCAAGGAGGACGACAACGTGTTCTCCCGTTTCGCTTTCCAGTCGAAGATGGAATCCGGAGAGGATGGCGACATGTCCATGCCTGACGATGATTTCTGCACGGAGACGCTCGCCCAGATCTATGCAGAGCAGGGCTATTACGATCAGGCAAAACGCATTTATTCAAGACTTCTCTTGAAAAATCCGGAAAAAAATGCTTACTTTGCAGCCCTTATTGAAAAAATAGGACAGGAATCATAAAATTATACATTAGTTAGATATGAATTGGTTATTTGTTACTCTGACAGTTCTTATTGTTATCGCCGCATTTCTTCTGGTGGTAGTGGTATTGCTTCAGAATGGAAAGGGAGAGGGTATGGCCAGCAACTTCGTCGCAGCCAACAACGTGCTTGGCGTAAGGCAGGCCGCCAATGAGCTCGAGAAGGCTACCTGGTATCTCGTAACCTTCATCCTCGTTGTCTCTATCATCACTTCCTTCACTCTCGGTTCCAACGGTGCCACCATCGACGTTACCGACCAGGTGGAGAATGTGACCGAGCAGCCAGCATTCCCTTCAGCTCCTGTAGCCCAGGAGGCTCCTGCAACTGAGGCCGAGACTGCCGAGTAATATCTCCTTCGACTGACAGATTGTCAGTCCGGAAGCGATTGGAATATAATTTGACCATAGCCGTTTGTTCTTATGAGCAGACGGCTATTGATGCTTATATCTGCCATAAGCTGAAAAAGGAGATAGAATATGAACTACAACAATGGAAGCGCTGCTTCAGGCAGCAATCTGCAATTTCTGCCGAAATTCGCCACCAACCTCAATGAGCTGGCGGCGTCCGGCAAGCTCGACCCTGTCATCGGCAGGGACGATGAGATCCGAAGGGTGCTCCAGATTCTCAGCAGGAGAACAAAGAACAACCCTATACTCGTGGGTGAGCCTGGAGTCGGCAAGACAGCCATCTCCGAAGGTATAGCCCAGAAAATCATCAATGGAAACGTCCCTGAGAACCTCAAGGACAAGCTCGTATATTCTCTCGACATGGGCGCGCTCATCGCGGGCGCGAAATATCAGGGAGAGTTCGAGGAACGTCTGAAAGGCGTCGTCGGCGAAGTCGTCGGCAGCGAGGGCAAGATAATCCTTTTCATCGATGAGATACATACACTCGTAGGCGCCGGCAAGACCTCCGGAGCCATGGATGCGTCAAACATCCTCAAGCCTGCTCTTGCAAGGGGCGAGCTCAGGACCATAGGTTCCACCACCCTGGACGAGTACCAGAAGTATTTCGAGGCCGACAAGGCCCTCGAAAGGAGGTTCCAGATGGTCATGGTCGACGAGCCTTCTCCGGCCGAGTCCATTTCCATACTGCGCGGCCTCAAGGAGAAATACGAGAACCACCACCGCGTCCGCATCGAGGACGACGCCCTGATCGCCGCCGTCAACCTGTCGCACCGCTACATCACCAACCGTTTCCTCCCGGACAAGGCCATCGACCTCATAGACGAGGCTGCATCAAAGCTTCGTCTGGAGATGAATTCGGTCCCTGAGCCGATTGACGACCTGAACAGCAAGATCCGCCAGCTGGAGATAGAGAAGGAGGCGATCAAGCGCGAGGGCGTTTCCCTCAAGCTGGAGAAAATCGAAGGCCAGCTCAAGGAGCTCACGGCTTCCAGGGAAGAGCTGATGAAGAAGTGGAATGACGAGAAAGGCATACTCTCAGACCTCCAGACCGCCCGCCAGAATCTCGAGGACTTCAAGCTGCAGGCCCAGGCTGCAGAAAGGGCCGGAGACTATGGCAAGGTCGCCGAGCTGAGATACGGCCGCATGGCTGAGATCCAGAAGAAAATCGATGAACTCACCAAAAAGCAGGCGGACATCAAGGATCCGATCATCACAGAGGCCGTCACCCCTGAGGATATCGCCGAGGTTGTCGCCAAGTGGACCGGCATCCCTGTCAAGAGGATGCTCGAAAGCGAGAAGGAGAAGCTTCTGCGCATGGAGGACGCCCTCCACAAGAGGGTTGTCGGCCAGGATTCGGCCATCCAGGCTGTCGCAGATGCCGTAAGGCGTAGCCGCGCCGGACTTTCAAACGAGAAGCGTCCTATCGGTTCCTTCCTGTTCATGGGTACTACCGGCGTAGGTAAGACCGAGCTTGCAAAGGCTCTGGCCGAGTTCCTGTTCAACGACGAGAACATGATCACCCGTATCGATATGAGCGAGTACCAGGAAAGACATACTGTCAGCCGTCTTATCGGCGCCCCTCCGGGATATGTCGGATACGACGAGGGCGGCCAGCTGACCGAAGCCGTACGCAGGAAACCATATTCAGTGGTCCTTCTCGACGAGATCGAAAAGGCCCATCCGGATGTGTTCAACACCCTGCTGCAGGTTCTTGACGACGGTCGTCTGACCGACAACAAGGGCCGCACGGTGGATTTCAAGAACACGATTCTGATCATGACTTCGAATGCCGGTTCGGACATAATCCAGGGCTACATGGAGAATCTGCCGGATATTGCCGGCCAGAACGCCAGCGACGACCTTTCGGCCATCACCAGGCGCCGCCAGATGCTCGAAGAATGCAAGGGCAAGGTCCTCGAGGTGCTCCGCCAGAACATCAGGCCTGAATTCCTGAACAGGATTGACGAGATCATAATGTTCGACCCTCTTACAAGGGCGGATGTGCGCGAGATCCTTCAGATTCAGATGGACCAGCTCCGCGAAAAGCTCTCCGAAGAGGGAGTGGAGGTATCCTTCACCAAGGCTTTCGAGGATTACATGACTGACAAGGGCTATGACCCGGCCTACGGTGCCCGTCCTATCAAGAGACTCATGCAGCGCGAGCTTGTCAACCAGCTTGCGACCGCAATCCTCGACGGTTCCGTCCACAGGAATTCAGTCGTGAAGATCGACGCCATCGGCGGGCAGGTCGTGCTCTCGAATTAATTGCTTTTCATAGGCAAATAAAGTTGCCGTTTCGGTAGCAATTCTGCTATTTTTTGCTAATTTTGTGGGCGTAGGTTTATTTTCGTTAAATTAACGCTTATGAAATTAATCGAAAGAGATAGCGAATCCAAGCTGCTGAAACGGCAATTTTGGCTTACGAGCACTAAGTCTGGAAGGATGACTTTGGTCACCGGACCGAGGTTTTCCGGCAAAACTACGATGGTCGTCGGCTCCCTTAGGGATGACCTTCTTTTCTACATCGATGCCGGCTCCCGTGCGGAGGCCATGATAGTGGCTTCATGCAGGGATGAGATACGTAAAGCTACCGGGGAATCTGTCTCGCGTTCCGTCAATGACTACCGCAAGCTCTTCGATTATTTCATGTACCTCGGATCGAAGTTTACCTTCTCGCTTGTGATCGACAACTTCCAGGAATTTCGCAAGAAGGACCCCGGATTTTATGATTACGTAAGGGACTCATGGACCCGCAGCCGCCGTTCCGGCCATGTCAATCTGGTGCTGATATGTGCGAACCAGGCTGCTGCAGAGGCGATTTTTACCAAAGACGACGCTCCTCTCCATGAGATTCCAGACCAGGACATCCATATCGGCAATCTCGGTATCAGGCAGCTGAAAGAGGTGCTTCTGGAGGCTTATCCAGGCTGCACCAACGAGGATCTCCTAGCTTTGTACATGGTCACCGGCGGTTCCTGCCGCCTCGTTTCTTCTTTGCTGGAGGGCAATTTCTGCTCCAAAGAGTCGATTATCGACAGGCTATTCTCCCCGGATGCCGGATTTATCGAGGAGGGAGAGATCCTGCTTGACAGGATTCTTGGAAAGAACTCGGAGATGTATCGCTCTATCCTTCAGTTGATTGCGAATGGTGTCGATTCCCAGCCCGAGATTGAGGAGAAGCTTGCGGGGGCGATTACGGGCGGCCATCTTGCGAAATTGGAGACTGATTACGAGCTTATCGCAAAGTCTCGCCCCATACTTGCCGGAAGCAAGAGCAGGAACGTCGTAAAATACGAAATAACTGATTTGTTTCTCTGGCTATGGCTCAAATATATAACCCCTTTTCAGACCCTGCTTCTGACGACTGGTCCAGAACCCCTTAAAACAAATATGTTATCAGACTTTTCCGCCCATGCGAAACAGGTCCTGGTGCGTTATTTCATGCATAAATTCGTCGAAGAGAACGGCATCAGGCGTCTCGGAGGCGAATGGGCTTCGAAAAAGGACAAGTCCGGCCTCCCTGATGCGGATATCGTCGCCTTTGCCCCTCGCGGCAACAAGGCCATGGTCTGCGACGTGGAATACTCTCTGGACAAGTTCAAAAAAGAACCGTTCCTTGAGAAGGTCGATTCTCTCAGGAACGGTGCTCTGAAGGGTTATGATGTCGACGCTCGCCTTTTCTGCGTCGCCGATATGTAGTCTTACTGAAGTTCTTTTTCTTCGATTATTTCGCCGTGGGTCTTGGCCACGTTCTCTTTCCAGATGTCTGTGTATTCAGGATGCTCGATCTTGCCTGACATGTGTACGGAGAGGTCGCTGTGGATGAATGAGCCGTCCTTGTCCTGGCCCTTGACGTTGCCGTCGATGTATTTCACGAGAAGAGTCTCCTCGAGCTTTTTCCATGCCTTGAACTGCTTCTGGGCCGTTTCTACGGAGAAGCTTGTGAGATATCTCTTGACGGCTGAGAAGTTGTCTCCGGTATCTTCCCTCGGGTTGTAGTATTCACCTTTCTTCTCGGCCCTTGCATTTGCCTTTTCAGCGGCCTTGGCATAGAGATCGAGGGCTTTGCTGTCGATCGCGCGGATTGCCTCCAGCTGCTCTTTCTCGAAGGCGTCAACCTTCTCCCTTACGTATGGTGCCATGATGTTGTACATCCTGTAGCAGTCGTTGGCGATGCGGTTGTTGGCCCAGAATGAAGATGTCGCTGAGTAGGTGATTATGTCTCCGTTGCCTTCCTGGAAGCATTTCGGGATCCTGGTGGTATTGGTGTAGATCGGAGTGACGTATGAGGTTGCGGCGTCGTCGGTGCCGAACCAGATGATGCCGCCGATCACGTCAGGGTATGAGCCTCTTGCCTGGCCTACGAACCAGAAGCCGGTCTGCTGGGTGGCGATGGCCCTTTCGTTGACGTATGTCTTGCCGTTATATTCGAAGCTCATCGGTCTCCATCTGTACGGGAGGGCGTTTCCGCCGGCGCCGATGTCCTGGGTCATGTCCATAGGAGTGCCCTCGAAGTGGTCGCGCATGATGTCGGCCACGTCCTTTACCGTAAGTTTCTTGGCCGGCTGGATGTAGAGAGGGATGCGCGGAGTGCGGCTGTAACCCATCGCGTACTCGAGGAATTCAGCTGCGTCCTTCGTGACCATGCGTCCGTTCTCGTCCTCGAATGAGAACCAGCCGTTGCTCATGATGTTGAATGCGCTCCATACCCTGGCCTCGCATGCCCTGAGGGCGCCGAAGTCGAGCGGTGCGTATGCGTCTGCGAAGCTGAAGTCGTCGTCAGCTCCGTCGAAATATCCTTTCTTACGGGCGAATGAGATCACGTCTTTCGAGTACATGCAGTTCTCAGGATCGTGCAGCGGGAAAGTGGTGATGCGGGACTGGTTGGCATGTGCGCTGACCATTCCGTCCGGAATCCTGCGGGCGACCCATACGATTCCCTTGTTCATGTTCCTGCCGTTCTTCATGATCATGCCCTTTCCGATGACTTCGAGGATCCAGGCCTCTTCCTTGTCGACGATCGAGAATGATTCTCCGCTGGAGTAGTAGCCGTATTCGTTGGCCAGGTCGGTGATTACCTTGATGGCTTCGCGGGCGGTCTTGCAGCGCTCGAGGGCTATGTAGATCAGCGAGCCGTAATCGACGACACCGTGTTTGTCCATGAGCTCCGGACGGCCTCCGAAGGTCGTCTCTCCGATGATGAGCTGGTGCTCATTCATGTTTCCGACTCTCTTGTAGGTGTGGGCTACCTGTTCGATGTCTCCGAGATAGCGTCCTGAGTCCCAGTCGATTATCTTTCTGGTGGAGCCTGGCTCCCAGTCAGCGGCGTCCTGAAAATAAAGTTCTCCATAGAGGGCGTGCGAGTCGGCTGCATATGATACCATGCATGAGCCGTCGGCGCTGGCGCCTTTCGTGATGATGATGTTTGTGCATGCGTCGGTGGTGTTGGTAACCGATGCCGCCGTTGTCAAGGCGAGGATGCAGAGAAGTGCTTTTCCTTTCATATATTATATTAAATTCTTATTTTTGCAGCATGTCCATTATGCAAATCTATGAAATTTTTTGCTATGAATAAGACGTTTTTGGCCATAATGCTCGCTTTTGCCGCCGGATTCCTTTTCCAGAGCAATGTTTTCGCCCAGAATAAGGAGATGACGATGCTGGAACGTGCCGCAAAAGAGGCTGACAGACTTGCCGACCTGCTTGATCTCGATGACTGGCAGGTGTTTAAGGTGGATTCTACTCTCCAGAATGACTATACTGCCTTCGAGGCTGAGATTCAGTCGCTGAAGGATGCCAAGGTCGAGAATTCGAACCTTTACATCCGTGTCCAGGATAAGTGGATGGAGCAGATCTACAATAGCTACAAGAGCTTTTTCAATGAGGCTCAGTGGGCTAAGTATCTCAAGTCTGGCGCTGGCCGTGAGGCTAAGGCCCGTGCCAAGAGGCGCAAGTCCTACGGTGAAGAGTAGGCGATTTTTTTGAAAACCAGGACAATTCTTATTTGTTTTGGTTATCTTTGCATCCCGAAAATATTTTAGAAAATGAAGGAACAGATTGAACGGATAATGGCAGAGATCCAGTCTCTGCAGTGCAAGACCGAGAAAGAAGTGGAGGAGGCGAGAGTGCGTCTTCTCGGAAAGAAGGGCGAGATCACCCAGCTTTTTGATGAATTCAGGACTATCGCGCCGGAGCTCAAGAGGGAGTTCGGCCAGAAGCTGAATGTCCTCAAGAAGGAAGCTACGGCCAAGATAGACGAGCTCAAGGCTGCTGCCGGTTCTTCGTCTGCAGCGTCTTCGTCCGAGGATGCGACCATGCCTGGAGATATCTATACTCTTGGTTCCCGTCACCCTGTTTCAATTGCCCGCGAGGAGATCGTCGGTATCTTCCGCAAGTTCGGCTACGACGTCGCCGAGGGTCCTGAGGTCGAGGATGACTATCATGTCTTCGAGGCTCTGAACTTCCCTCCGAACCATCCGGCCAGGGACATGCAGGATACATTCTTCGTCTCTACCGGTCATGTCAACCCGCTTCTCCTTAGGACTCATACTTCTTCCGTGCAGGTTCGCGCGATGGAGTCCATGAAACTTCCTATCAGGATTGTCTGCCCGGGCCGTGTGTTCCGCAATGAGGCTATCTCAGCCCGCGCCCACTGTATTTTCCACCAGATCGAGGGCCTC
This sequence comes from Bacteroidales bacterium, assembly GCA_017618815.1. Classification (GTDB taxonomy): domain Bacteria; phylum Bacteroidota; class Bacteroidia; order Bacteroidales; family UBA932; genus Cryptobacteroides. Next base: position 24,103 of record JAFZTP010000093.1, on the reverse strand, counting down.
TATATCGACGAGAACGTGACTTTCGCAGACCTTAAGCAGGCTATCCTTCTTTTCGCGCGCGAGATGTTCGGTCCGGACGCCCAGATCCGTATGCGTCCGTCTTACTTCCCGTTCACCGAGCCTTCTGCCGAGGTTGACGTGAGCTGCAACATTTGCCATGGCAAGGGCTGCAACATCTGCAAGGGTACCGGCTGGCTGGAGATTCTCGGCTGCGGCATGGTCGATCCTAACGTGCTTGAGGCTTCCGGCATCGACAGCAAGAAGTACAGCGGCTTCGCTTTCGGTATGGGTATCGAGCGTATCGCGATGCTCAAGTGGCAGGTAAATGACCTCCGTCACTACTTCGAGAACGACATGCGCTTCCTCCGCGAGTTCTCAACTTGCGTGGAAGTCTAGCTCTTTTTGCGCGGAAGTGTAAATTTCTAAAAAAAAATTTGCACGTAAAGAAAATTTACGTACCTTTGCAATCCCGAAACACCAAACCGGGATTTTTAATGCGGAAATAGCTCAGTTGGTAGAGCACGACCTTGCCAAGGTCGGGGTCGCGAGTTCGAGTCTCGTTTTCCGCTCTCAATGCAGACGACAGCCTTTCTGGCTGTCGTTTTTGCGTTGTAGGAAACGAGGCCCGGCCAAGCGCCCCCGAAGCCCCCGAGGGACAGCCTCGGACTCGCTAAACTTGCTTCATTAGTGCTCCACTGTATACGTTTATTGGGAGATAAATATTAGAGAGGGTATGATTATTGAAGGCGTTTTGGGCTATCAAAATACATGGTTATGAAAAGGTTTACGGTTTTGCTATTTCTTTTTTCTGCGGCTCTAGTGATAAACAGTTGTGGCACTCCTTCTCATTCGGCAATTCGAGAAGCCATTACTCTCCCATTAGAATCTGATTCCAAATTGTATTTGATCCCCAATGAGTTCAGAGGAGGTACAACGATGGGTACTTTATCACGACTAAGAGACTACCCATTTTCCAGCTTAATTCTTGTTACAGATGAGGACCGGTTATTCTTCGAAGATTTGTTGTCAAAAACAAAAAAGAAGAAACACTTTCAGCAGAAACTTGTATATGATTATTCCTTGATGTATATAGATTCGTCTAGTACAAATCATTATCTTGTCGTCACTAATTATAGAATTATTGATCTATCAAATAGAATAGAGTATTGGTTCAGAGATGAATGCCAACAGCAAGTGTTGTTGGCATTTGTCGCAAGATTGCAACAGATGAATGACAATGTTGCGCAACCCGATAATAGCTGATTTTCGTAACCCTTAGGAGCGACCGACGGGGTTTTACTGTGTATCGTGACGGGAAGGTGGTTGCGAAATATACAGCAATGGGGCGGCGGTTATGATTGGACCGCTAAACAGATAAAGAGACTGGTGGGCCGAGCGCCCCCGAAGCCCCCGAGGGACAGCCTCGGGCTCAAGTCTCGTTTTTGTTATGCCTTTTTTCTTTTCGGCCGGTGAGGGTGCAAGGATGTGCCGCAGGGAGCAGTGCAGGGCATACTGCTGCACCCTTAACCGAGACGAGCCCGGGTGATAGTGAAGATGGCTAGGAGTAAAGCGACGCTTATCGATTTTTTGCAAAAATTTATTGTCTTTCGATATATTCCACTATCTTTGTACAGAAATTAAACATTATGAAGTATCTAATAATCATTCTTACAGCAATGGGCCTTTTCACATCCTTATTCGCCTGCGGCCAAAAGGCACAGGTGACCATGAACCAACTTATCAACGATGAAACCACGACTGGGACAAGAGTCATAGTTGCGGAAATGACCGAAACTGAAATCACGCGAGCCGTCAATGACTTCATGGTGATTAATGAGAACAATCACCCCGTCAGACCTTCCGTCAAGCAATCCGGCGACCGGTTCATCCTCCAGCTTCCCGACTCGACGCCTTATGACCTGTTCTGCTATTGGGTAAACTATATCGTCTATTCCAATAAGGACAAGCGTTACAACAACAATGTCCTGGGATGGTTTGAGGTCGGTGCCGATGCCGCCGGCGCATGGGCGCAGTTCGCCGGCCAGAAACTGATGTTCTTTGTTCCCGAGTCGGACGATGAGTTTGACAATGTCTATTTCACCACGGAAGATAATCGCTGCTTCAAGCAAGAATTCGCCTGGAAGGCAAAGCTGAAACCGCAGAGCCAAGTTCTGAAGGAATACATCGCCCTTTCGACAGATTAGATGGAAAACTAAAGATATAGCGTATGAAAAAGTTTCTGAAAGTTATCTGGGGCATCTTTGCCGTGATCGGTATTCTGTCCGTGATCTTGTTGATTAATCTTCGTCATAAGTATGGAAACTTCAGCCTTACCATCTATCCGGGATACGAAGCAAGATACGATGAGTTTGTCGACCTGCTCCGTACGTCCGGCCCTTTTGAGAAGGACACGGTTGCCTTTGAGATGAAGATACTCCAGGATTCGGCCCGCGCAAAAGAGATCCGGGATTATTTCCATTTGGAACAGTTGTACGATGCTGATGCGGACACTTGGACCAAGGCACTCGCCATCGGCAAATATGTGGCGGCCAACATACCTCACGATAACCAGGAGATAGAACCGGAGCACCGGAATGCCATCGATTTGTGGGAGTACACTAAAAATATCGAACCCGCGTTCAACTGCCGGTTGCACAGTCTCCTTACCTTCGAACTCCTGCTTGCCGCTGGACTGGATGCTCGGTATGTCACTTGTATGCCGGGAGATGAAGAGGACACTGAGTGTCATGTCATGAACGAAGTATGGCTTCCAGAACTGGGTAAGTGGGCTATGATTGACACCGATATGGATGGAAATTACGCCTCAGACCTGGACGGCACCCCGCTTTCTCTCCGGGAAATCAGGGAACACTATATTTCCGGTGAGAAGATGCAGTATCATCCCCGGTTCAAGAAGGCTACTACCAAGGTGAACGAGCACTACTCCTATATGGCCAAGAACACCTATTGGTTCGACTGCTGGGAGAATCTTTCCTACTTCCAGGAAGACTGGCCCAATAGACAGCATGAGATTGGTCGTAAGATCTATCTTGTTCCGTCTGGTTTTAAAGGATACGAGATTCAAGAAGGAACAATTGTCACAACGGATGCCGACGCTTTCTGGGCAGCTCCGGTAAAGGCGGTCTTATAAAACAATGGCTGCTGAAATAGATTCCTAATTCAAACCCAAGGAAGTCATTTCACGCTCAGCAGGCGTTGAAAAAGTAGTGGATTTCTGTGATTAATCCGTCAGGGCCCATTTCAAAGGAGGTGACCAGGTCGGATCTCATGTCATCGTCCCAGAAATGAAACACATTCGGATCATTCTCAGAGCGTTCTATCATGATGCTCTCTTTTTTCGGCTGCGCAGGAGCACTCCCGACACGCAAACCTCCCTCGAACCAATCCATCGCAACGGGAAACCTTGAAGACACTATAGTAAAGTCGCTAAGACAGCCGTCCTCGAAGGAAATCTCATCCCCGCTGTCCAGCGTCACGATAAGATAATGCAAGCCAGTGCAGGCTCCGTAAAACTCCTCATATTTCACAATCTTGCCAAATGCATTCTCTATGCATCGGAAAGCCAGCGCCCTTCTCTCGGGAGTCAGCAACGGCGCGTCCTCGGGAGCGTCTTGCCCTTCATATTTCGGAAGCTTCGTGACAAAAATAGTGTCACCATAGTTTACCAGACCGAGATCCTGGGCTATAGCCCTCATTCCTCCGGACAGAAGAAGGAATGTGAGAATTATGAGAATGCGTTTCATGTGATGTTTGTTATTTTAAAAGGGAATGGCTAGATTGCATGGATTTTTGGAACAACAAGTATACCAATACGACGATTCACATGAGAATAAAACTTCTGCTGATTATAGCGGCCGCACTCTGCATCGTATTCTTCGCCCAGCCAGCCGACGCCCGTCTGACTGATACCAAAACAGCCGGCTCTCGTCCGACCGATATCCAACCCACCAGCTCCTGTCCGGCGCCGAAATATGAAAACCGCGCTGAAGCCATCGTGGCCCAGATCCATGATCCGGCATCGAAATACGTAGTCGTCGCCTGCCACAGGGGCGACTGGCGCAACTTCCCCGAAAACTCAATTCCCGCGATAGAGAGCGTCATCCGGATGGGCGCCGACATCGTCGAGATCGATGTCCATATGACCGCAGACTCTGTGCTGGTGCTCTGCCACGACAGCGACGTGCTCCGGACCACCAATTTCAGCAGCGTCTTCAGGGGCCAGAAAGGCAAGAGCCCCAAGATTTCCGACCTCACCCTCGAAGAAATAAAGAGCCTCAGCCTGAAAAGGGCCCACGGCATAGCGATAGACACCCTCCGCATGCCGACCCTCAGGGAAGCCCTGGAATGCACGAAAGACCGCATCTGCGTAAACATTGACAAAGGCTATGACTACTACGACGCGGCACTGGCCATCACCGAAGAGCTCGGCGTCACCGACCAGGTGCTCATAAAAGGAAAGAAAGCCATCGAGACTGTTGCGGAACATGAAGCCGCATACCCGCACAATATGATGTACATGCCGATAGTGGACATCCAGAAAGAGAAAGGGAAGGCCCTCCTGGAATCATATCTCAGTCAGGGCGTAGTGCCCCTGGCATACGAAGTCTGCTGGCAGTCAAACGACGGCGACGCATTCGCCGAAGCCTGCGAAAAGATCATCCGCCAAGGCTCCAAAGTCTGGGTGAATACCATCTGGGCGAGTCTCTGCGGCGGGGACGGCAACGACGACGACGCGGCATATCAGGCCGAAGATCCGGGCACTGTCTACCAGCAGTATATCGACCATGGAGTGTCCATGATCCAGACCGACCGTCCGGCGTTTCTAATAGACTGGCTCACCCGCAACGGACATCGCGACCTCCGATAGTGCGTTTCATCCTTGGAATCCACGGGGAATCTGATTATCTTTGCATCTGATGCAAAAAGCTGAAAACTAATATAATAATGATTTCTATTGTGGTCCCTCTTAACGTATCCTTCGGGATACTCGCCTTTCTCCCGATGGGCTGGCTGTTCATGGCCTTCATAATCTTTTGTGAAGCTTTCCTGATGAGCAAATACCTGATAGACAGAAGATTCAATAAAAGGATATATCTTTCGGCGACCGCTGCCAACGTGATAAGCGGAGCTGTCGGAATCGTCACGACGATGGCGATAAACGGCGGCTGGTGGCTGGTCGTATGGTTCCCCTGGGTAAGCTCCAACGAAGTCAATGTCGGCGATCCCCGCCAGCTGCTGAGCCTCGCAGTCTACTACCTGACAGCTCTTATACTGTCAGTCCTGATAGAATTGGGGATCAATTTCATGATTCTCCGGCGGCGATACAGGTCCATGCGCATACTGATCGCCACTCTCCGTGCGAATGCCTTCAGCTATATCCTCGGAGCCCTGCTGATCATCATATTAATCTGCTTCTGAAGATGAACGGCCTTATTCGGATGGCTTCAATGAAAGCTTGGCCTCGATCCAGGAGCGGATCATCGAGATGTCTTCTGCGGAAGCCTGGTCGATGCCGTTGAAGCAGCAGAACTTATATTTCTCCTGCCCGGCCTTTACTATCTTCTTATGCAGATAATCCGGCTTCGGCTTCGGCTCCATGTATATAAGGACATCAGAATGCGGACGGACTTCGACCCGGCCCTCCTTCTGAAGCGCCAGATACTCCAGTTCCTGCGTCTGGTACTGTGACGGATGCCTGAACTTGTCGCGGATATTGGATATCAGATGCTCCGGATGCGCAGCATAGAACTCCTCGAAGAAACTCCGTCGCAGTCCTCGAGGGGTATGGCCCAGATAGAGGATGTACTTCTTCTGGCCAACGATATCCGCGGCGACCAGCATCATGCGCTTGAAAGTGCAGGCCTCATGTCCGATCTTCAGGCTCTTCAGCTTGCCCATAAGCCTTGCCCACGGAGCGCAGTACCGTCCCGCGTAGCAGATCGGGTCTCCGGATGCGGTGAAGAAATCCGACGGACTGCACGGCTTCAGCAGCACGAAATCGTCGTTCAGAAGAATGAAATGCTCGCTGAGCCCTGGAATTCTCCACATCATCGTCTCGATCGAAGTCGAATTGAAGACCGGAAGATACTCTTCGTAGCCCTTGAAGATGGTCTTGTGGTCCACAATTTCGTATGGGATATGTCCGGATGGGAAATTCTTCTCCAGGAACGGGTCCAGATGCGGATCCTGTCCGTCTGTAATGATATAGATCTTATGCAGGAAAGACGCGAAGCGGTTGAGCGAGGCGACGCACCAGAATATTTCCCCGACGTTGGCATACCTCGTGGCGCCAGCGACATCGCTCATCTTCAAAGCGTCTGCGGGGGCGTACCTGCTCCTCTTTTCGGTCAGGGCTGGATCGTTTCCGTCAACCCATAGCAATACAGCGTCAATCTGCATAATCAATCTTTTTTGTATGTTACAAAAATAACGAAAATACTCCTATTGTTTTCTTCCGTGGCATTTTTTTTGCCTTTATAAAGGTGGGTTATTGCATTTTACATTGAAAATCAATATCTTTGATGCCCAGTTAAATTTTACAAGCTATGAAAAACCCGGAAAAAAGTAATTATGTAAGACCGCTGGTGGAAGTCTTCGTCGTGAAGACGGAAGGCGTCATATGTGACAGCGGCAGCAGAAGTAAAAGCAAGATAAGCGAGAACTCAAACTACAATTCTTTCGAAGACAATCCGTTCTCATTCTGATTTATTTCGATTTGTCAATTATCGGTACGCCGGGAAACTTGTCCCGATTGAACGTAACCTGCTCCTCCGTGATACCAAACGTGATTTCCTCCATCCTCATGGAGATTCCCTTCATCTTTGTGCTCAGGCAGACAGGATAATACGAGCCTTTCGCGATTACAATCTCCAGCTTCTTTGGCGCTTCGTCGTCCTCATTAGACTTCATCTTCGATCCCTTCAGCGTCCAGGATTTCTCGTCCTCCTCGACCAGACATAAGTCATATCCGTCCGCAATCCCGTCGAACAGTGCCATATTGTCGTTGTCCGGCGAAGACGAGCCCTTCGCATAATAAATCTCGTTTGTCTTGTTGTTGTAAGTCCATATCTGACCACCGTCGGTCCATACGAAACAATCAACCCCCTTCACGTTGCTCTTGGTAAGCGATTTCTTGCCACGGGAATAGGTCTTCGTACACATCTCGCCCACGATCGGCACCTTTACTCTTATGGTCATCGCGATGCCGTCCTCAGCCCGCGAGTTTATCGCGGCCTCCATCCGGGAAACGATTTCTTCAGGAGTCTCCGCTCCTGCTACAAATGCTGTCATCGCCAGCATCATGGCTGCAAACAGACAAAGGATCTTTTTCATATTCATTAACGATAGTTATGGTTGGCTCGGTAAATACAACAACCATGCTACATTGGGTATTTCTGATTATATTTGCATCGAAAAACAAATTAACGATGGCAAAGCTTGTTTACATAGACGCATGTGTCCGCGAAAACGACTCCCGCACCCGCAGGATCGCAGAACCGATAATCAAAGCCCTGGGAGAAAGGTATGAGATCTCGACATTCCGCCTTCCGGAAATGAACCTCGAACCGCTCAGCCCTGCGGCCTACGCCGAGAGAGCAGTGAAAATCGTTCCTGAATGGGCCGCAGAAGCCGCCAGGACCATTGCCGAGGCCGACAGGATCGTGATCGCAGCCCCGTTCTGGGACATGAGTTTCCCGTCAGTGCTGAAAGTATTCTTCGAGCAGACTTCCCTCTTCGGAATCACATTCGACAGCGACGACAAGGCCTGCTACGGGCTATGCAAATGCAAGAAGGTCCTCTACATCACGACTCGCGGAATGGACATCCCGACCGGCGACCCGCGCGAGCAGGGGACTCCGTACATCAAGGCGCTCTCGACTCTCTGGAACCTCGGCGAGCTCGAGACCATAGCCGCCACGAACATGGACTACAGCACCCCTGAAGAAATCGAAGCGAAGGTCTCCGGCTGCATAGCGGAGGGCCTCGAAATCGCCAGGGACTTCTAGGGATCATAAATACTGAATCATATGGCAAACAGGAAGACCATAAAAGAGAAAGTCTACAGGATCGACAACGAAAAGTATCTTCAGGAAAAGGCCCTCGAAGAGGGCGTGAAGGTGCTTGACAACGGAGTGATAATGAAGCAGCTTGAGATTGGATATGGAGAGAAGTGTCCGACTCCGGGCGGCATCGTCTATGTTCATTATACAGGACGCCTGATCGACGGCACTGTCTTCGATTCGACTGAAGGCGACCAGCTCCCGGCCCTGTTCATGGTCCGCGACCTTATCATGGGCTGGCAGATTGCGCTTACGCGCATGCACGAAGGCGACCGCTATGAGGTCACGATCCCGGCCAAATGGGCCTATGGCCCTAAAAAAATGGAGGGTATCCCCGCATGGAGTACCCTCATCTTCGATATCAAGCTCGTCAAGATCGAGCGCTAGTCGGCGTCTTTCGAGGCGGCTTCGGCTTCTTCTTTTGAGAGCTCCGGGTGTTCCGCCAGGAGCTGCGCGGCCCAGACCTTGAAGTCAGACCAGCGATAGTAGCAGCCCTCGACAGGAGTCAGCTGCGGCAAGGTTGCCTCATGCTCATTCAGCACCAGCTTGAATATGACATCCCCTTTCTTATTCTCATAGAACACGAACAGTATCGTGGCCGCCATCGGGATATTGTAGCTCTGGAACCAGTATTTGGCATCCTCGGCCTTGTCCACGAGAGTGGAGCATCCGTTGGCATTTATGAGGAACAGAAGTCCTTCTGCGACATAGTCGTGTCCGAAGCGGAGGTTGGCCGCGATGCTGCGGTCGGCAATCGCTGCGTCCGATTTGGCGATTACGTCCTCGAGCAGCGGGATGTGGCCGTAACGCTTGCGCTGGTAGCTCGTGTATGAGCCGTAGTTGCCCGATTCCCATATTTTCACGAGAAGCTCGTTCGGGATGAAGCCCTCGAATATCGGCTCGTCTGTTATGTTCCTGTATCCTGAAACGATGCTCACGATTCTGGAGCATACCCTGGACTTTCCGCCCTTGTGGTGCCTCAGGGCATCCGTGTCCTTGAAGAAAATGGAGAGCACGTCGTCGTGGTCGTACAGTTTTTCCTGAAAGCCGGAAGGGCGGGCAGGCTTGTCGAACTGGCCCTTGAAATAGCGCCTCAGCTGCTTCGGAGCGTCAACCGGAGCCGCTATGCACATGCCTGCGTGGGTCGATTCCTGGTAGATGTCCAACTTGGGATTGTGCCCCTTGAGCTCCACGCAGAAAGAAGCCATGCTGACGATGCTCCTTGAAGAAGTGGACACGATAGCATTGACTTTTCTCTCCCCTTCGAATACTTCAGGGAAGTTCTCGTATGTCCAGTTGCTTATTACTTTGTGCTGCTCGTATCCGAGAGGCATCAGGTCTCCGGAGTTGATGTATGGGATAAGATAGAAATCTTCGTAGCGTCTGTAGAAGTCTTCGCCTTTTTCGGTGAGGTTTCCGGCCTCATGTCCCTTGGTCAACACATCCTGGAGGTAGGAGTATGTCTCGGAGTTCCATGCCGTCCTGGATCCGTGGCGGCCATAGTGGCTGATGTAGAATGGCCTGTAGCCCGCCGGGGCCATGCTCATGGTGCCGAAATCTTCGGGGTTGATCCTGTGCGGCCCTTCCATGCCTGCGGCTTTTCTCCAGTCGGAGCGGACTTGCTCGAGTACGTCATAAGTCTGGGCATCTGCGGCACAGACTGCGAATACTGTGGCCAGGGCCAGTGTCAATAATCGTTTCATCAGTGTTAATGTCATTTAGTCTTAGCTGGATCAAATATACGAATTTCCGGTCAATACCTATATACATAATTAACCCCGGAAGCCAGCTATTACTTCCGGGGTTAACGTTTCAAATTCAAGAACTACTATTAACGAATGAAACGTATTTTTCTTTTACTCCCTGCTGAAGATCAGCACGCAGCTGATTGCCGATACGATACCGATGATCTGGGCGACGCCAGGGATGTGGGCGTAGAGCACCAGCGAGATGGCCGTTGTAATCACCGGGGCGAGTGCGTCGGCGAGCGGGGCCACGAGCATTGCCTTTCCATACCTGTTGGCATATACGAGGGCGAATGCGCCGATAGAGTTCAGTATCTGTATGCAGAAAGTAAGATAAGGTCCGTTGAAAGAGGTGTTGATAGGCTGCGAGAAATCGGTCATCATCAGGGCGAACGGAATCAGCACTACTGCCGAGATCGCCATGTAGACGAATACGCTTTCTGCGTCTGGGGTGTGGTTGTTGGCAAGCTTCATTACGAAGGCCTGGGTACCCCAGCAGATGAACACCAGAGAGGCGAGGATTATCCAGAGGTTGTCCTTTGCGGCTTCGTCGGATCCGCTCGAGAGCGAGAAGCAGACGAGGGCTACGAAGGCCAGGAGTATTCCGACAGCGCCCAGCTTGCTGACCCTTTCCTTGAGGAATACCGTAGAGAGAATCACTGTCACGATAGGGGCGACGGAGATGAGAGGGAAGATCAGATATGCAGGTCCATGCTTCAGGGCTTCGAAGAGGATCAGTTGTCCGCCGGCTCCGAGAAGGCCTACTCCCATGCTGAGGATTACTCCTTTCGGGTTTGTGTCAAGCTTAAACTTGATATTGGACAATGCTACAAGAGCGCACGGGACCATGCTTATCGCCCAGACCACATAGGTAAGGGTTGCAGGATAGTCAGGTGTTGATGAGAATGCGCCCCAGATACCCCATGTCACCACGGTAATCAGAGCATAGAGAAGCCAATTGTGTTTCTTTGCCATATCTGAATTTCTTTCGATAATTAACCTTTATGTCTTACGCAAAGTTAAGAAAAGAAAGAATATTTGCAAAATTATATATAAAAAATAAACTCCAGACCTTACTATATATAATAATAGGTATTAAAGGTCCACGATGTGGAGCTTGATGCCGGATGCTTCGACATAGTCCTTGAAGTCAGGAGAAATGCCTGAATCCGTGATTATTGTGTCAATCTTGTCAAGGGCTGCGATATGCACGAAACTCCTTCGTCCGAGCTTGCTGGAGTCGAAGATCGCGATGACCTCTTTCGCCGAGTTGATCATCGCCTGGTTGAGGCTGGCCTCCTCGAGGTTAGGAGTTGATATTCCGTCCTTTATGCTGACCGAATCGACTCCGAGGAAGAGTTTGTCGCAGTAGAAATTCTTCAGGGCGGACTCTGCGAGCATGCCCACCGTAGAATATGATACCGATCTCATCTTGCCGCCGAGAGCGATCACGTTGAACCTGTCGTAGTGGTTGAGGGTGATGGCGATGTCCAGGGCGTTTGTGATGATAGTCAAGTTGTTAAGGCCTTCGAGATTCTTGGCGATCTCCATGGCCGTAGTGCCGGAATCCAGGATCACGGTCTCTCCGTTCGTGATCATCGAGGCTGCGAACTTTCCGATCAGCTGCTTTTCGCGGGAGTGGAGACGCTGTTTCTGGCTGATGCTCATGTCGTCGTAATCGACGGACTGATGCATGTTTACAGCTCCTCCTTTGACACGGAGAAGCAGCTTTCTCTCTTCCAGGACTGCGAGATCTTTGCGGATGGATACTTCAGAGACATCGAACTGTTTCATGAGGTCGGAGATAAGAATTTTCCCCTCATTCTTTAACTGATTGAGCAGAAGGCTTCTGCGTTCCTCGGCTGAGAATTTTCTTTTCATGGTTCTTTCGGCTATTCTAGCGGATTGTTTACAAAGTAAAGGTACGGCTTTATTTCTTAAAAACCAATAAATTTCTGAAAATTAATATGATTCGAACGAAAACTTACGAAAATTCAGAGTTTTTTACTCCAAAAGTTTTGAAAATAAATAAACATTCTTTAGTTTTGTAAGCGAATTGGTATCGAAAATTAATATATAAACGATAATATGCTGAACCTAGATTGCTACACAATACGTGAGATCGCGCATCAGCCAAAGATGTGGATGGATACTTACGACATTGTATTAAGCCAGAAGAAGGAACTCGAGAAGTTCCTCGAACAGAATTCAATCAACAAAGACTCCGAGATCATCCTTACCGGCGCCGGATCTTCTGCCTATATCGCCGACACGGCAGTATGCGAATACATGAAGGCAGGATATGTCCAGGCGAAGGCTGTCGCTACTACCGACATCGTTTCCGCTCCGGAGTATTTCCTGAGTCACACACCTAAGCTCTTCATCTCTTTCGGACGTTCAGGAAACAGTCCTGAGAGCGTCGCCGCCTATGAGGTGGCCAACAAGTTCTGCAAGGGTTCCAACCATCTCATTATCACCTGCAATCCTGACGGAGAGCTTGCCAAGATAGCCGTGCCGGGAAAGGATTTCGTGATCGTGCTTCCTGACGGGACCAATGACAGGAGTCTCGCCATGACCAGCAGCTTCACATCAATGCTGGTGACCAGCCTTCTCTGCAAGAACGTGGCTTCCCTGGAGGGTGAGCGCGCAAAGCTTCAGGCTGCCGCTGATTTCGCCGACTATATCGTCAACAGCGAGGTCGCAGACAAGATCAAGAAGCTCGCCGACAAGAAGATCAAGAGAGCCGTATTCCTCGGTTCCGGTCCTCTCAAGGGCATCGCCTGCGAGAGCCACCTCAAGCTCCAGGAGCTGACTGACGGAGGCATCGTATGCGCATTCGACTCTTTCATGGGTCTCAGGCATGGACCTAAGGCCGTGATCAACGAAGAAACTCTCGTGGTATATCTTCTTTCAGAGAATCCATACACACGCCAGTATGAGCTCGACCTCATCGAGCAGGTGGACCATGACAATCATCCTGCAGCCCAGGTGGTTATTTCTGTTACTCCGTCAGGGGTCAAGGATATTCTGGATTTCGAGATCAATGCTCCTAAGCCGGAACTTCTCAAGGATAACGAATACGTATGCGCTCCATTCGTGATGGTAGGCCAGCTCGCGGGATACTTCTTCTCGCTCGACCATGGTCTGTCTCCGGACAATCCTTCCATCCGAGGCGCCATCTCCAGAGTAGTAAGCGGAGTCAAGATCTATAAATACTAGGACATTGATATGAAACCGAAACTAAGACAACTTCTGGACAGGGTCCAGACTCTTACTGCCGAGGGCCACAAGCCGATGACCCTCCTTGCCGTCTGCCCGAACTCGCCGGCCGTCATCAAGGCCGCTTTCCGCGCAGCCAAGCGCAATAACGCTCCTATCATGTTCGCCGCTACCCTCAACCAGGTGGACAATGACGGCGGATACACCGGAATGACCCAGAAAGACTTCGTCAGAGTGATGAAAGTCGAGGCCAAGAGAAACAACTATACTGGCCCGTATATTGCAGCGATCGACCACGGCGGTCCATGGCTCAAGGACATCCAGACTTTGGAGATGTGGCCATATGAAAAGGCCATGGATGGCGTCAAGAAATCATATGAAGCAGCGCTGCTTGCTGGATACGAGCTTATCCATGTCGATCCTACCGTCGACCGCTTCCTTCCAAAAGGCGAGACGATCAAGATCGAGGTTGTAGCTGAAAGGACAATCGAACTCATTACCCATATAGAGAACTTCAGAAAGGAAAGGGGCCTCGCTCCAATCGCTTATGAAGTCGGAACGGAAGAAGTCCACGGCGGACTCGCTGACGAGACTGTATTCCGCAAATTCCTCGTGCTCCTGAAGGAGGGTCTTGCCAAGAACGGATGTTCTGACGCATGGCCATGCTTCGTGGTCGGAAAAGTCGGTACCGACCTTCACACTACATTCTTCGATCCGGAGGTTGCCAAGGACCTTACTTCCATCGTTGCCGAATATGGCAGCTTCATAAAAGGTCACTACACAGACGACGTGGAGAACCCGCAGGACTATCCTGTCTGCAGGATGGGCGCCGCCAATGTCGGTCCTGAATTCACTGTCAGCGAATTCAATGCTCTCGAGGAACTCGAGAAGGTGGAGGATTCCCTCTACGAGGCCGGCCAGGTGGCTATGCACTCCAACATGACGGCAATCCTCAAAGAGCTCGTAATCGCTTCCGGAAGGTGGAAGAAATGGGTTCATGGAAACGAGTCTCCGGACGATTTCGAGTCCATCACTCCTGACCGTCAGAGGTGGCTCATCCAGACCGGCGCCCGCTATATCTGGCAGAAGCCGGAGGCGATAGCAGCCCGTCAGACCCTCTACAACAACCTCAACCTTAACGGAATCGATGCTGAAGGCATAGTCCTTTCCACTATCGAAAGGGCTATCGACAAGTATTACGTAGCATTCAATTTGGTTAACCTTAATGACTTGTTATAAATGAAGAAGTTTGACATCATAGCGCTGGGAGAGCTCAACGTAGACCTTCTGCTCAACAGGATCTGCGGCTTCCCTGAGGTCGGAAAAGAGATTTTCGCAAAGGAGATGACCCTTACCCTCGGCAGCTCCACTGCCATCTTCGCCGCCAATGCGGCATCCCTGGGTGCAAAGGTATCTTTCCTCGGCATGGTCGGGAATGATGATTTCGGCGCATTTGTCAAGACCTCTCTGGAGAAACGCGGAGTGGACACCTCGAACCTCATCGAGGTGTCGACCGCCGCTACCGGTCTGACAGCGATCCTCAACTACGACGAGGACCGCGCCAACGTTACTTATCCTGGAGCGATGAGCATAATGGGCGTGAAAGACATCCGTCCAGAGGCCATCGCCGAGGCTAAGCACGTCCACATCTCCTCCATTTTCATGCAGGAGACTCTCCACAGGGACATCTATGAAATCGTCAAGCTGGTGAAAGACAACGGCGCGACTTTGTCCATGGACATGCAGTTCGACCCTGAGGAGAAATGGGACTTCGACTACAAGAAGATCCTCCCGTTGGTGGACATATTCATGCCTAACGAGCAGGAGCTCAAGGCACTTACCAGGGAAAGCAGCCTCGAAAAGGCTCTGGACGTGGTCCGTCCATACATCAACGTCCTCGTGGTAAAGAGGGGCTCAAAGGGTTCTCTCGTCGTTACCAAGGACGGAGAAAGGAACCTTCCTGCCATGCTCAACCGCAATGTGGTCGACGCTATCGGAGCAGGTGACAGCTTCAACTCTGGCTTCATCACTGCCTTCGTACAGGGGAAGGACCTCGAATACTGCCAGTTCCTCGGAAACCTTACTGGCGCGATCAATACTACTGCGGCTGGCGGAACCGGCGCTTTTACTTCCAAGGAAGCCGTCGAGGAAGCAGCCCTGAAGCATTTCAACCAGATAATTAAACTCTAATACTTTTATGAAACCGTATCTCGCCATTGCGGCTCTCGTCGTGTCAGCCTGCGTCTCCGCTCCTGTTTCGGGAGACCTTTCGGTCGTTCCTGAGGAGGATGGGATGGCTTTCCGCGTCGAGAATGCTGCAACGGCAACACCTCTGATCAAATCTGCAACCGACTTCGGCTCGATTACCGTAGAGGGAAACAAGGTGGTTTTCAAGACTGTCGGCACATCCAAGAAGAGCATCAGCGACAAGTTCGGCCGCGGCAAGTGCTATATCTTCAAGGGAGAATCCGTATCAGGTCCTGAGATCACCCGCGAGCTCAAGCTTTCGGTGTACGACGCATTCCCTTCGACTGTTGTGGTGGATGCTGTCTATCGCAACCGGTCCGGAGAGGAACTGAGCGTGGACGGATGGTCGATGTGCGACCTCCAGGTCCAGGCAGAGGCCCCTGCTCCGTATTTCTGGTCCTTCCAGGGCCAGTCTACCAGCGCCCGTGAGGACTGGATCAAGCCTGTAGGCGACGAGTTCTACCAGCGCAACTTCATGGGGATGAATCCTGCCGACGACCATGTCGATTACGGCGGCGGAGTCCCTGTCGTATGTCTGTGGCGCCGCGATGCCGGAGTGATCATCGGCCATCTCGAGCCGACTCCGCAGATCGTCAGCCTGCCGGTCGACAAGAAAGCCGGCAACGACTATGCTGACATCGCCGTGGTCAAAGAATACGAAGAGCCGGTCGTGCTCAGTCCTGACGGCTCTCTCGATACTTACACATGCTTCATCAGCCTTTACTCCGGCGACTGCTTCGGGGCTCTCCGCAACTATGCGCAGCTCCTCGACAAAGTCGGCGTGAAGATGCCTGAAAGCGTTCCTGAGGCCTATGAAACCGCATGGTGCGCATGGGGCTATGAGCGTAAATTCACTATCGCCGAGATTGTCGGCACCCTTCCTAAGGTCAAGGAACTCGGCTTCAAGTGGGCTACCCTCGACGACGGTTTCCAGATTGCCGAAGGCGACTGGGACCTCACTCCGGAGCGTTTCCCGAATGGCGATGCCGACATGAAATACATGGTGGACGAGTTCCATAAGTATGGTCTCAAGGCCGAACTCTGGTGGACTCCGCTCGCAGCCGATCCAGGCACCGAGTTTCTCCGCAAGTATCCGGATGCCCTCATCCTGGGTAAGGACGGACAGCCTCGCAAGATCGAGTGGTGGGACAGCTGGTTCCTTTCTCCGCTGGACGAAGATGTCCGCAGGGAGCAGTCAGCTCTGGTCCACAAGTTTATCGCCGACTATGGTTTCGACGGGCTCAAGCTCGACGGCCAGCATCTCAACTGCGTGTCTCCGGACTACAATCCAAAGCATCATCCGGAGGACCCGGAGAAGGATTTCCGTGAGCTCCCGGGCTTCTACAAGCTGATTCATGACACGGCACGCGCCGTCAAGTCCCACTCCGTGATCCAGTATTGCCCTTGCGGCGACTGCTTCTCGGTCTATAATCTCCCTTACATCGACAAGGCTGTGTCTTCCGACCCTACGAGCAGCTGGCAGATCCGCACCAAGGGCTATGTGCTCCGCGCGCTTGCTCCTAAGCTTGCTTACTACGGAGACCATATAGAGCTTTCCGACAATGGGAATGATTATCCTACACAGCTAGGAATCGGCGCCGTCATCGGTACCAAGTTTACCTGGCCTAAGGACAATCCTTTTGCAGAAGCCTCCTATCTGCTGACTCCCGAGAAGGAAGAACTGCTCAAGAATGCCCTGGCCATCTACGAGGACAAGCAGCTTGCGAGGGGCGAGTATGTGCCTGGCCTGTATGACATCGGTTTCGATTATCCTGAGACCCATGTGCTAACCAGGAACGGAAAGCTTTACTACGCTTTCTATGCGACCTCCGGTCCGGTCGCTTCCGTGGAACTCCGCGGACTTGAGGCCGGAAAGACCTACAAGGTCGAAGACTACTACAACCATCGTGACCTGGGTACGGTTACCGCTTCAGATAAGACTATGCTTGAGGCAGAAGTCAATGGTAGCCTGCTCATAGAGGTCAGCGAAGTGGCTCTCTAAGCAACTCTTTTAACAACAGCAATATTAGAAACAGTAACCAATTATTCAAAAAATCCATGAAAAAAGTATTACTTTTTGGTCTTTTGATGCTTTCCTCTCTCGTGGCTTTCGCACAAGTGGAAGTCAAGGGTCTGGTAAAAGCCGGAGACGACGGCCAGCCAATGGTTGGAGCGAGTGTATTTGAGAAGGGAACTTTGAATGGTGTCATTACTGACATTGACGGTAATTATTCCATCACTGTCAAAGATGCAAACTCAATTCTTGTTTTCTCCTCTGTAGGCTTCAGGACTACGGAAGTTCCTGTAGGCGCCAGAAATATCGTCAACATCACTCTTGACGTAGATTCCCAGCTTATCGACGAGGTTGTCGTGATGGGATATTCTTCAAAGACCAGAGGCGAGATCACCAGTGCGGTGACCACCGTTTCTTCTGAGAAACTCAAGGACGTAGTAAGTAACAATATCGGCGATATGCTCCAGGGTAAGGTTGCAGGCGTGACTGTGATCAAGTCCAGCGGCCGTCCTGGTTCCGAACCGTCTATCCGTATCCGCGGAACTTCTTCAATGCATGCTTCCCAGGAACCTCTCTACGTTGTCGATGGTATCATCGGCGGATCATATGATCCTGATGACGTGGAGTCAGTGACCGTCCTCAAGGATGCCGGCGCTACCGGTATGTACGGAGCCCAGGCAAACGGCGGTGTGATCGTCGTAACTACCAAAAAGGCAAAGACTTCCAAGAAGCTCCAGTTCAACTTCAAGGCAAACTTCGGTAATGTCACTCCTGACTTCTCAAGACAGAGACTGATGAACACAAGGCAGTTGTACACATACTACCGCGAGTATTTCCGTGACCCTGAGACTCATCTCATCGATGACCTCGCTTTCAAGAAAGCTCTTCCTGCTTCCATCCTCAACAACGATACCGACTGGAGGTCGCTCATCACCCAGAATGCCGTTCTCCATAATTACCACTTCTCCGTAATGGGAAAGAACGAGTGGTACTCAGGTTATCTCTCATTCTCATACTACGACGAGGAGGGAACAATCAGAAATACCGGATACAAGCAGTTCAACGTGCGTTCCAACAACACGTTCAACCTCACCAAGTGGCTTACCCTCACCGCCAATCTCGACGTGAGCGGAAACATGTCCGACAACACGGATGACAACCTCGTCTACTATATCGGCGAGAACATTCCTTTCGACTCTCCATACGATGAGAACGGAAACTACAGGTCATTCAAGAACAGCAAGCTCTACGGCCGCTACGACGTCAACCCTATGGTCGGTTTCGAAAGCGGAAAAGACGTGCGCAACAGCAAGGGCTTCGGTACCGACCTCGACTTCGTCGTTACCGCGAAGATCACCCCGTGGCTCTCATTCGTTTCCCAGTCCCGCGGATCGGTAGGTTTCTGGCATAGCCACAACCACAGGTTCAAAGAGGTTGAGTACATGAAGGCCGGCGACGAAATCGGTGATTCAATGAGCTACAGCTATGGTGGAATCAGCACCAACATGTTCAAGGCTGACAAGACTTTCGGCGAGCACTCCATAAGCGGTCTCGTAGGTTATGAGGCCCAGATGACATGGGGCAACGACCTTACCGGTTCCGGTGAAGGCCTTCCTTTCGGCCTCTCAGTTCTCGACGTGGCTTCTTCCAACAAGGATGCTGCCGGAAACCGTGAGAGAAGCGGAATGCAGTCAATCATCTCCCAGGTCAACTACAACTACGCCCAGAGATACTTCCTTACCGGCTCTCTCCGTTACGATGAGTCTTCGACCTTTGCTCCTAACCATCGTGGAGCAATCTTCCCGAGCCTTTCGGCAGCATGGGCCATCAACAACGAGAAGTTCTTCAACTCAAACGTGATCACCAACCTCAAGCTTAAGGCAAGTATCGGTAAGACCGGTATGAAGGATATCGGTGCATCCAAGTATCTCGAGGCCTTCGCATATACCACCCAGTACGATTCCAATTCTGCAGCGGTTCCTATCCAGATGGCCAACCCTGACCTCAAATGGGAGGAAACCACCCAGATCAACGTCGGTACTGAAATAGGCATCTACGATCGCATTTCTCTCGACCTCAACTATTACTGCAATACCACCAACGACCTGCTGGTATATCGCGACCTCGCTCCTTCAGGCGGTTTCGCAAAGCAGTGGCAGAACATCGGTTCGGTACGTAACTCCGGTTTCGAGGCTGCCGTAAGCGTAACCCCTGTCAAGACCAAGGATCTCAAATGGGACGTAGATTTCTCAATCTCATACAACACCAACAAGCTCTTCAATTTCGGAGAGGGCGTCGAGATCAAGCAGTCCAACTACAGGAGCCTTACCCAGATCTATCGTGACAACGTTCCGATCTATACATGGTATCTCCGCGAGTACGCAGGCGTGGATCCTCAGACCGGCCGCGAGCAGTTCGTAGCTGAAGACGGTTCCCTTACCTACGACTACGCATCAGCCCGCTTCGTCGAGGCAGGTACTCCTATCATCCCTTGGCAGGGTGGCGTTTCTACCATGGTTGCATGGAAGAACTTCACTCTCAGCGCTAACGGCAGCTTCGTATGGGGCAATACCATCTACGGCCGCAGCCGTGCAAGCCGCCTCGCCACATTCGTATCCAACTCACTCATGCCTTCAAACGAGGACAAGATCTGGCGCAAGCCGGGCGACGATGCTACCATCGGTCTCCCTGCCTATGCTCTCGCCTCTGTATATCACACCGGCGACCTCGTGAAGGGCAACTACTTCAAGCTCCGCAACGTGACCCTGTCCTACACTCTTCCTAAGAAGATCACCAAGGACACCGGTCTTACTCTCTCGCTTTCTTGCGACAACCTCTTCACCGCCACGACCGTATGGGGTGCAGATCCTGAGGTATCCCTCTCCGCCGACTCAGGCGTAGCCGGAATGATCGAGTCAATCGACAACAGATACCCTAACAAGAGGCAGTATATTTTACAGGTTAACTTCACATTCTAACAAGTTGTGGATATGAAAAAGATTCTTAATTATTTCTTCATAATGGTTGCGGGCGCAGGCCTGATGACCTCCTGCGATCTTGATATCGCACCGGAGAACTCTCTCACCGGCCGCCAGATGACCATGTCTCCTACCGGTACCGTGGATATTCTCAACGGCTGCTACGCCGTGATGAAAGACTATCCGGAGAACTCCAGCAGCAACAACTGGTACGGCCGTCAGTTCTACCAGATGTCTGACTTCTCTTCAGACGACGTTGTCTATGGACACGCTACCACTGATGAACTTAACATGATCTTCAAGTTCGAAGAGAGGCACCCGGGCCTCAGCAACGTGGCTTCATTCTGGTCACAGTCATATAAGATCATCTACTCTACCAACGTTGCAATCGACGTTATCTCCAAGGAGGATAACCCTAGCGACGAGGTGAAGTCACTCCACGGAGAAGCTCTCTTCCTCAAGGCTTACGTTATGCACAGCCTCGTGAGATTCTACGCCAAGCCATACAAGGCTGAGACTGCAGCTAACGAGCCGGGCATCATCATCCGTGAGAACGGTTCAGACGCTTCTCCTAAGGGACGTGCGAGCCTCAAGGAAACCTATGATTACATAGTAAACTGCCTTCTCGAGGCCGAGAAGCTCATGGATGTGGACGTAGAACGCTCCCAGAGCCGCTGCTTTGCATCCGTAGGTGCAGTCCGCGCCCTTCTCTCAAGAGTTTACCTCTATATGGGCGAGTGGGACAAGTGTATCGAATATTCCGGCAAGGTAATCAATGATTCCAACTATGAAATCGCCGGTCCTGCCGAGTTCAAAGAGTACTTCAAGTCAACCTGGACATCACCTGAGACTATCTGGTGCCTCAAGATGCTCCCTCAGGACGACAAGGGTTCAGGCTCAGTCGCTTCCATGATCATGAAGGCTGACGGCTGCTGGGGCGAGGAAGGCTACTCTGATCCTCTTCTCGAGGACATGGGCCGCGGTACCAGCCTTGAGGACGACGATATCCGCTGGACATTCGTCTGCGACGTCAACACCAAGAACGGTCTTGACCTCATCCCATGCTCAAAGCTTTCTTGGCAGGATGGCAAGCCGACCCTCTTCTCTCCTCCATTCCTCCGTATAACCGAGATGTATCTCAACCGTGCAGAGGCTTACGCCCACAAGGGTGACAAGGCCAATGCACTCAAGGACGTGAACGAGGTAAGGAAGCACAGGATGACGGCCAATGCCGAGGCCCATCTCTACACAGAGTCTGACATAAAGACCGATATCGTCGATCTCGTGCTCAAGGAGACTCGCGTGGAATTCGCTTTCGAGGCTCACCGCTTCTTCGACCTCATGAGAAACGGCAAGGATATCGTCCGCGACTACTGGGGTTACCATACTCAGTATGCAGCCGGCCAGAGCACTGCTGGAAAACCAGCTCTCACGGCTCCGGGAGTTACCACCAAGAACTCTGATACAAGGCTCGTATTCCCGATTCCTTCACTGGAGATCAACAACAACCAAATCTGCGAGCAGAACCCAGGATATTAATACGCTAAGACCATGAAAAAGATATTTATATTATTCAGCATAGCTGCCATGGCGCTCCTTTCATCCTGCGTGAGAAAGGGAGACCTCGGACTCGATCCTGTTCCGGATATCGAATTCGACTACTTATGTGACGGCCTTACCCTCACTTTCAACTCAGTAGTGCCTAACACTACAGACGTAAAGTGGGAGATTATCAAGACAGAAAACGGCACCGCCGAGACCCTTACCACAGGTGAAGGCGAGACCTATACCTATACCTTCCCTAAGCCTGGTCTCCACTGGATCAAGATGTCAGGCAAATACAATGGCCAGGAGCAGGTAATATCCGGCAAGATACTTGTCGCAAAGGCATCTCCTATCAAGCTCGACGATGATTCTTTCGACGACTGGGACGCTGTCGAATACGAAGACTTCAAGTTCGTAGGTGACGACGGAAAGTCATACGGCAAGTTCGATTACAACGCAGATTATGTATTCTTCTACGTAGCCATGAGCACCACGAACGAGAATACCCCTGCGGACGGAGCCATCATGAACCTGCGTCTCGATACCGACGACCTTACCGGTACCGGCATGTCCACCAAGAGCCTCGGCTGCGACTGGTTCCTCGAAGGAAACTTCTGGAAACCTGAAGAGCCATGGGCAGACTGGTACGACTGCGCTTCCGGCGATACGGTATATGCCGAAGGCAAGAATATCGAGATGGGTACCTACAAGGACGAAGGCGACATGATCTACATGGAATTCGCCCTCTCAAGGAAGGAATACGGCATCAACGGTTCCTCTATGGGTATCTTCTTCAAGTTCTATCAGACAGACTGGGCTGACGATTCCTTCTACATGAACTTCGGAGAAGGAACGACTAAGGACAAGACCACTTTCCATTTCGCGATGGACAAGGAATAAAAAGTCATTTATTGTTGTGTTTTTGTTACGGGTCCGGCTTGGAAAAGGGCCGGGTCCGTAACTTTTTTTCTAAATTTGAAACTAATAACAAAGTCACATGAAGACAAATTACATTTCAATAGCATTCGCTGCCGCTGCGTTCGTCGCAGTTTCATGCGGACAGGCCCCTAAGCAGGAGACATCATCTTGTCTTGACACTCTCCTTCTCAAGGACTACAAACCAATCCCATGCATGAACCTCCCTGAGCATCATCCTCACCAGGCCAAATTTACCGTCCATGACATGCATTCACATGCATATGCAGAGACAGTTGAGGAATGCAAAGAGTGGGCAGAGCGCCTCAAGGCAAACAATATCGACAAGGTAGTCGTCAACACCTATGCTACCGGTGAGAAGTTCGACGAGCTCTATGAAATGTACAAAGGCGTTTCAGATGCATTTGAAATGTGGTGTGGCTTTGACATGGGCGCATGGGGCACCCCTGAGTTCGAAGAAAAGGCAGTCGCTTCCCTCGTACGTGACTTCGAGAAGGGAGCAAGGGGAGTCGGCGAAGTCGGCGACAAAGGCCTCGGCGATGCCTATTTCACCGGATTCCAGACAGGAGAGGCCACTCCTACCGCTCATATGAACGACCCTCGTTTCGACGCCCTCTTCGAGAAATGCGGCGAGCTTGGCATGCCTCTCATCATCCATGTGGGCGACCCGATCTGGATGTACGAGAAGATGGACGAGCATAACGATGGTTACCCTAATGCGGAGACATGGAAGATCGATCCGGAGACTCCGGGCCTTCTCGACCTCTATGAGCTCTGCAAGACTCTGGAGGAATGCTGCGACAGGCATCCGAACACGACCATCATCGCCTGCCACTTCATGAACCTTACCCATGACTATCAGCTGCTTGGCGAGATCATGGACCGTCATCCGAACCTCTATCTCGACAACTCCGCCCGCCACATCGAGTCTGCCATCACTCCTCGCGCCACCAAGGCCTTCTACGAGAAGTACCAGGACAGGATTTTCTTCGGAACGGACAACTACCCTTCACAGGAAATGTATGACCTCCAGTGGAGAATTCTCGAGACCGAGGACGAGCACTTCTATGATTATGAGAATGCTTATCATTGGGCTCTCTCAGGAATAGGACTCAGCGACGAAGTCCTCAGGAAGCTTTACTATGAGAATGCAGACAAGCTTTATGAGAAACTCGCTGCCAAAAGGAAATAAATGAAAAGATTTTTCACATTCTTACTGGGTCTCGCTGTGGTCAGCGGGACTCTTTTCGCGCAGGAGAGCCTCGGGATACAGTATGGCCCGTGGGTCACTGCCACTTCTGAGAATTCGTTCACGGTACTGTGGATGACCGAGACCCC
>JAFZTP010000092.1 GCA_017618815.1 Bacteroidales bacterium | reverse complement strand
ATTTGTTTTGATTTGGTAAAGTAATCTCCTTTATCGGCAATAATCTTTTTGATTTTGCTTTTTAATTTATTTTCTTTGATAAAAGTATCAAAAGTATCTGCTAAAATTGCGAATCCGTCAGGAATTGGAAAATGTTTAATCATACGCCCTAAAGAATAGGCTTTGCCACCGGCAACATATTGGTCTTTTTCGGTAATTTGCTTAAATGTTTTTAACATATTCCCTCCGGCTGATTACTATCATAATTCATTGCTCTTATTTTGCTTATTTTAAGATGAAACAATTAATATTTAACTAAATAGATCACAAAAAGTATGAGGGCAAAAATATTGACTTTTATGAGAAAAATGTATACCCTTTAAGTGGTCAAGGAGGTTATGAATGGATAAACTTAAAATAGCGATTATAGGTTGTAGAAATATGGGGCAAAAGCACCTCAAAACCTTAAGGGAAAATTTTTCTGATATAACGGAAGTTGTCGGGATATTAAATTCAACGCCGACATCATCTCATACTCGGTATTACCGCCGTGATCATGCCTATGGGCATGTCCAGGGGGATGCTCAAGCGCGACATACCGATCAACCTCGCCGTGGCTGCCCTGCTGCTACTGCTCGGCATGTCCAGAGTGCTCTTCGGAGTCGGGAACAACGGTCTCGGAAGACTTGAGGGCCTGATCCTTCTGGCTATGTTCGCCATCTACATCTGGATGTCATTCCACTATGATTCCCAGATCGAGCCGTTCTGCGAATGCAAGGACGAAGAAAAATCCAAGACATGGCTGTCCATAATTATGGTCATAGGAGGACTCGCCGGCCTGATAATCGGCGGACGCCTTTTCGTCCATTCAGCCACTGCAATCGCCCGCATGGTAGGAGTCAGCGACAAATTCATAGCCATCACCATCCTGGCCGGAGGCACTTCCCTGCCGGAACTCGCAACCTGCGTCGTCGCCGCCATCCACAAGAAAGGCCAGCTAGCTCTCGGAAACATCCTCGGATCGAATGTCTTCAATATACTCCTGATTCTCGGAACGTCCGCTGTGGTCAGGCCGCTTTCGTTCCAGTCCATCAACTTCGTGGACACCGGGGCCCTGATACTCTCAGGAATTCTCATCTGGTTTTCAAGCGTCACGGGACGCAGGAAAAGAAGGCTCGACAGACTCGACGGAGGCATCATGCTGGTATGTTGGGCCGCGTATATGACCTGGCTGATAATTAATTTATAACCGCACTTCAAGTATGGCATTCAAACCGATTAAGTATAAACTGGTTACAGTTGGTACAGGGCGAAAGTCTGAGGACACCGGATGGGTTCTTTCGGACCCCGAATCAGGGGCTCCTTCCCTTGTCCGGGCAATATACGACGACGACCGTTTCTCCCCTGACGACTCCCTTGACGGACTGTACAGGTATGCATGCTGGCTTCCGATACAGAGGACGCTAAGGCACTCTTCTGCACCCGTCACATATAAAAGCAAAGGGCTTGCTGCGAAGCTGGGCCTGAAGAACCTCTACATCACCTTCTCAGGCTACTGGCCGAAGAAAGGGGTAAAGATGATGACCTGCTCATTCAAGGAGACCGAGGCCTACTCCGTATGCGCCCGCTTCCCGAAGAAATCTGACAAGATACTCGTCGTACAGTCCGCCGGAAATACGGCAAGGGCCTTCGCCCAGGTATGTTCCGACAACAATATCCCGATAGTGATATGCATTCCGCATGACAATATCCATGACCTATGGTTCCGCAAGCCGCTGAAGTCCTGCGTCAAAGTCATAGCCACTCCGGCCGGAACGGATTACTTCGATGCGATCTCCCTCGGAGACAAGATCTGCAAGAATCCTCGCTATCTTGCCGAAGGAGGCGCCAAAAACATCGCCAGACGCGACGGGATGGGCACGACCATACTCTCGGCCGTCGAGAAGATCGGAAAGATTCCTGACGCTTATTTCCAGGCCGTGGGAAGCGGCACGGGAGCAATCGCCGCTTGGGAGAACGCCCAGAGGCTCGAGAAAGACGGAAGGTTCGGCAAGAACAAGATGAAGGTCTTCGCCTGCCAGAATACTCCGTACACGATAATGTATGATTCATGGAAGGCCGGATCCCGGGAACTCCTGCCGCTTTCGGCCGAGACTTCCAGACGGAACGCCGAGGTGATACTCGCCAAGGTGCTTTCCAACAGGAAACCGCCTTACAGCATAGCCGGAGGCCTCTATGACACCCTCAAGGCATCCGGAGGCGACATGTTCAAGGTAAGCAACGAGGAGATAGTATATTAGATGCTGCAGTTCTTCAACCTCGAGGGAGTGGACATCTTCCCTGCTGCCGCGGCGGCCGTTGCCGGACTCCGCAAGGCGATAGATGAAGGCAAGGTCCAGGCAGACGAAACGATAATGCTGAACATCACCGGAGGAGGAATGCTGGAAGCCACAGCAAAGGGGTTCGTCCAGAAGGAACCGGACCTCATCCTGAGCCCGGAGCTGAGCGAAGACGACATTATTATGGCAGTTGACACACTTTTCTGATATGATTACAAGTTTTTTACAGATTCCGGTCACTCCGGAGCAGGAAGCGCCGGCGGCAATTGCCGACTCGGTCAAGACAACCATCATCGGAGCCGTGCAAAACCTCTCCGAGAATCCTCATGAGTACCTCAGCGGCCTCGGACAGAGCGCCATCTCCTTCGGACTGAAAGTCGTTGCCGCCCTTCTGATCTATCTAGTCGGACTCTGGCTCATACGCAGAGTCAAGGCCCTGATGATGAAGATCTTTACAAAGAAAGGAACGGAAAAGACTCTCGTCACTTTCGTCACCAGTTTCGTGAGCATTCTGCTCTCAGCCATTGTGATCATAATAGCCATCAGCACCCTGGGAGTGAACACCACTTCCCTGGCGGCCCTGCTTGCTGCCGGAGGTATGGCTATAGGCATGGCGCTGAGCGGCACAGTCCAGAACTTTGCCGGCGGCATAATGATTCTGGTATTCAAGCCTTTCAAGGCCGGGGACTTCATCAAGACCCAGGGCTTCGAAGGAACTGTAAGCGAAGTGAATATCGTGAGCACCAAGATCCGCACGGCAAGCAACGAAACTATCATACTGCCTAATGGAGCGCTCTCAAACGGCAACATCAACAACTTCTTCGAGAAGCCTTGCCACCGGATCACCTGGCTCGTCGACGTAGCCTATGGCACCGAGGCTGCAAAGGTGAGGGAGACACTGCTCTCAATCGCAGCCGAAGAGCCGCTGATCCTCGACGCCAAGACTAAAGGAGCTGCAGACCCCGCCGTCGTCCTTAAAGAACTCAAGGACAGTTCCGTACAATTCGCACTTAACGCCTGGGTGAAGTCACATGACTACTGGACAGTCTTCCACAAGATCAACGAAGTCATATATACGACACTCCCGGGAAAAGGAATCGAGTTCCCATTCCCGCAGATTGACGTTCATCTTGACAAATAAGCTATAGCTGATAAGACCTTTCGGCCGCCTTTTCCATGTTCAGTTCCTCCTTGGAGCGGACTGGATTGGCGTATATCCTCAGGAAGATGTCGCGGAGGTCGTTTCTGTTGAGTGAAGGCTCCACGGTATCGAGCTGATGCTCGAGATATGCCGTGAATTCCTCGACATCCTGCGGCGTGTAGTATTTGTTGTACTTATAGCACTTGTACACAAGGTCATAGGCGAGATAATTCGTCTTCCAGAGCTTGTAACCGTCGATAACCCTGAGGTCAACCGCATGGCGGATGGCCTGGTAACGGTCGTTCTTGTTGCAGATGGAAGCAGCCTCGATCTCCTCCTCGGTAAGAGGCTTGCCGATATTGAGGTGGATATTACCTTTCTGCTGCCTGATTCCGGTGATTATGCTAACGAGATCCTCGTTGTCGCCCTTGACATACTTCTCGGTCCTTGAGATGAGTATCTCCCTTGCCTTCAATATGTCGCACGGCTCGTACTCATAAGAGATGCTGAGAGGAACGATGTTGAGCTCCATGAAGTTCGTTACGAAATCCCTCATGCCGCTCATGTCGAGCATCTTGAGAAGGCCCTGCTCGGTGGTATCCACGCCGTCTTTTGCGCGTCCCTCCCTCTGTGCGAGCCAGATCGAGCTCTTGTTGCCGGTAATGCAGGTACGGATGTATTTCGAGAGAAGCTGCGAAGAAAGATATAGAGTCCTCGCGTTGATGCCCCTGATGACCTTGATCATCCTGTTCGAGCGGATCAGGTACTCCACATACTTGTCCTTCAGCAGGTTGTCGCCCACAGCAATCTGCGTCTGGGCGATACCGTTCCTGTGAAGCACGAGCTGGGTGATGGCAGGGTCGAGGATTATGTCCCTATGGTTTGAAAGCAGGAGGAATTTTCCGTCCAGGCTCTTGAGATTCTCGATACCGTCATATGAGAAATTATGCGCAGTGTTGTCGAGAACCCATTCCACGGCCCTGTACATGATCAAAGTCTGGAATTCGTCTATGCTCTTGACACTTTTGAGGGTGTCGCGGAGGAAAGAATCCTGCTTGTCCGGGAATATCATCTTGGAGATTGACGGAACTGCAGGATGGTCTGCGACGATGTTCAGCGCCTTGACCGCTTCCTCATCAGTATAAGGACTGATGCTGTCAAACTCATTCATTTCTTCGTTCATAACAAACTTTTTAGACTGCAAATTTACACAAAATCGCAGTATATATCAAATCTATTTGTCCACTCTGAAGAGAAGAGAGCTGTCTCCATAGCTCAGGAAACGGAATCCGTTTGCGAGAGCATGGTCATAGATTGTCTTCCAGTCGCCCCCGACAAATGCCGAAACCAACAGTATCAGAGTACTTTCCGGCTGATGGAAGTTCGTCACGAGAATGTCCACGATACGGAAACGGAAGCCAGGGACAATGATGATCCTGGTACCTGCCTTTATTTCTTCGAGGCCGTTTGCGTCCAGATATCCGATGACTGCTCGGAGCGCTTCCTCGGTAGAATATGGATATTCACGCTCATACGGGGCCCACTGGCTCACATCCTCCGGTTTTCCCGTCTCCAGGATGCTCACACCTATATAAT
This sequence comes from Bacteroidales bacterium, assembly GCA_017618815.1. Lineage (GTDB taxonomy): Bacteria > Bacteroidota > Bacteroidia > Bacteroidales > UBA932 > Cryptobacteroides. The sequence continues at coordinate 925 of JAFZTP010000092.1, read as the reverse complement.
ACAATGATTCCAGGGTCCTTACGGAAGTAGTTCCCACTGCAATGACCTTTATTCCGGCCAGAAGCCTCTGCAGGAAGGATTTCGTAACGACGAACGGCTCCCTGTGCATCACATGTTCGGATACGTTGGAACTCTTTACCGGAAGGAAAGTCCCGGCCCCCACATGCAGGCAGACAGTCTCCCTGTCTATCCCTTTTTCGGATATCCTGCTGAGCACTCTGTCAGTGAAATGGAGTCCGGCCGTCGGAGCCGCTACGGAGCCGCGTATCCTTGCATACAGGGTCTGATAGCGTTCATAGTCAATCTGTTCGGTATTCCTGTTGAGATACGGAGGGATAGGAATGGCTCCGCATACGTCCAGGACTGCGGAGAACGGCATCCCGTTCTTCCAGCTGAATTCTACCGTACCTGCCTGCCCGTCCCTGCCGATAAGACGAGCCTCAAGCCCGATTTCTGCGACTTCCGTCGAATTTTCGGGGTTGGAGAGGAAAAGAACGTCGTTTTTCCACTTCTTGGCGTTGCCAATGACACACTTCCAGCTGCATTTGTCCGTAGCAGCGAATGCAAGGTTGTATTCGACAGGGGAAACAGGTTCAAGGCAGAACAGTTCGATATGAGCTCCTGTCTCACGCTCGAAATGCAGCCTTGCCGGCACCACCTTTGTGTCATTGAATACCATTATGGCATCATCAGGAAGCAGGTCAGGGAGGTCCCTGAACACAAAATCGTCCACTTTACCGTCTTTATAGCGCAACAATTTGGATGAATCGCGCTCCGCGAGAGGATATTTTGCAATCCTTTCGTCAGTAAGAGGGTAGTTATAGTCTTCTATATGTATTTCCGGTATCATTATTTCTCAAAAAATTGCGCTGCAAAGATAATCAGTTCTCCACACTTTTTCAACACGTTTTCAACGGTTACAATT
>JAFZTP010000091.1 GCA_017618815.1 Bacteroidales bacterium | reverse complement strand
GAGCGAAATAGCCTTATGTATCCAGCTTATTGACTAGAAAGAAAGGGCGATCTGGATGAAGTCGTCAGCCTTGAGGGCTGCGCCACCGATAAGACCACCGTCGATGTCAGGCTGTGCGAAGAGCTCCTTGGCGTTTGAAGGCTTGCAGCTTCCACCGTAAAGGATAGTCATTTCGTCAGCAACCTTGGCGCCGAACTTGTCAGCAAGCACCTTGCGGATGCAAGCGTGGATTTCCTCTGCCTGCTCAGCGGTAGCGGTCTTGCCAGTACCGATGGCCCATACCGGCTCGTATGCGATAACGACGTTAGCCATATCCTCAGCGGAGAAGTTGTAGAGGACAGCCTTGGTCTGGCCTGATACGACGTCGAAGTGCTTTCCAGCCTCTCTCTCTTCGAGATTCTCACCGACGCAAAGGATAACCTTGAGACCTGCTGCAAGAGCAAGCTTGGTCTTCTCAACGAGCTTCTCATCGGTCTCGCCGTAATACTGACGGCGCTCTGAGTGGCCGAGGATAGTGTACTGGCAAGCTACTGAACGGAGCATGTCAACTGAAACTTCGCCGGTGTATGCACCTTTCTCCTTGTCAGCGCAGTTCTGGGCTGAAAGCTCAACCTTAGAGCCCTTGAGAGCCTCTGCAACGCTTGCAAGATGGGTGAAAGGAGGAGCAACTACAAGACCTACGTTAGCCGGAACTTCTGCAGACTTGGCTGCTACTGCCTTGGCGAGTTCTACGCCTTCAGGAACTGTGGTGTTCATCTTCCAGTTACCTGCAACAATTTTCTTTCTCATATTTCGATTCTGATTAAAGTTTCTTTTCCAAAAATCCTACAAATGTAACCTTTTTCGCACAAATAATCAAAACAATCGGGCTCAGTCATATAAAAAGAAGTATTGTCAGGAATTATTTGTATCTTTGTAGATTGTAATAAGAAAATCATTCGATGAAGAATTTTGTAGAAGAGTTAACATGGAGAGGCATGATCCAGGACATCATGCCGGGAACTGAAGAGAAATTGATGGAAGGACCGCAGTCCGCCTACGTGGGCATCGACCCGACGGCTGACTCGCTTCATATAGGCCACCTTGTGAGCGTAATGATACTCAAGCATTTCCAGAACTGCGGCCATAAGCCGTATGCTCTCGTTGGAGGTGCTACCGGAATGATCGGCGACCCGTCGATGAAATCCGCCGAGAGGAACCTCCTCGACGAGGAGACGCTCAACCACAACGTAGCTTGCCTCAAGGCCCAGCTCGGCCGTTTCCTTGATTTCGACTCGGACGCCCCGAACAAAGCCGAACTCGTCAACAACTACGACTGGATGAAGGACTACAGTTTCATCAACTTCATCCGCGATATCGGAAAGCATATCACCGTCAACTACATGATGGCCAAGGACTCCGTGAAGAAGCGTCTCTCTCGCGACTCCAGCGAAGGCATGTCATTCACCGAATTCAGCTACCAGCTGATGCAGGGATATGATTTCTACTGGCTCTGGAAACACAAAGGCTGCATCCTCCAGCTTGGCGGCAGCGACCAGTGGGGCAACATCACCACCGGTACCGAGCTTATCCGCCGCATGGACGGCGGCGAGGCATTCGCCCTCACCTGCCCTCTCATCCGCAAGGCTGACGGCACCAAGTTCGGAAAGACCGAGAAAGGCAACATCTGGCTTGACGCAGAGAGGACTTCTCCATACGAATTCTACCAGTTCTGGCTCAACGTCGCAGACGAAGACGCAGAGCGCTACATCAAGATTTTCACAATGCTTGACCGCGAAACCATCGAGAGCCTCATCGAGGAGCATCGCCAGGATCCGGGACAGCGCAAGCTCCAGAAAGTCCTCGCCAAGGAGATCACGATAATGGTTCACGGCCAGGCAGAGTATGACAACGCAGTTGCGGCTTCGTCAATGCTCTTCGGCAACTCTACCTCAGAAGCTCTCCGCAAGCTCGACGAGAAGACATTCCTCGCCGTGTTTGCTGGCGTACCTACCTTCGAGGTAAAGAAAGCCGAACTCCCATGCGGAATCATAGACTTCCTCGCCGACAAGACACAGGTATTCCCGTCCAAGGGAGAATGCCGCAAGATGATCCAGGGCGGCGGAGTAAGCATCAACAAGGACAAGATTGCCGACATCGCATATGAGGTCAGCGAAAAGGACATCATCGACGGCAAGTACATCCTTGCGCAGAAAGGAAAGAAGAATTACTTCATTATCAACGTAATATAATGGAAGCACCTGCAAGCACCAGACAACTGAAGGTCGGACGCGAGATCCAGAAGGACATGGCCGAAATCATCCGCAGCAAGGGGATGGCCGCCTTCGGAGGGGCGATGGTGACAGTCAGCGAGGTCAGGGTAAGCCCGGACCTCTCGCTGGCCAAGATTTATGTCAGCATCTTCCCTTCCGCCAAGGCCGAGGCGACCATGCAGCTTCTTCAGGAGAACATCCGCACATTCCGTGGCGAGCTCGGCCGCATGGTCGGCAAGCAGTTCAGGATCGTGCCGGAACTCGCCTTCTATCTCGACTCGTCACTGGACTACGCCCAGCACATCGACGACCTGCTCAAGAAATAGCCGGCCATGCATCTGCCGTTGTTCATAGCCGGACGATACCTGTTCGCGAAGAAATCACACAACGTGATCAACATAATCTCCGCGATCAGCGCCATCGGCATGGCAATAGGCACGGCTGCGCTCATAATCATTCTTTCAGTCTACAATGGTTTCGACTCCATAGTGCACTCAAGCCTGAGCAACGTGGAGCCGGACATACTCATAAAGCCGTCCGAAGGGAAAGTCTTCATTCCGGAGGGAGAGGCCTTCGACATGCTCGAGTCGTACCCTTCAGTCGCCTCCGTCTGCAAGATACTGGAGGAAAATGTCTATCTTTCATACAGCGGACAGAGCGGAGTCGCCAAGGCGGTAGGAGTGGATTCCCGATATGAGGAGACTTCTCCTCTCGTCTCAAAGATAACCTACGGAAGTTTCTCCCTGCATCACGGGTCCGTCCCGATGGCAGTCGTGGGAGCCGGCCTCGCGGCTCACATGGGCATCAATCCGAGATTCCTGCCTCCTGTAGAAATCTATTTCCCGTCCAGGACAAGGCGTTTCTCCGCTTCCAACCCGGCAGCATCCCTCGCCCAGGCAAAGGTATGGCCCCAGGGAGTATTCTCGGTAAATACCGAGATAGACAATTCTCTTTTCATTGTCCCGATGGAGATAATGAGAACCCTTCTGGAATATGACGAAGAAGTGTCGGCCGTCGAAGTCCGTATGAAACCGGGGACTCCGGAGAAAGAAACCGCCGGCATGATCAAGACTCTTTCCGAGAGTCTCGGAAAAGGATTCGTGATACTCGACCGCTTTCGACAGAATGAAGCCGTCTACAAGATGATGCGCTACGAAAAGGCAGCGATCTTCCTGATCCTGGTCTTCGTGGTCATAATAATCGCCTTCAATATCTTCAGCAGCCTCTCGATGCTCATAATCGAAAAGAAAGAAGACATCGGGACGCTCAGGAGCCTGGGAGCCCAGGACAGCCTGGTCCGGAGG
>JAFZTP010000090.1 GCA_017618815.1 Bacteroidales bacterium | reverse complement strand
GTCTTCTTCGATGGCCCAGAAGTTTGGCGGCGCACTTGGCGCATTCATGCTGATGCAGGTGCTGGCTATCTTTGCATATGACAAGGATGCTGCCGTCCAGGCGCCTCAGACTCTTGCTGCAATCCGTGGTCTGATGAGTTATATTCCTGCTTTCGGATCCGTGCTGGGTGCGTTGTGCCTGGTGTTCTATCCTCTTACGGAATCGCGTATGGCTTCAATTCGAGAGAGACTTTCTGTCCGCAGATAGCGTCTTCATACATATCGGAATCAGTTTTACCAAAGGATGGCCATCCCCGGCCATCCTTTTCCGTCTCTCTCTGGCGGAAGAAGGACGGGCCGCCTCCGTCAGGCTTCGGAAAAGCTGCTCGGTCGCTGTCGGCGCCTAAACGGCTAACTTAGTCCTTTTACGCCGCCATCATCGCTACGCTCGAAGTCGCCGTAACGTCCTTCAGACACACGCCGTTCTTCACGGCGCCGACGGCCGCTCCCGCGCGCTCCGCTTTTCCTCAATTCCTCCGCCATCTCCGCCCTCCTCCCGCCAGAAAGCATTTCCGAAACTAATTAACGGGGGTTGACTAGATCATCAAATGAATCCTTTGCTCTTCCCGTGGCCGAGGAAGGCCACGATCACCGAAGGCAGTGCCAATTCCATTTCAGATAATTTTACTCTCCGGTGTACTTATTGGGTACTAAACGTGACCCAATAGGTACGAAAATAGGGGTAAAACGTACTTATTGGCGCTAACGGAAGCCCAATAAGTACACTTTCCGATTTTCTGACGAATCCGTTCCATCCTCCTCCCGCAAGGCCTGCGCCAGCAGGACTGCGGCGAAAAGCAGCAAGGGACTGCGTCAGCAGGGCTGCGGCAATGGCAGGCAGGACATGCGCCAGCAGGTCCGGTGGCAAAAAGACAAGTACGAAAAGGAATCGAAAAAAATGTTATATTTGTATTTCGTTCCTTAATCCGGAGAACTATGGCAGACAAACTATACCTGATTGACGGTCACAACCTAATCTTCAAGATGTACTACGCATTCCTGCGTCGTCCTATGATTAATTCCAAGGGGATGGACATGTCAATCCTGTATGGCTTCACGAAATATGTGCTCGAACTCATCGAGAGAGAGAAGCCTACCCATATGGCCATAGCGTTCGATCCTCCCGGCGGCACCTTCAGGAACGAAATGTACCCCGAATACAAGGCAAACAGGAGCGAAACTCCGCAGCTTGTGATCGATGCCCTCGAGCCGCTGCTGGAGATTTGCAAAGCCCTGAACATAAAGACACTGATGATCCCGGGATATGAGGCCGACGACGTGATCGGCACCGTTGCGAAGAGTTACGGGAAACCCGGAACGGACGTCTATATGGTCACCCCGGACAAAGATTACGGCCAGCTGGTCGCCGAACATGTGTACCAGGTTAAGCCGGGAAAGGCCGGCGGCGCCGACGAGACCGTCGATGTCAAGGCAATCTGCGAAAAATACGGAATCAAGACTCCTGAGCAGGTGATCGAAATGCTGACTCTCTGCGGAGATACAGCCGACAATGTGCCCGGAGTGCATGGCATCGGGGAAGTCGGCGCAGGCAAGCTCATCGCAAAATATGGCACCGTCGAGAATATCTATGCCCATCTGGACGAGCTGACTGACCGCCAGAAAGCGCAGTTCGAGGAGGCCAGGGGACATATCGGCCTGAGTCATGACCTCGTGACGATAAAGACCGACGTGCCCGTAGAGACAGGCCTCGACGAGATGAGGCTGGACCTGGATTATGCTCCTGAAATCGCCGACCTTTTCGAAAAATACGAATTCAACTCGCTGAGAAAATATATAGCCCATAGCTCCCGCGCTGCCAAGGCTGTGGCGGAAGTCAAGCGTTTGGAATATTCCGAGACCATGGCTGAAGAGCTCGTGAAAATGGCCCCGGAAAAAGTCTCGTTGATAGTGGAACCGGAGGGCCCGGGCATATTCGCCGATATCCGCAGGGTGATCGTGGCAGCGGAGAAGAAAGACGGCGGAATTGTCGTTGCTTCAGGCTCCGCGAAGGAGTTCCGCAAGATACTGGAAGGCGAAGCCGTGAAATACGGATACGACCTCAAACTACAGTCAAATCTTCTGGAAAATGCCGGAATAGAGCTCGGAGGCCGGCTTTATGACATCGAGCTGATGCATTACCTCATCAATCCGGAGAAGAGCCACAAAGTCGAAATCCTCGCAAAGAGCTATCTCGGTGTCGATATCGAAGATGCTGCTCCCGTAGAAGAAGCCCCGGTGTCCCTGTTCGACGTTGCAGAAGAAGTGGCGGCATCCGGACCTGACAGGAACCTCGAAGCTGCGGCCGTGCTGAAACTTGGAGAAATAGTCCGTGCAGGTATGGATGAGGCCGGAGTAGGAGCCCTGTATGAGAATATGGAAGCCCCTCTTGCCGCCGTGCTCGCCCGCATGGAAAGGGCCGGCGTGAAGATAGACCTCGGCCAGCTCAGGACGTTTGCCGACGAACTCAAAGTCGAAATGGATGCCCTCGAAGCCCAGGTAAGGAAACTCGCCGACGAGCCGGGGCTGAACGTCTCTTCCCCGAAGCAGGTCGGAATAGTGCTCTTCGAAAAGCTGAAACTCGACCCGAAGATGAAAAAGACGGCCTCGGGCAGCTACAGCACAGATGAGACGACACTCGCGGAGATAGCGGACAGGCATCCTATCGTTGACAAGATACTTGAATTCAGGGCCGTCAAGAAACTGCTCTCTACATATATAGAACCATTCCCGAACTTCGTATCCCCGGTGACCGGGCGAGTCCATACGACCTTCAACCAGGCACTGACGGCGACGGGAAGGCTCAGCTCTTCCAACCCTAACCTGCAGAATATCCCGATCCGCACGGAGAGGGGAAAGGAGATCAGGAAAGCCTTCATCCCGGCGACTCCGGATGGAATCATAATGTCCGCCGACTACTCCCAGATCGAGCTCAGGATCATGGCTCATCTCTGCGGCGACGAGCATCTGATAAGCTCGTTCAAGGCAGGGATGGATGTTCATAAGGCCACTGCGGCCAAGATTTTCGGCATTCCGGTAGAGGTGGTCACCTCCGACCAGAGGCGCATCGCAAAGACCGCCAACTTCGGAATCATGTACGGCATCTCATCCTTCGGGCTCGCCCAGAGGCTGCATGTCTCCAGGACGGAAGCCAAGAAGATAATAGACGATTACTTCGCCGCCTTCCCTTCAATCAGGACCTTCATCGACAAGACCGTTGCCGATGCCAGGGAGAAGGGCTATGTGGAGACGCTTTTCGGCCGCAGGCGATACCTGCCTGACATTACTGCGAAGAATGCTACAATCCGTGCCCTGGCTGAACGGAATGCGGTAAATGCGCCCATCCAGGGCACATCAGCCGATATAATAAAGCTTGCGATGATCAGCGTCGACAAGCGTATCCGTGAAGCTGGACTGAAGAGCAAGATGGTGCTCCAGATCCATGACGAGCTTCTTTTCGATGCCGTACCGGAGGAGATAGAGGAACTCGGCAGGATAGTTGTAGCGGAAATGGAGAATGTTATGACGTTGTCAATACCTTTAACTGTAGAATGTAACTATGGCAAAAACTGGCTTGAAGCTCACTGATCATGATGACGCCTCTCTCGTGGAGCTGGCGCTGTCTGGCGGCCCCGAATCTGAGGCCGCATTCTTTACCATATACGCCCGATATCACAATGGCGTATGTGCCCATATCTCGCGCTTCATCCAGGAACAGGAAGAGGTAGAGGATATCTGCATGGAGAGCTTTGAGAAGGCGTTCAAGCAGCTCGGGTCATACCGTCGCAGCCATAAGTTCTCGACATGGATATTCACTATCGCCAGGAACACGGCTTTCGACCATATAGACAAGGACAAGGTCCGCGGGGGCAAGGACAAGATGGCCATCGACTATTCTGACCTGGCGCATATCGACGTCCCGGAGGACAATGTCAGTCCGGAGGACGAGATCATTAACACTCAGGACCATGAGAACTTCCTGAGCTGCATCCAGGGCTTACCGGATCTCTACAGGGAAGTGGCGACCATGTGCTTCGTGGACAACCTCGGCTACAAGGAGATATCCAGCAAGTCGGGATTGCCGATAAATACTGTCAAGACCCGCATAAGCAGGGCCAAGGGACTTATAGTCCAGATGATGCTGGACATGGAGGAACAATGATGGATTTCAATTCATTCAAGGAAATAATAGTGGCGGAGTTTCCGGAACTGACCCCGGAGATGCTTGGAAAGTACGAGGCCATGGAGGCTCTGTACGAAGAGTGGAATGCCAAGATCAACGTAATTTCCCGAAAAGACATAGGCGGGTTGTATCTGCACCATGTGCTGCATTCTCTTGCGATCGCCTCGTATCTGAAGAGACGCAGGCCTGAGGTGTATTCCGCCTGGACCGAAGGTGCGTCCGTGCTCGACCTGGGCACTGGAGGAGGCTTCCCGGGGATTCCTCTGGCGGTTATGTTCCCGAACGTGCGCTTTACCCTTTGTGATTCTGTGGGAAAGAAGATAATCGTGGCCTCAGAAGTGTCCAAGGCTCTTTCCCTGGGAAATGTGACCACTGTCAACGCACGTGCTGAATCCCTTCCTCAGGTGTTCGACAATGTGGTCTCGAGGGCAGTCACCTCGCTGGATAATTTCTATCCATGGGTGAAGGGTAAATTCTCAGGAAGCATTCTATATCTCAAGGGAGGGGACATCGTCCCGGAAATCTCCGATATGATGGCGAAAAACAGGCTTCGTGCAGGATGCGTTTCTACCTGGCCGGTGGATTCATGGCTCCAGGATGAATATTTCAAGGAGAAGTTTGTGATTGAAATAGCAAAATAATTTGCAAATCCATATAAAATAACTACCTTTGCATTCCTATTTCCGGGAAACCATGTTTTTCGGCCTTAAACGAATAAAATATAAAAATAGATAACGATGAAAAGAACATTCCAACCATCAAAGCGCAAGCGTATCAACAAGCACGGTTTCCGCGAGCGTATGTCAACCCCTAACGGCCGTCGTGTACTTGCTGCACGCCGTCGTCATGGCCGCAAAAAACTCAGCGTTTCTTCAGAGGATAGATTCTAGTCATCTCTCTCCGGACGTTGTTTGTTT
>JAFZTP010000089.1 GCA_017618815.1 Bacteroidales bacterium | reverse complement strand
TGGATCTGTATACTGACGAAGAAGCCATAGCTCTGTGGAGCATCGACAACTATCAGCTCTATACCGAAGCATGGCCGAAACACAACGGCTACAGGACCATAATCAGGGACATCATCGACAGGGCTGATGCCCATATCGTCGCCGGAGAGAGAGGTGCGGACCTCCGCTTCGCGCATGACTATACGTTCATGTCGCTGATGATGTGCCTGGATCTCGAAGGCTTCGGAAAGGTCCCTCAGACTCCGGAGGAGGTAGAGGACGTGTTCCAGAGCTACAAGATCCCTATGGGCGCAAACATGCATTTCATCTTCTATCGCAGTGACGACACGGATGAAATACTGTTCAAGGTGCTTCTGAACGGTGAAGAAGGCCATCTGCCGCTTCCTGCGGACAGATGGCCATACTATCGCTGGTCAGACTTCAAGGCTGCGCACCAGAAATAGCTAGTGCTTGAAGTTGAACCTGATGTCAGCCGGAATTCCTTCCAGACCGAGGTTCATGCGGTCGGCGTCATAGTCGGCGTTTCGCTTGGAGTATGTAGATTCAAACTCCTCGGCGAAAGCCTTGTCGCCGGTTGCCTGGACCTTGAGCATCAGGGCTGTGAGGTCGGAAAGGGCAGTTTCCATCTTCTTGAAGTCGAGGGAATACTGTCCTGAAGCCTTACGCTGGAATGCGCCTGCCTGTGCAAGGTAGTTGTAGATGATGATGTTGGCGCGTCCCAGAGCCGAGCCTTCTCCAAAGCGCTCTGCCCTTACCAGAGACGAGAAGAAAGTAGCCAGGGCATCTTCCTTCGTGAAGATGTGATGTATGTCGAAGTGGTTCTGTAGTTTGCAGACAAGGAGTACGCCTGCGGTATTGGCTTTTACTTCCTCGATTGTAGGGGCCACGCTGCCCAGAGTCTCTTCCACGCTTTCATTTCCGTCCACCGTCTCTTTGACTCCGAGACCATGTGCGACCTCTCGGAAGACTATGTTCCAGAAGAAAGCGTCCGAAGACAGATGCTCGGCTGCCTCGCGCTCGAGCAGGACTTCTCCGCTAGGGCCTACGATGTAGTTGTACTTTGCGTTGATTATGTTCTCAAGCAGGATGGTGCGTGTGCCGCGGTCCTTCTGGACGTCCTTGTCGAACGGAAGGTTCAGGGCGATGACCTTCACTCCGGCATTGGCCTTTCCCGCATAGTAGAGAGCGTCGCATGAGAATATGTTGGAACCTGCTCCGGGCTGGAATGTCTTGTATGCAGGGTCTCCCGGGAGGTCCTCCTGGAACTCTCCGATACGGGACACATACTGCATCAGCTCCTGGGTGTGAGTCTCGTTCTTCAGAAGCACGAATGCCTCGTAGGAGCGCTTGATGCCCAGCAGCTGGTCATCAGTCACCTCGTTCGGACCGATGACAAGGTCCATCTTGCTGTCGTCCATGTCCAGCCAAGCCAGCGAACTCTCGTAGTACTCATCCGACTTGAGTGCCTCGGCCTTGCTCAGCAGGTATGCGGCAACGCTTGGCTTGATCGTGATGTCGGCGGCAGCCTTGAGATAGTTGCCGATCTTGTCGATATGCTCCTTATATGCATCATGGTACCAGACAGCCTTCAAAGAACCGTCTGCAGCGCGGCGGACGAGAGTGTACGGGCTGTTCTTGTCGGCATTGTCCCATGCGTCGAATTCTTCCTTGGTCATGTCGGCAGGATAGAAACCTGCCCCCGGGAGACGGTCGGCATAGCCTTCCACGAAAGACTTTCCGGTGGTGCGGTCCCATGGGCCGTAGTTGATCTCGGCAAAGGTCCTCTGGACAGGATCGGAGATTCCGTTCAGGAGGGTGTCCTTGTCACCGAAATACTGCTCCCAATAGATGGCGTTCACTTCGTCAGCGGCGAAACGGTACAGGTTCAGCACCTCCTTGCCGTTGTCCGTGATGCCGCTGAGGTCGGGAGCCTCGATGTTCACGACAGCGTAATTATCCACGTCACGGGCGAAAGGAGACTTCCTTTCATTGCAGGATACGGCCGCAACCAACGCCAGGGCGGCCAGAATATATTTCTTGTTCATCATAAGCTAGACAATGTTCAGGGAACCTGCTGCGAACAGCACCAAATAACCGAGCACGACGCTTATCGCGCCCACTATGATACCCATCTTGATCATGTCTTTCTGCTGGATGAGGTTGGTTGCATATGCAAGGGCATTCGGCGGAGTCGAGATAGGCAGGATCATGGCGCTGCTGGAAGCGATGGCCACTCCGATAAGCACTGTCGATGTGCCGCCAACGGCTGCGAGCTTGTCGCTCATCGCGGTACATACTACCACGAGGATAGGCATGAGCAGGGCTGCGGTTGCCGAGTGCGAAATCAGGTTGGAAAGTCCGTAGCAAAGCAGGCCTGAGAGGATCACTATCAGGAGAGGAGAGAAATTGCCGAACGGTATGGCACGGACCACGAGGGCTGCGAGACCGGAGCCGTTCATGGCGTATCCAAGCGCGAAACCGCCCGCTACCATCCAGATTACAGACCAGTTGATCTCTTCAAGGTCGTATTTGGTGATGATTCCGCCCATTGCGAATACGGCGAAAGGAATGAGAGCCACGGTATTAGGGTTGACGCCCGTAAACTTGTCCGATGTCCAGAGGAGTATGGTGATGATCATCGTGGTTATTACAAGTACTGTGGACCTTCCGCGCTTCATCTCGCCTTCTATCTTGAGCTCGATGGTCTTCTGGGAGAATGGGAACATCTTCTTGAGGATGTACCATGCGATGAAGATCAGTACTATCACGAGCGGAACCATGAAAAGCATCCACTGGCCGAATCCGAGGCCGAGGTTCAGGCCCTCAGGGTCGTTCAGGTACTTGAGCGCGATAGTGTTCGGAGGCGTGCCGATCGGGGTTCCCATACCTCCGAGGTTGGCTGCGATAGGGACGCTGAGCGCCATTGCTATGCGGCCTTTTCCTGCCTCAGGAAGCTGCTTGAATACAGGGGTGAGGAAGGTGAGCATCATGGCTGTAGTTGCCGTGTTGCTTATGAACATCGAGAACAGGGCAGTCACTAGCATGAAGCCCAGCAGTATGTTCTCGCTTTTCTTTCCGAAAGGAGTGAGGAGCACTCGTGCGAGATGCACGTCCAGACCGGTCTTGGTGGTTGCGATCGCGAGTACGAAACCGCCGATGAACAGCATGACCACAGGGTCGGCAAAGCTTGCCATCACCTGTTTATGGCTGAGGAGCTGTCCCACTACGGCAGGGTTGCATATCCATTTCAGTCCTGAGTCGGAGGTGAACAGCAGCAGCAGTACCATGATGGAAACCGATGTGGCCCATGCAGGGACGATCTCCAGCACCCACATGAGGGTGGCATAGACGAATATTGCGAT
>JAFZTP010000088.1 GCA_017618815.1 Bacteroidales bacterium | reverse complement strand
CGCAAAGTCCAGAAAGAGCTGGTACGTTGACTCGCTTTCAAACGAGAACGTATATTTCGGCTACACATTCAAAGACGTAAAAGCCAAAGAAATCAACCTCGGCCTTGACCTCAAGGGCGGTATGAACGTGATGCTTCAGGTGCAGCTTGAAGACCTCGTGAAGGCCCTCGCAGGTGACAACAAGACCCCTGAGTTCAACGAAGCTATCGCTCTCGCAAGACAGCGCAGCGTGAACTCCCGTCAGGACTTCATCTCTCTCTTCGCTGACGCGTGGAAGGAGACCGGCAAAGGTCAGAGACTTTCAAGCATCTTCGGCACATACGAAATGAGGGACCGCATCAAACCTGAATCAACTGACGACCAGGTGATCGCAGTGATCAAGGAAGATGCAGAAAGCGCAATCGCCAACTCATTCAACGTCCTCAGAAACCGTATCGACCGCTTCGGTGTGACCCAGCCTTCTATCCAGAAGCTCGGAAACAGCGGCCGTATCCTCGTAGAGCTCCCAGGCGTGAAAGAGCCTGAGCGTGTCCGCAAGCTCCTCCAGGGAACCGCTTCCCTCGAGTTCTGGACAACCTTCGAGAATTCTGAGGTCCAGCAGTACCTCATCGAGGCTAACCGCACTCTCGCCCAGATCCTCGATACAGACGAGGTTGCAGTGGCTGAGGAGAACGTAGCCGAGGAGGCTGACTCGCTTCTCAGCGAAGAGCTCCAGCTCAACGCAGAGGATGCCAAGGCTTATGAGAACTACAAGAAGCAGAACCCTCTCTTCGCTGTACTCCAGCCATCACAGAGCAGGGTCGGCGCTTGCATCGGTTACGCACAGAGCGCCGATACAGCAGTCGTAAACAAATACCTCAACATGCCTCAGGTCAGGGATCTCTTCCCTGCCGAGTTCAGGCCAATGTGGTCTGTCAAGCCATCCCAGTACGTCACTGGCGGCACATGGTATGAGCTCGTGGCCATCAAGGCTGCCACAAGGGACGGCAAGGCTCCTCTCGACGGAGGTTGCGTTACCGACGCCCGCGTGACCATGGACCAGGGCACCAACGGCGGTAGCCCGGGCGTATCCATGACAATGAACGCTGAGGGTGCAAACGTATGGGCTCGCCTCACCAAGGACAATATCGGAAAGCAGATCGCCATCGTTCTCGACGGCATGGTATATTCTTATCCAGTTGTCAACGGCGAGATTTCCGGAGGTAACTCTGCAATCACAGGAAACTTCACCATGGAGGAGGCAACCGACCTTACCAACGTCCTCAAGTCAGGTAAGCTTCCAGCCCCTGCAAAGATCATCCAGGAGCAGGTCGTAGGTCCTTCACTCGGTTCAAGGTCTATCAAGGCAGGTATGCTTTCCTTCCTGATCGCCTTCGTTCTGGTGCTCATCTACATGGTGCTCTTCTACGCAAAGGCAGGTTTCGCAGCTGATATCGCCCTCCTTTGCAACGTGCTTCTCCTCTTCGGCTTCCTTACCGGATTCGGAGCAGTGCTTACCCTCCCTGGTATCGCCGGTCTCATCCTTACCCTGGGTATGGCCGTGGATGCCAACGTGATCATCTACGAGCGTATCAAGGAAGAGCTCGCTGCCGGCAAGGGCCTCAGCCTCGCAATCGCTGACGGTTACAAGAACGCTTACTCCGCCATCATCGACGGTCAGCTTACTACCATCATCACCGGTATCGTCCTCTTCGTCTTCGGTTCAGGTCCTGTCCAGGGCTTCGCCACAACCCTTATCATCGGTATCATCACCTCCCTGCTCACCTCTATCTTCGTGACCAGGCTGATCTTCGAGAGCCGTCTCGCCAAGGGCAAGGACATCACCTTCGACCGTGACATCACCAAGAACTTCCTCAAGAACACAAGCGTCGACTTCCTCGGAAAGCGCAAATATTCATACGTTATCTCAGGCGCTCTCATCCTGATCGCCATCCTCTCAATCTGCTTCAAGGGCTTCACCTACGGTGTTGACTTCCAGGGAGGACGTACTTATGTGGTACGTTTCGACCAGCCGCAGACCGCTGAGGGTGTAAGGGCAGGCGTAGAGGCCGAGTTCAACGACGGCGTATCTTCTGTCGAGGTCAAGCAGTTCGGTGGTCCTACCCAGATGAAGATCACTACTACCTACAAGGTTTCAGACGAGTCTACCGAGGTTGATGCCGAGGTTGAGAGCAAGCTCTTCAACGCTGTGAAGCCATTCTACGCTGACCAGAACATCACTCTCGACTCATTCAAGTCAACTCTCGACAACCCTAACGGTATCATCTCTTCTGACAAGGTCGGTCCTACCATCGCCAACGATATGAAGAGAGATGCTATGATCGCAGTGATCATCGCCCTGTTCGCAATCTTCGCCTACATCGCATTCCGATTCAAAGGCTGGACATGGGGTCTCGGCGGCGTGGTTTCACTCGCCCACACTTCGATCATCATCATCGGTTTCTTCTCACTCTTCTCCGGAATCCTTCCGTTCAACCTCGACGTTGACCAGACGTTCATCGCAGCTATCCTGACCATCATCGGATACGCTATCAACGACAACGTGGTTATCTTCGACCGAATCCGTGAGATGAGGGGCCTGCACCCGAACATGGAGTTCAAAGAGGCTGTCAACAAGGCCCTCAACGCAACTCTCACCCGTACCGTGAACACCTCAGTATCTACCCTCCTCCCTATGCTTGCAATCGCAATCTTCGGTGGTGAGTCCATCAGAGGTCTTTCAGTGGCACTCTGCCTCGGTATCGTGATCGGTACCTACGCATCCCTGATGATCGGTACTCCGGTAATGTTCGACGCTACCAGGAAAGCTGCTGAAAAAGCATCTAAGAAGTAATCAATACTTTACCGCATAATGAAAGCGATCCGTTTCGGCGGGTCGCTTTTTTTGTGTTGCCCATCCGGAATTTTTCAGCTATCTTTGTTATCTGTTATCCCACCTGTCATGGCTTTTGTTCATCTTCATGTCCATACACAATATTCCATCCTCGACGGACAGTCCTCTATCGAGAATCTGTTCAACCGTGCGGAGGAGCTCGGAATGCCCGGCCTGGCCATTACCGACCATGGCAACATGTATGGTATCAAGGAGTTCTACAAATACGCCAAGAAACACCCCGATGTCAAGCCGATCGTCGGCTGCGAGATCTACGTATCGGTAGGAGACCACAAGCTCAAGGACAAGGCAAATAGGTCCTATTACCACCTCATCCTTCTCGCGAAGAACTACAACGGTTACAAGAACCTGATGAAGATAGTCTCGATCGCCCATATCGAGGGCATGTACTATCGTCCGAGGGTCAGCCACGAGGTCCTGGAGAAGTATCATGAGGACCTTATCTGCTGCTCCGCCTGCATGGCCGGAGAAGTGCCGAGAATGATCCTGGCAGGGGATATGGAGGGAGCCGACAGGGCCATCGAATGGCACAAGAAAGTCTTCGGCGACGATTATTATCTCGAGGTCATGCTGCACAAGACCGAGGTTCCGGGCCTGTCGCAGGATGTCTATGAGGGCCAGAGCAAATATGTCCCTGTACTCTTCGAGCTGGCCAAGAAACACAACCTGAAGGTCGTGGCGACGAACGACGTCCATTTCGTCCGCAAGGAGGACGGCCCGGCGCACGACAGGCTGATCTGTCTCACTACGAATTCATATATCGACGACACCGACAGGCTCCGCTATACCCAGCAGGAATACCTCAAGAGCGAGGAGGAGATGGCAGCCCTGTTTCCGGACCATCCGGAGGTGCTGGAGAACACCCTGGAGGTCTGCGACAAGATCGAGAGGTACGAGATCGACAGGGACCATGTGCTCCCTAAGTTCGAGCTCCCGAAGGAATTTACCGACAATATCAGCTTCTGGCTGGACAAATACAAGGACGTAATCGACGCAGGACGCAACGACGAGAAGGGAAACTACCGTGGGGACGATTTCTGCGCTTCCGTGGCCTACATGTGCAAGATCTGCTACGATGGAGCTAAGGTACGCTACGGCGAGACCCTCAACGAGGAGCAGGCCGAAAGGCTCGATTTCGAGCTTAAGACCATCTCCCGAATGGGCTTCCCGGATTACTTCCTCATAGTCCAGGACTTCATCAACTGGGCCAAGAGTCATGGCATTTCAGTGGGCCCTGGCCGTGGATCAGCCGCCGGTTCCGCCGCCGCCTACTGTTTCGGAATCACCAACCTGGACCCGATCAGGTATGACCTGCTGTTCGAGCGTTTCCTCAACCCGGAGCGTATCTCCATGCCTGATATCGATGTGGATTTCGACGATGAGGGCCGCTACAGGGTGATCCAGTATGTCCAGGAGAAGTATGGCATGGACCATATATCCCATGTGATCACTTTCGGTACGATGGCTGCGAAGTCAGCGATCAAGGATGTCGCCAGGATCAGCCATATGTCCATCGAAGAGTCGAACAGGCTGACCAAGATGATCCCTGACCGTCCGTTTACGGTGAAGGTCGACGGCGAGGAGAAGGAGGTCAAGCCGAACCTCAAGAATTGCGTGAAATATATCCCTGAGCTCAAGTATGAGGCCGAAGAGGGCTCGGAGCTGAACAGGGAAGTACTCAAATATGCGGTCCAGCTCGAGGGCTGTATCCGTCAGATCGGTATCCATGCCTGCGCGATGATCATCGGCCGCGGCAACCTTACCGATTATATTCCGATCACTATGGGCGTGGACAAGGCTACCGGCCAGGATGTGTGGGTGTCCCAGTATGAGGGCTCGTACATCGAGGAAGTTGGTATGCTCAAGATGGACTTCCTGGGCCTCAGGACCCTTTCCATCATCAAGGAGTGCCTTGCGCTGATCAAGAAACGCCATGGGGTCGACATAGACATTGAAAAGATCGACATCAACGACCAGAAGACATATGAGCTTTATTCCAGGGGAGACACCAAGAGTGTGTTCCAGTTTGAGTCCCCGGGAATGAAGGAATGGCTCCAGAGGCTGCACCCGCAGCGTTTCGAGGACCTTATCGCCATGAATGCCTTGTATCGTCCGGGTCCTATGGATTATATCCCGTCGTTCGTTGCCCGAAAGAGGGGCGACGAGGAGATTGCCTATGACCTTCCGGCCATGGAGGAGTTCCTCCAGGAGACATACGGAGTCACTGTCTATCAGGAGCAGGTCATGAGGATTTCGCAGAAGGTCGCCGGTTTCTCAAAGGGTAAGGCGGACAAGCTGCGTAAGGCGATGGGTAAGAAGAAAATCGACGTTCTGGAGTCCCTCAACGCCGAATTTATCAAGGGTGGAGTGGAGCGCGGCCATCCTAAGGAGGTCCTGGACAAGATCTGGGCTGACTGGAGGAAGTTCGCTTCTTATGCGTTCAACAAGTCGCATGCTACGTGCTACGCCTGGGTGAGCTACCAGACGGGCTGGCTGAAGGCCCATTATCCTGCGGAGTTCCAGGCTGCCAACCTCAGCCAGAACCTCTCCAACATGACGGAGATCCAGGATATCATGGATGACTGCCGCAAGAACAAGATCAAGGTTCTGAGCCCGGATATCAACGAGTCTGACGCCCATTTCACTGTCAACAAGGACGGCGACGTGCGTTTCGGTCTGGGAGGTATGAAGGGCTTCGGCGGAAACATCGTGGATGCCCTTATCAGGGAGCGCGAGGAGCATGGAGTCTTCACCGATGTCTGGAATTTCATCGAGAGGATGTCAGGGACGGTCAACAGGAAGGCTTTCGAGTCTCTGGTATATTCCGGTGCGATGGACTCGTTCGGATACGCCAGAGGCCAGTATTTTGCCCTCGGCCACAGCGGCAAGGATTTCATTGACGAGCTGATTGAGTTCGGACAGCATTCCCGCAAGGGGGAAGAGGACAGCATGTTCTCTCTGTTCGGGGATGCGGAGGAGCTGAAGCCGGTGCGTCCGGAGGTTCCTGAGATCGCCGGGGAGGAGGACGAACTGATGTACCTGCAGCATGAGAAGGAGCTGGTGGGCATGTACCTGAGCTCGCATCCGCTGGACAAGTACAGGTTCGAGATCGAGGCGTTCACCAACTGCAAGCTCGGCGAGATGACAGACACTATCGCCGACTGCGAGGCCAGGCATACTCCGAAGAAGGTGGCTATCGCTGGTCTGGTGACCTCTTTCAGCCCTCTGACGACGAAGACGGGGCGTCCATGGTCCAGAACTACCCTGGAGGACTTCAGCGGCTCCTACGAGCTTGCTTTGTTCGGAAAGGACCATGAGTCTTTCATGAGCTACATGACTCCTCATTCTTCGCTCTATATCGAGGGAGAAATCTGCGAGAAGTATAAGCTGAAGCCGGAGGAGGTCAAGGCCGGGAAACGGGCTCCTTTCGGGTTCAAGATCAATAAGATTTCGCTGCTGGGCAATGTCAGCGATTCGCTGCTGAAGGCTTTTGCCATCAATGTCTCTACGCCGATGCTGAACGAGGAGTTCAGGGACAAGCTGATTCGCGTGGTGAAGAATAACCGCGGAACGGTGCCTCTGAAGATGTTCCTGTATGATCCTAAGACCAAGTACAAGATCGAGTTTACGTCCACCAAGTTCAAGGTGGCCGTATCTACGGAGCTGATCGCCGACCTCAAGGAGCTCGGCGTCCGCTATCAGGCTCTCCGTAAGTAGTTTCCGCTAGAAAACAAGGACTGCTTTGATTGGATAGTGGTCCGAGATGAATTTGCGGTCGTCGTAAGGCTTCTTTATGACTTCATAGACGGTGCAGTTGTCGAAACCGGAGTAGTAGAGGTAGTCGATGAGCCTTACCTCGTCTTTCTTGCCCCAGGCGTTGAATGTGAACGAGTCGTCGGTCTTGAGGGCCGTCGTCCTGGTGGATTTCATGGTGGTTTCGATCTCTGCGAGGCATGGATCGCCCGGATCTACGTTAAGGTCGCCGCCGAGGATTACCGGCAGGTTCTGCTTGTTCATGGTCTTTATCCTCTCGAGAATCAGGCTTACGCCGTTCTTGCGGGCTTCTTTGCCGACGTGGTCGAGATGGGTGTTGACGTATATGAATTTGTTGCCGCTTTTCTTGTCTTTAAGGATGGCCCATGTGGCGGTGCGGGTGCATGCTGCGTCCCAGCCTTTGGACGGCTTTTCCGGGGTCTCGGAGAGCCAGAATGTGCCCCACTTGAGGAGGGAGACAGTCTTCTTGTTGTACATGATGGCTGAATACTCGCCTTTCTGCTTGCCGTTGTCGCGTCCTACGCCTACGTATTTGTAGTCGTCCACGAATTCGTCAAGGTATTTCACCTGGTAGTGGAGGGCCTCCTGAAGTCCGATTACGTCAGGCTTCTGGTCCTCGATCATCATTGCCGAGGTGTAGTATCTGTAGTTCCATGAGTTGGTGCCGTCCTTTGCATCTCCATAACGAATGTTGAAGGACATCACGGTTATCGAGGATGGGTTTGCGGCGAATGTGAGGACTGGCAGCAGGGCCAGCAGGGTTAACAAGATTTTCTTCATAATGGGACAAATTTAGAAATATTCTTTCTATTTTTGTGTGTATCTAGAGTACTAATTTGATGGCAGAAGATAATTTTTCAGACCTTGGCCACATCGAGGCCATAAAGAGACTTTACGAGGGTACTTCGTACAAGCCGTTCTCCTCACAGACTTTCGAAACAAAGGGTCAGGCGTATGTCTGCAACCGTTCCAGAGTGTTTCTGGAGGGCATCGATTTCGACCTGGTCTATTTCCCGCTGAAGCATCTCGGATATAAGTGCGTGACCGCCGTCACGGGCGAAATCTATGCTGATTTCTCGCATCCGAGGACCCTTTCGGTGGTGCTCGGCATTTCTGCGAAGCTGGATTTCAGCCATGTTTCCGACCTCTGGAAGGGCATCGTCACTGCCGCTAAGGAGCATGGTTATGAGAATGTCGGACTGGACCTCGTGCCGTCCCGCAACGGGCTTACCATCAGCGTCAGCGCTGCCGGAGAGATGTCGCTCCTGATGGAGAGGCGTCGTCCGAAGCCGGCCAGCAAGGACCTGCTCTGCATTTCGGGCAGCCTTGGCGGTGCTTTCTTCGGGTTCAAGCTTCTGGAGAGGGGTCTGAAGAAGTATGATGGCGGCGAGACTCCGGAGGATCTGGAGAAGCATAAGATGATGGTGGGCTCATATCTGAAGCCTGAGATCAACCCATCCGTGGTGATGCAGATGGAGGAGTCGGATATCGTTCCTTCGTGTGGCGTTCTGGTGACCAGGGGCCTTTCTGATGCTGTCAAGCGCATTTCTCGGGAGACCGGTCTGGGCGCGAAGGTGTATGCGGAGAAGATTCCTTTCGAAGGGAATTCTTTCGAGCTGGGCAAGGAGATGGACATCGATCCTGTCTCTGCTGCGATGAACGGCGGCGAGGATTACCGCCTGCTGTTCGTGGTGCCTATCCTGAAGATGGAGAAGTTCCGTCATGATTTCCAGACTTTCGACATCATCGGCCACCTGGCACTGCCTGAGGCTGGCACGGTGCTTGTCTCTCCTGATGGGGTGGAGTTCCCGCTCAAGGCTCAGGGCTGGAATGAATAATGTTTTATCAGCCAGATAGTTAATAGTTTCACTAACAATATCAGAATTATGAAAAAATTCCTTACAGTCATCGCAGCATCCATGATGCTTGCAGGTGCGGTTTCCGCACAGAACCTCGGTGGCCTTCTCGGCAGCCTTGGCAAGTCTTCTGACATTCTTGGCACTGTTTCCAAGGTTGTCTATGCCTACACGGGCAATACTAATGCTGTAAGTCTCCCTGGCAACTGGACTTATACTGGTTCCGCAATCTCTCTCGGAGGCGACAATGCGCTTTCTAACGTGGCAGGAACAGCTGTTTCTTCAGGTATTGAAGGCAAGGTGGACGGTTATCTCCAGCAGGTTGGCCTGAAGGCCGGGGTAATGAAGTTTACTTTCAACGAGGACCTTACTTTTACTTGCACCATAATGAATGTTCCTATCACCGGTACATGGAAGACTCTTGACGACGGCAAGAGCGTCCAGCTCCAGTTCGGCAAGACTCTCAAGTTCTTCAACATGACCGGCGCTCTCGAGGGCACTCCTGACGGCTGCAAGATGCTTTTCAATGGCAAGAAGTTCCTTTCATTCGTGAAGACCGCCCTCGCTTACGTCGGCAAGCAGAACGAGACCGCTGGCGCCATCAGCAGCCTCGCCGGCAACTACAACAACATGAAGATCGGCTTCGCTCTCAAGAAGAACTAACCGTTCGCGGCCGGCGGTTTCGCAGAGCCGTTGAATAGCTGGCCTTGTTGAGACAGTCGATTTGACATACAAAATAGATACAGTTGATAAAGGCACGCCCCTCCCGGCGCGCCTTTTTTGTCTCCCGCCGTCGCCAATCTTCGGCCAGGGCACCGTTGTGACGCTCCTCTGCCAAGTCGCCGGCACTAAAGGCCCAAAAACGCTCCTAGTCTGCTTGAAAAATGCAGACCGGCAGCAGGACTGCGGCGAAAGCAGGCTGGCAGAGCAGCGGTGGAGGGGGATGGAAGAAAAAAAGGACGGGCGGGGACCGTTGGAGAACGATTTCCGCCCGTGTTCATTAAATGTCAAACTCTATTGAAACAGGATTTATGGTTGATATTTTATTTCGAGATAATTCTTGGCGATCGCCCAAAGGTCGACACCGCTAATCTTCGTCACATGACCGCCCTCGACGATATCCTCCTCCTCATCTATCATGATCAGCTTCGAGTTCCTGAAAACCAGAGAATACACTATCAGCGTCGTAGCGCGGGTCCTTTTGTATACATAGGTCCTGTATGAAAGAGCCTCGTAGACATCGCCGTCGATAGTCTTGATCATCGAAGTCTTGTATGGATTGCCCAAAATAGGAAGTACGGCTTCCTTCTTCATGAGCGGCTTGATCTCATCCAGCTTGCCCTGGAACTGCTCAGTCGGAGTATCGAGAACGACTTTCGGGAAAGGGTCTTGAGAAAAGCATGGCACAGATAGCAATAATGCAATCGCGAATGTGAGTAAGGTTTTCATAAAAAAAACTGTTTAAGTGATTAATGTCCTATTTTATGGAATGCAACAAATATGCCGCCCTATATCAGCACTTT
>JAFZTP010000087.1 GCA_017618815.1 Bacteroidales bacterium | reverse complement strand
CATTTATTCTTATCTGGGAACACAGTCCCATTATGTTGAAGATGCCTTGCTTTCAACTCACGAACCGGAACTTGGCGGTTGGTACCGGTTGCTTTCTTGGAAGGTTGAAGGCAAGGCCGCCCGTTTTCTTCCATCTTTTGAAAAGTCCGGAGCGGAGGTGCCCGGGTTCAGGGCCTTCTCTGATTATGACGGCTCCGTATATTATACCGATTCGCATGATTCTTCCGTGAAGAAATATGTAAACGGGGGATTCAAGAAGATGCTCTCTGTAGATTTCAGTGAGCTCGGCCCTTGCCCCGTCCCTGACGCGGACTGCAGTGGCGCCGTGCTGCTTGCCTATAACGAAAGTGACGGCATGCGTACTCTGGAGGCTTACGTTCCCTCCAGCCACGGTCCGTTATCCTTCTATGCGGTCAACATAGGTTTCGGATGGGTATGGTTCAACGCCGGAGTCAGGGGAAAGGACATACTTGCAGGGACTCTGTTCGCCCTGGACGACCGGTCTATGTATTTCATTCTGGACATGGACAGCGAGAGCTTCTCTACGGAACCACTCGGGGATATCCCTGCAGATTATGAAAAACTTCGAAGGCTGAAAGCCGAAGGGTATAGATACGTTACAGCAAAAGTTAAGATGCTGAAGTGTTCTAACTATCTGGATTACAAGCCAGTACCGGAATTATTGTCGGATCGTTGCCGCATAACAAACCCGTTACTACCTATCGTTTCTTAAACAAAACTTATCTTGGTGCTGGCTTTTTCTTATTGATGTCCAACGAGTTATACAAATCCTAACGGTCTCTGCAATATTATAACTAATATAACTCGTTGGATGTCAATTAGATGTCTCATTTGAACCCCCATGTATCAAAATTGACAATCTAACAGGTTGTTTTATTTGATATGCGTTTTATATATTTTTGTTACAAGTGAATTCATTAATTATAGAGAGTATGAAAAAAATTGTTATCGTCTTTTTCGCGTTGACCTTTTTTGTGACCAATGCTTTTTCCGCTGGAGATTATCCCGAGGAAGTGATTATAATTGATACTTACGCAGATGAAAATTACGAAATATTCAGGGATGTTTCTATGCGCAGCGGTTCAACCGAAGGAATGGCTCTTGTCGATTTTTACTATGACGATTTCGAGCCTGTAGTGTATGTGAATGTTATCCCGAATCCGTCAGATGTTGTGGTGTATATCATCAATTATGATACAAATGAAGTAGCATACGATATTGTTCCGGCAGGAAATGCTGAAACGGATATCGCCATTTCTGGGTCCACTGGCCGATACGAGGTATTCTATTACGCCCCTGGCGACGTTCCATCTGGATTTGCGAGCGTCGGCAGCGCCGGACAATTCATAGTCTATTAAGTCCGGGAACTTGAATTACCGTCCTTTTGACAAGGCGGTCTTCAAATTATGACGAGGTCGGGATTCCGCGCGTGGGATCCGGCCTCGTCTTATTTTATGTTACTAATAATCTGTTTTTAATCTAAAATTGTTAATTTTGCAGTTTCGGAAAGATAATATAAGATAATATGTATAGATCACACACTTGCGGGGAACTCCGCATTGAGAACGTAGGACAGAAAGTGACTCTCGCCGGATGGGTGCAGAAGTCAAGGAAGCTCGGAGGCATGACTTTCATCGACCTTCGTGACCGTTATGGAATCACACAGCTTGTTGTCGAGGCAGACGCTCCGGCAGAGCTTGTAGACATAGCAACGTCGCTCGGACGCGAGTATGTGATCCAGGCTGTGGGAGAAGTTTTGGAGCGCCAGAGCAAGAACTCCAAGATCCCTACGGGAGACATCGAGATCAAGGTGTCCGGAATCACCATACTCAACAAGTCCGTGACTCCTCCGTTCACCATCGAGGACGAGAGCGACGGCGGCGAGGACATCCGCGCCAAGTATCGCTACCTCGACCTCCGCAGGAATCCGCTCAAGAACGCCCTTACTCTCCGCCACCGTATCGCGCATGAGGTCCGCAACTATCTCGACTCCCAGAATTTCATGGAAATCGAGACCCCGTACCTCATCAAGTCGACTCCGGAAGGAGCCCGCGACTTCGTCGTGCCTTCACGAATGAATCCGGGACAGTTCTATGCCCTTCCTCAGTCTCCTCAGACCTTCAAGCAGCTTCTCATGGTAGCCGGCTACGACCGTTACTTCCAGATCGTCCGCTGCTTCCGTGACGAGGACCTCCGCGCTGACCGCCAGCCGGAATTCACCCAGATCGACTGCGAGATGTCTTTCGTAGAGCAGGAGGATGTGCTCGGCACATTCGAGGGCATGATGAGAACCCTGTTCAAGAATGTCCTCGGAGTTGATATCCCTAATCCTCTCCCTCGCATGAGCTGGTACGACGCCATGGACAAGTACGGCTCTGACAAGCCGGACGTCCGTTTCGGCATGACCATCCATGAGATTACCGATGCCGCCAAAGGCAAGGGCTTCAGCGTACTCGACGGTGCATCCTATATCGGAGCCATCTCAGTTCCTGGCGCTGCCGAATATACCCGCAAGCAGGTAGATGAGCTTACCGAATGGGTAAAGCGCCCTCAGGTCGGAGCAAAGGGCCTTATCTACATCAGAGTCAACCAGGACGGCACATTCAAGTCGTCTATCGATAAATTCTATGCTCCTGAGGACCTCGCAAAGATTGCAGAGGCAGCGGAGGCAAAGGCCGGCGACCTCATCCTCGTGATGAGCGGCGACAACAAGCGCAAGGTGCAGACCATGCTCGGCGTGCTCCGTATCGAGATGGGCAACCGTCTCGGCTACAGGGATCCGAAGGTCTTTGCTCCTCTTTGGATAGTGGACTTCCCTCTTCTCGAGTGGGACGACGAGACACAGCGCTTCTACGCAATGCACCATCCTTTCACCGCTCCGAAGCCTGAGCATGAGGCTCTCTTCTACAGCGACAAGAAAGAGGACCTCGAGAAGGTATGCGCCAACGCATATGACTTCGTGCTCAACGGTACCGAACTCGGTGGTGGTTCTATCCGTATCCACAATGCGGACGTACAGAAGAGAATGTTCGAGGTGCTCGGAATCGGCGCCGAGGAGGCAGAATACAAGTTCGGCTTCATCATCAACGCCTTCAAGTTCGGCGCTCCGCCTCACGGTGGCCTTGCCTTCGGTTTCGACCGCGTATGCGCCCTCTTCGGCGGCAGCGATTCTATCCGTGACTATATCGCCTTCCCTAAGAACAACCAGGGACGCGATGTCATGATCGACTCTCCTTCAGAGATCGACCAGATCCAGCTCGACGAGCTTCAGATAAAGACAGACGTCAAAGGCGAATAATTCAGCCTTTGACGTCCGGTCATTGTTTTCCCTTCCGGGTATTGCTGCTTTTTTAGAGAAGCTCCAGTACCT
>JAFZTP010000086.1 GCA_017618815.1 Bacteroidales bacterium | reverse complement strand
CCTGGTTTTATTGGCCATTGCTTTTCACTGTTTAAGAACGCAACTATACTTATTTAATACTATTTAATCACTGCTTATGGAAAAAATTAAATTTTTTCTCACGGCATTGCTGGTTTTTGTCTCTTTCGGACTGATGACTGCCCAGAACCGTACCGTTACGGTAAAGGGTAATGTCACCACCGCCGTAGATGGCCAGCCAGCTCCGGGTGCCTATGTTTCAGTAGAAGGCACGAAAATCGGGTCGATCACTGACCTGGATGGTAATTTCCAAATTGACAACGTACCAGCATCAGCCAAATGGGTCGTAGTGACCTACATGGGATACAAAGATGCTCGCGTAGCAATTTCCGCCAACATCAAGGTTGCCCTTGAAGACGATGCGGAAATGCTTGAAGGTGCAATCGCCACCGGTATGTATAAAGTTGACCGCCGACTTAACACCGGTTCCGTCGCCAAGCTCGATGCCGCAGAGGCCAAGCTTGACGGTATCGCCGACGTCAGCCGCTCCCTTGAGGGACGTGTCGCCGGTGTGTCTGTCCAGAACGTTTCCGGTACATTCGGCGCTGCTCCGAAGATCCGTGTCCGTGGTGCAACTTCAATTTACGGCTCGTCCAAGCCTCTTTGGGTTGTGGATGGCGTGATCATGGAAGACGTCGTTGAAGTCAGCGCCGATGATCTCGCATCCGGTGATGCCAATACCCTTATATCATCTGCAATCGCAGGCCTCAACTCAGACGATATCGAGAGCTTCGATATCCTCAAGGATGGTTCCGCTACCTCTATTTATGGTGCGCGCGCCATGGCCGGTGTGATTGTCGTTACTACGAAGAAAGGTAAGGCTGGTCAGAGCCATCTTAGCTATACAGGTGAGTACACTATGCGTCTGAAGCCAAGCTATAGCACCTTCAATATCATGAACTCCCAGGACCAGATGTCCATCTACCAGGAGCTTGAACAAAAGGGATTCCTTAACTACGCGGAGACGGCTACCGCAATGAACTCCGGTGTTTATGGAAAGATGTACCAGCTCATAAGCACATACAATCCTGCAACCGGAAAGTTTGGTCTTCCTAATACAGATGCGGCAAAGGCAGCTTATCTGCGTGCTGCCGAGTACAGGAATACCGACTGGTTTGCCAAGCTGTTTACCTATAACATCCAGCACAACCATTCTGTCAGCATGTCTGGAGGTACGGAGAAGGCAAATTATTATGCCTCTGCCTCTTTCATGGATGACAAGGGCTGGACTCTTCAGAGTAGTGTCAAGAGATACACCCTCAACCTTAATGCAACATACAACATTTCTGATAAGATTTCTCTTAATATTATCGGAAATGGGTCACATCGTTCCCAGAAAGCTCCTGGAACACTCAACTCCGAGGTCGATCCGGTGTCCGGAGAGGTAAAGAGGGATTTCGATATCAACCCTTACTCATACGCCCTCAATACTTCCAGGACTCTTGATCCGGATGTGTTCTACACCAGAAACTATGCTCCGTTCAACATTATCCATGAGTTGGAAAACAACTACCTGAATATCAATGTCAATGAACTTCGTGTCCAGGGAGAACTCAAGTACAAGCCGATAAAGGGTCTTGAGATAAGTGTGCTTGGTGCAACCAAGAATGCCGCCACTTCTCGGGAGCATTTCATTATGGATTTTGCTAATCAGGCATTGGCATACAGGGAGTTATCTACCACTACTATCAGGGATAGAAATCCTTTCCTTTATAAAAATCCCGACAATCCGTATGCGGTCAAAGTTTCGGTGCTCCCTTATGGTGGTTTCTACGAGAGACGCAATAACGAGTTCAACGGATGGGACTTCCGATCAACTGTCAGCTATGGCAATACTTTCAGCAATGTCCATATCGTAAACCTTTTCGGTGGTATGGAGGTTAACAACGTCAAGCGTCATGAAGACTGGTTCCGTGGCTGGGGCTTGCAGTATGATATGGGTGAGAAAGCTGTCTATGATTACAATGCCTTCAAGAAAGGTGTTGAGGATAACTCTGAATATTTTACTATTGAGAATGGTCTAATTCGCAGTGTAGCTTTCTTCGGCAATGCCACTTACTCTTATAAGGGTAAGTACAATGTAAATGGTACTATCCGTTATGAGGGTACCAACAGGCTTGGAAAAGCCAGAAGTGCAAGGTGGCTTCCTACATGGAACGTTTCTGGATCTTGGAATGCCCATGAGGAAGACTTTATGAAGGACATCTATCCGACAGTATCCCAGTTGACTCTTAAGGCTTCATACTCCCTTACCGGAGACCGCGGTCCTTCAGATGTGACCAATGCAGAAGTTAATATCAACTCTTATAATCCATGGCGTCCTTTTGCTTCTGTCAAGGAGCCTGCGCTTTATATTGTCGATGTTGCCAACTATGGACTCACTTATGAAAAGAAACATGAGTTGAACTTAGGTGTTGAAACGGCCTTCCTTGATAATAGGATCAGTTTCGCAGCAGACTGGTATAAACGTAATAACTTTGACTTGATCGGTCCTGTAGTTACCGAGGCTGTTGGCGGACAGGTCGAGAAGAAAGGTAATGTGGCTGAGATGAAGTCGGACGGTTTTGAGTTGTCAGTTTCTTCTACCAACATAAAGACTAAGGCTTTCAGCTGGACTACTAGTTTTGTCTATTCTCATTCTCACAATGAGATTACCAAGATGGAGAATAAGACAAGGATGATGGATCTCATCTCCGGTACCGGTTTTGCCCGTACAGGATATCCGGTACGAAGTCTGTTCTCTATTCGTTATATGGGACTTAACGGTGAAGGTCTGCCAACCTTTATCAATGAGGATGGCGATGTGACGATAGCCGATATTTATTTCCAGACTCGTGACTCAGAGCAATTGAATAATCTCGTCTATTCCGGAAGCGTCGATCCGACCGATGTCGGTTCCCTTGGAAACATGTTCACGTATAAAGGTTTCAAACTTAACGTATTCATGACATTCTCCTTTGGCAATGTGATCCGTTTGGATCCAGTATTCGACAATGAATACGATGACCTCTCATCTATGCCTAAGGAATTTGCTAATCGCTGGGCTCTTCCTGGTGACGAGGCATACACTAATATTCCTATAATTGTCAGCACTTGGCAGAATGAGAAGTATCGTAAGTCTAATCAATTCTTGGATTATGCTTACAATGCGTATAATTACTCTACTGAGCGTATAGCTAAGGGAGACTTCATTCGTATGAAGGAAATATCCCTCGCATACGATCTGCCTAAGAAAGCTACCAAAGTTCTTGGCGTTAACAGCCTTGGACTTAAGCTCCAGGCAACCAACCTTTTCCTGATTTACTCAGACAAGAAGCTCAACGGCCAGGATCCTGAGTTCTTCAACACCGGTGGTGTGGCAGTTCCTCTGCCTAGGCAGTTCACTCTTACTTTGAGAATCGGACTTTAATAGATTTGCAAGATGAAAAAGATAAATAATATTATATCTGTCGTTGTGGCACTCTCAGCCATGATGCTCACCTCGTGCGACAAATTTCTCGATGTGTTGCCGGACCACAGGGCAGAGGTAAATAGCAAGGAGAAAATCCAGAAGCTGTTGACTTCTGCGTACAGCACAAAGACATATATGACCATTACCGAGTATATGTCTGATAATGTTGAGGATCTTGGTGATAACATTCCTTCCGACGATAAGATGCTGGATGAGTTGTATCATTGGGAAAACATTACTGCAGGTGGGAATGATGATACTAAGAATTTTTGGGAAGCTAATTATTATAGCATAGCCCATGCTAATCAGGCCTTGGCTGCCATTGAAAACCTTGGAGGCGTTGAGGCTACCGGTATGTATGCTGAAATGGCCGAGGCTCTTCTTTGCCGTGCCTATGCCCATTTCATGCTCGTCAATGTTTTCTGCCAGAACTATAATACCAAGACCAGCCATGTTGATCTCGGTATTCCATACATGGATCATCCTGAGACGGAGCTTAACCCTAAATATGAAAGGGGGACAGTTGCTGACGTTTATCGCCGTATTGATGAAGACATTCAGGCTGCTCTGCCTTACGTAAGCGACGCCTACTACAAGGTTCCTAAATACCACTTTAACCAGAAGGCAGCGTATGCTTTTGCCGCCCGTTTCTATCTTTTCTATGAGAAATGGGACAAAGTTGTGGAGTATTCTGACAAGTGTCTTGGAACAAACCCTACTGCGGTATTGAGAAACTGGGCAAAAAGGGAAGACCTTCCTTATGATCAAGACGTGCGTGCGAATGATTTTGTTGATGCAAGTCATGAGTGCAACCTTCTTATGCTTACAGCCTATTCTTCGTTCGCCGTCTATTTCCTTTATGCGAATTCCCCGAAGATATCTCATACGGTGTATTTGGGGTATTCTGAGACCTATTTCGCAAAGAACTTCTGGTCACCTAATGATTACTACGACGATCCTCCTACAGTCACTGGAAATGGGCATTCTGAGTTCGTCTTCCTTAAGGTCCCATACTTTTTTGAGTATACTGATCCGGTCAACGGAATTGGATATCGTCAAATTGCATATCCGGCCTTTACGACTGATGAGGTATTGCTTAACAGGGCAGAGGCTTATATCCTTATGGGCGAGTATAGTAAGGCTTGTGATGATTTGAATTGCTGGATGCATAATTATGTGAAATACAAAGGTGTGCTGACTCCAGATGTCATTAAGAACTTCTTCGCTTCTATGGATTATGCGAAATGGGATAATTATGACCGGACCAGGAAAACAATAATTCCTAATTACAAAAAGAAACTGAATCCTAAGTTTGAGATTCCTGCTGACCCTTATGCAGAGTCGATGCTTCAGTGTGTCCTCCATTTCAAGAGAATTGAGAATGCGGCCCAGGGACTTCGCTGGTTTGATATCAAGCGTTATGGTATCGAAATCTGGAGAAGGACTCTTCGGGAGGATCCATCTGTTAGCTATGTCGGTTACGCGCCAGACAGGCTCGATGATGTCCTTACAGTTGATGACCCACGCAGGGCCATTCAGCTTCCTGAGGAAGTTATCTCTGCCGGTATGGAGAAGAACCCTCGTTAGAATTGAAATAATTAATTAGATTATCATGAAAAAGTATATAAAAAGTCTGTTACTCTTTGCCGTTGTTTTCACTTTGGCAGCAGCATGCTCTGAGGATAAGCTCAGCAAAGACAGTGTAATCTCAGGCCCTGCAACAGAGAAGAATGCTTTTGATATATGGCTTGACTATAATTTCCTCAAGCCATATAATATCGATTTCCATTATCGATATGACTTAAAAGAATCAAATTTCTCGTATGTAACAGTGCCGGCTGACTACGACGCTTCAATCATATATGCACATCTTGTCAAATATCTTTGCATCGACACCTATGATGAGGTCGCCGGAGTTGATTTCACTAAGGCATATTTCCCAAAGATGTTCTTCCTGATGGGAGAGTGGGAATACGACAATAATGGTAATTTCACCCTCGGCACAGCCGAAGGTGGTAAGAAGATTATGCTTGCGGGTGTCAATGTTTTGAAACAAGATATCCAGAAATTGTCTGGAGATGCGCTGATCGAACGATTAAATCAGTATTACATCAAGACGGTTCATCACGAGTTTACGCATATCATAAACCAGACCAAGCCATATCCTGACAACTTCAAGAACATCACATCTACCACTTATCTTGCCGGTAAATGGTCTGATTCAAAGCGCAATAATCTTGAGTATGGTTATATTACCAAGTATGCACAGAAAGAGCATGTCGAAGACTTCGCAGAACTCCTTTCAGAGTATATTACTCATGATCAGGCTTGGTGGGACGCTCAACTTGGAAAAGCTGGAAAGAATGGGGCGGATGGTGCCAGTCTGCTTATATCCAAGATGGACATTGTAAAAGATTATATGAAGGCTTCCTGGGGCATTGATCTGGATGTTCTTCGTGATGTGGTTAATAGAAGAACTCGTGACGTGGCTGCCGGTCTCGTTGATCTTGAGGACATTTCAATTAAATAAGGAGGGGAATATATGAAAACAAGATTATATTATATCATCGCTATGGCGAGTTCATTGCTTATCGCTTTCTCCTCTTGCCAGAAAGAAGATTATGAGGTGTTCGACAAGAGCGTAGCAACTCGTACAAGTGAATACACTGCAAAGATTAAAGACGTTCTTACTGGCGCTGAGAATGGCTGGCTGTTTTATTATTTTCCTGAGAAGGCTGCTTCCTCTATGATGACATTGGCTTTCTCGGATACTACGGTCTCTGTTTCCAGCGAAAGAAATCCCTCATTGACTGAGACTTCTTTCTATCGTGTAACATTTGCTGATGGCGCATCTATTTTGTTTGATACTTACAATTCTATTTTGCATGCAGATGCTACTCCTTCGCACTCAGCATATCAGGGACACGGGGGTGACTTTGATTTTCGTGTTATCAGCGTTTGTCCGGATTCCGTTATTCTGCAAGGCGTGCGGAACAAAACCGTCTGCCGTATGTATCCTTTGAAGGAGACCTCACAGTCCTACTTGGAAAAAGTCAGGAGCAATATAGATGAGATTTTCGTCGTACAGGCTACTGGAAAAGTCGGTGGAGGAGATGTTATCGTCAATTTGGATCCTGACAAAAGGATATTTAGTATTGGAAGACTTGGAGCCATGACCTCAGAGTTTACTAATGTTCATTACATTATAAATGAAAAAGGGATTCAACTTGAACACCCTCTTGAGTATAACGGGGAAGTCTTTTATGACATCAGGTTTGATTCTGAAAAGAATAAGTTGATTGCGGGGAATATCGTTTTCGATCCCGTGGTTCCGGAAGGTTTCCTTCCTTATGCAAGTTATCTTGGAAAATACACAATGACGACGGAAAAAGGTAGTTTCCCCGTTGAGCTTAAGCAGAAAGAGAAGGGGTTATCATACTATTTGGGAGGACTTAATCCAAATTATTCTGTTGAGGTTCAATATAAGAAGGCCTCAGGTTCATTGGAGATTGTATATCAAGAGCTTGGTGTCTATGAGAATGTCAAGTATCTGATGTGCCCTTTTGACTCGGATTCTGGTTATTACACATGGACTGCAGGAATCGGCCTGGCAGGCTCGGTTGAGGATACATCTGTTGATGATTTTAGTATCAGCTTTGTGGATAACGGCATATGGGCTAATTACAATGTTACCAGTTTCTTGATAAGAAGGGTTGATCCTGAAACGGACAAGCCAACTAATGACAAGGTTGACCCGGCAATGTATTTTGCCAGTGGTTCTGATAGATTGTTGAGACCTGCGATGAAAAAAATCGTTGAATAGATTAGATGCTTATGAAAAAGATATTTAATATATTATTGACCGTCCTTGCCTTTGCTGCGTTCGCTTCTTGCGACAGCAAAAACGAGATTGACGAGAAAGAGGCACCGACTCTTTCGATTGTCAGCAAAGATATTATTTTGGCAGCTAAAGGAGGCCAAGCCAGCTTTACTGTAGAGTCCGAAGGAAACTTCTCGGCGACTTCCAGCCAGAAATGGGTGTCTGTGGAAGTGGCTGGCAATGTGGTGACAGTATCCGCTTCTGAGAATGCTTCTCTAGAAACCAGATATAGCGAATTGACTGTGTCTGACGGAAAGACGACGGAATCAATCATGGTTCATCAGCGTGGCTATATTACAACTGAAACTTCATTTGACAATATCATTGTAAGCTATACCTCACAGCTTATTGAACTGGAATATGATTTCCCTGACAACATAAAGGCGGAAACTGAAGCTGACTGGATTGTACTTGATAATGGAGAAGCTTCGGATGGAACCAAGATCCTTCGTGTCAATGTCGGTGAAAACATGACCGGTTCTGAGCGTGAGGCTGAGATTAGCTGGGCTTTGGGAATCAAAGAGGGATCTTTCACTCTTACTCAGAAGAAACTCGAGAAGCTTTACGAAATCGATGAGACCATATCCATTGCACATTCAGTGGATGCAGATAAGGTTCATTCGTTCAAAGTTTCAAAAGTATCCGGTCCTTATATATTCAAGGTAATCTCTAAGAAGGCTCTCAATGAGGGTGGTTTCAGAGATATAAACGAATATATCGCATCGCTTGAGGATGAGGCCAAGACCCTTTATGCAGACGGTGCCCTTGAATCTGGAGACAAGATTTTCTCTGTATCGGATAGTGACCTTGATGCAGGAGAGAACTATGCTGTGGTTGCTACTTTTGATACGTCCAAGAAAGAACTTTCAGGAAAATACAACCTTGCTAAGTTTGACGTAGAGGCCCCTGATCTCCGTACTCCTTATGAGAAATGGCTTGGTACCTGGGAGATTGAGAGAGGCTCCGAAACCGACGTTTGGACGATATCCAAGAAAGTGGAGAATTCTACTTATACAATCCTTGGCGTGGATGGTACGAGCAAGGACGGTGCTCCTGATGTTCCTGTTGTAGCCGAGTTTGATTCCGCTACGGGAAATCTCATCATCAAGGCCCAGTACTGCGGCAAGGATCCTTCCGGCGCTTATGGTGAGGCAGAGGTCAACCTCTATGGCCTTGGCCCTCAGTACTATTATTCATTCTCACCTGAGAGCCCTTATACTATTGCTACTCTGTCCCTTGATGGAAAAGATTCGGCGGTTCTTACTCCAAGCACCTTGAGAAGTAGTGGCGGAGAGGAAGTGACCCTTGTTTCCTTGTTCCTCTTGATAGAACCGAAGGGTAGTGAAGACATGTACTTGTACCACAATGCCAGCGTCCTTTATTCATTCCCTTGCACGCTAAAACAGCTTACTCAGGAAGGCGGAGATAACCCTGGTGGTGGAGACAACCCTGGAGGTGGCGATAACCCTGGAGGCAGTAACTACGCCAAGTGGCTTGGCAACTGGAGCTACTCGGCATCAGGCAGTTCATACGATATAACTATCAGCCAGGAGACAGCCAATTCCTCATATCTTATTACCGGTTTTATAGGAGACGTTCCTATCTTCGCCGATTACGATGCTACTACCGGAGGCCTTGCTATCTGTGCGCAGATGCTGGCAGAAGATGTGGACTTGGGTGGAGGCGCCGTTGCCGATTTGGTGATTTTAGCTTTGGATCAGGACGACGAGTATGTGGACGGCAACCCTGAAAAGGATTATCGTCTCGTCGTGGGATCTCTTGGCGCAGACGGAAAGACAGCCAGATTCGAAGGAGATGAATTCGATGCCGTATATGGTGGTCAGCAATACCATGAAGTGATGAATTCCTTTGGCCTTGTCGGCCTGACAAAAGACGGGGGTATTATCCCATTAGATTCAGTCTTCCCGATGATATCTCTGCCGGGCTCGCTAACCAAATCATCTACGAACGTGGCATATAAGGTAGCCATGTCTGGAAATGTCGTTTCCAGAAAGGTGGTATCAAGCGGAGTTTCTTTGAGACGCGGTCTTGAGGCGGCTACTATCTCACTTGCCAAAAAGAATTATAAGGTCAAACCCCTGTGCAAAATCAGAGTAAAATAGAGTATTAGCATGAAAACCAATAGATTAATTACATTGTTTACTGCAGGCCTTATCGCGCTTGTTTCATGTGACAACAAGTACGAATCGGACTTTGTGCCTAAGGCACTACGGGAGTTTGATTATAGTACTGTAGAGTTCTCGGTTCTTGCTTCGGACCTTACTCATGAGGACGTCAATGTCGTTGTCGAGCACAATGGCCCGGCCGACCTGAAGTGGTATGGCTTCCTGAATGAAGGTAGTAGCGAAGACATCCAGCCACTTATCGACTCTAAGATAGGAAGTCTTACCGAAGCTGACGTTCATGTTGGCGCAAGTCAGACAGTTAGGTTTACTTCTCTTAAGGAGAATTCCGTATATCAGTATGTAGCTTTTGCCCTTGATAAGGATAAGAAGATCTGCGGAAAAGCTGGAGACCTTGTGTTCACTACGAACAGAGATAAAGCTAAAGTGACCTTCTCCTTGGAGGCTTTGAATATTTCAAAGACTTCGGCAGATATTGCAGTCACGATGAATAATGCCAATGAGAACTTTACATGGTATGGCGTTTTGACTAGCGATGTCAATGCTGAAGACAATGTCATCATCAGCGCTGCCCTGAAAAACCTGAATGTCGAAAAACTGTTTACCGGTACGTCTAAGACGGTATCCCTTACTGGTCTTTCTTTCGGTACAGAATACAAGTACGTCGCTTTTGGAGTCGACCAGAATAAGGCCGTATATGGTACGGCAGGCTCTGTCAAGTTCTCTACCATAGCGATGGAATTTGTTCAGAATCCGAATTGGACAATCACTTTTGAAGGCGTAAATGAAGACGAGTCTTGCAAAATTACCAACACGTCTTCTGATAATGAGCTTGGATATAGGTTTATAGTCCTTAGTGAGTCGTCTTTGAATGGAGCGACGGATCCTGTAAAGATTATTTCTGTTGCGGCCGCAAAAGCCGAAGTTGAGCTCAAGTCTGAAATCAGGGATGGCATTACTTATGAGGAGCTTCTCAGATATGGTACATCGTCTGAAAACTTCCAGCTTCCTTTTGACAAGTATTATGCTGCTGCTATCGGCTTTGATAACGAAGGGAATATCACTGGAGACTATGCTTTATCTGAAATCTTCGAATTTAAGGATGATCGCACCCCTTATGAGAGGTGGCTCGGTAAATGGGAGGTTAAGCGCGGTAACGAGACTGATATCTGGATTATCACAGAGAATGTCAAGAACTCATCTTATAAGATCGACGGTATCGATAATATTGCAGCAATGATGACTGACGGCACTTCTTTCCCTATTGACGCGAAGTTTAATTCCACTACCGGAGATCTGATTATCCATATCCAGACAGGTCTTGCAACAATTACTATCGGCGATGGTACAGAGTGCTCTCTCGGCTTATATGGCGTGATCGAATATGCCGGCAAATACTATTATGTCAATGGCGATTATGACATCGTCGCTCTGAAACATGCTGGTAATAATTCTGCCACGATGGAGGGTAATGTCCTTCAGCTCCAAGGCCTTGAAGGTGATTTCCCTATTCTAGGAATGCGTCATGTCTTGACTGCTGAACAAGGTGAAATCTTTGTCAATGATGACTTCACTCCGTTCGATCAGACTATAAAGCAGATATCGAGGGACACGAAATCTTCAGACGATCATAGGATTGTCTCCAAGGCGTCAAGCTCGTATCCCGTGAAAATCATGAGAGCAGACTCGAAAGTCTCCGGACACGTGCAGGCTCGATAGCTTCTCTTTAGATATAAATGATTTCAGCCACCCTCCTGGGTGGCTGATTTTTTATATACGTGCGGATTTAGGATCAGTTACATACTCCTCTTCAGCCCTTCGATGTAGGCGTCGATGCGGCGCAGTTCGGAAGGGATTTGGATGCTCTGAGGGCAATGCTCCAGGCACTTTCCGCAGCCGATGCAGTGGTCCGCCTGGCGCAGGGTAGGGATGGCTTTGTTGTATGAGGTCAGGTAAGCCTTGCGCAGCTTCTTGAAGTTCTTCTGCTCCTCGCCCTGGGCGACGGTTCCCTCGTTGACGCACTTGTTGTAATGGGCGAATATTCCCGGAATATCTATACCGTAAGGACATGGCATGCAGTAATTGCAATGGGTGCAATTCACCGTAGGATACTCGGCCATCAGCACGGCCATCTCCTCCATGAAAGCCAGCTCTTCCTCATCCATAGGCTTGAAATTCATGAACGTCTTGAGGTTGTCCTGCAGGTGCTCCATGTAAGTCATGCCGCTCAGCACGGTCAGTATCCTCGGATAAGAGCCCACGAAGCGGAACGCCCACGAAGCCAGCGAAGCATCAGGCTCCCTTTCCTTGAGACGGGCCGCGATATTGTCCGGCAGGCTCGACAGGCGGCCGCCCAGAAGCGGCTCCATCACGGTGATTGGAATCTCCCGCTTGTCCAGCTGCTCGTATAGATAATCTGCATTGACATTGCGCACTCCGTCGGCATGTTTCCAGTCCATGTAATTCATCTCTATCTGGACGAAATCCCAATGATACTTCTCATGTAGAGCCAGAAGCTCGTCAAACTCCGACTGTCGGCCATGGAATGAGAACCCAAGCTGCCTGATCCTGCCAATCTCCCTCTCCTTGAGAAGGAAATCCATCATGCCGTTGTCCTCATATCTCTGCTTGAATGCCTCATATCCGCCGCGGCCGATCGCATGCATCAGATAATAGTCAAAGTAATCAGTCTGCATCTCCTCGAAGGAATCCCTATACATCTTCAGGGAAGCCTCGTGACTCGCGTCAGAGAAGTTCGAAAGCTTGGTGGCGATATAGAAAGACTTGCGCGGATAGCGGGCCAGGGCAATACCTGTCGCCTTCTCGGATTGGCCGCGCAGATACGCCGGAGACGTATCATAGTAATTCACTCCATTGCGCATGGCAACGTCGATCAGCTCATTCACTTTCTCCTGGTCAATCACATCCTGGCCTTCGGCATCCTTGGTCATAGGCCATCTCATGCAGCCGTATCCCAGCAAGGAGACCTTGTCCCCGTTGGCCGGGTTGGTCCGGTACACCATCTCGCCGGAAGTGCCTTCGACTGCTGTCTTTCTCTGTCCGGAACCTCCGGTGCATGCGGCCGTTCCGAGCGCTATCGCACCCGCTCCGGCTGTCTTCAGAAAATCTCTTCTATCCATGGCTTATGAGTTTATATGGACCTGAAGTCCGTTGACATGAATTGCGCTGTATGGTCTCGAAGGACAGAGATACTCGCAGGCTCCGCAGCCTATGCATCGGCTCTCGTCCACCGAAGGAATCCTGAGCGAATCCGGGTCGTCAGGGTCTAGCCTGACCATCCTGATGGCCCCGACAGGGCAGTGGCGGGCACAGTTGCCGCAACTCACGCCATCTTTCTCCACGACGCAGAGACTCCTGTCAACGGTCGCCGTACCGATATGCACCGCCGTCTTCTCCTCCGGACTTAGCGGGAGTATCGCCCCTGCAGGGCAGACCTGGGAGCATCTGGTACATTCAGGCCTGCAGTATCCGTCCTCATATCCCATCTCCGGCTGCATCAGCCTGTCCAGGGACATGGATGGCCTGAGCACATTGTTCGGACAGGCCGAGATGCACAGCTGGCAGGCGGTGCATCGCTTATAGAAGTCCTTGACGCTGCGAGAACCGAACGGCGTAAGCGGAGTGGTCCTCTCAGGAGCCTTCTTGT
Organism: Bacteroidales bacterium; assembly: GCA_017618815.1. GTDB lineage: Bacteria > Bacteroidota > Bacteroidia > Bacteroidales > UBA932 > Cryptobacteroides. The sequence continues at coordinate 11,964 of JAFZTP010000086.1, read as the reverse complement.
CGATGATTTCGGCAAATCCTCCGTCAAGTTTCTTGGTCTGTGCCTTCAGGGCTGCGGCGGGGGCCAGAATTGCGGCAGTGGCCAGGAATGCCCTGCGCCCCTTGTCGGCATTGTCCTTCCGGGCCGCCTCTTTCTTTCCATAGGCGAAGCGGTAGTGCAGGGCGTCGAACTTGCAGTTGTCTATGCAGTTGAAGCAGTCCACGCAGCGGCTGTAGTCTATCTTATGTTCATTGATGTCTATGCAGGAGGCCTTGCAGTTCTTCTCGCAGAGCTTGCAGTTCTTGCATTTGTCGGCGTCGATCACCGGACGCAGCAGCGAGAATCGGCTAAGGAAGCTCAGGGTAGTGCCGACAGGGCAGATTGTGTTGCACCATGTACGGCCATTCAGCCAGGCCAGCACGAATATTACAACGAAGGTCACGGCGGCCACCAGCACTACCGGCATCTTCGGATCTACGACGCTTCTGACCATGCGGCCGTAGGCGCTGTAAGGAGCTATCAGGGCTACCAGCACCTGGACTCCGGCCAGAAGGGCTGCGACAAAGACGACCCAGACGCCGTAACGGAGCCATTTTTTCTCCGGGGACCATGAAAACCTCCTTTTCTTCCTGAGGCTGGCCAGCCATGAGATGCCGTCCTGCAGCACTCCGAGCGGGCAGATTACGGAACAGTATATCCTTCCGAAAAGCAGAGTGAGAACGATCAGGAAAGCTATAACACCTAGGTTCAGGGCGAGGACCGCCGGCAAGAACTGAAGCTTGGCCATCCAGCCCAGCCATGGATGAAGGACTCCCGAGAGTCCCGCTATCATCATGGTGATTCCCGCCATGAAAATGACGGCAAGCGTGATGCGGAGAGTTTTCATAATGTTATCCTTATGTTGCAGGACAAATATAGGGAAAATCAGCAGAAAATCAATCGAGAGAAATCAGCGCTATGGACTTGTGTGAAAGCTCCAGAGTAACGGTATCTTCCGAGGCCCTGTTGAGGGTCGCTTTCCACCAGTTGTCGAAGACTACGTCGTCGGTAGGCCATACCAGACCCTTGGATTTTATCCTCAATGAATTGTCAGGAGTGAATATGGAAATCCTGCGGCCTTCGCCGACCGGCAGGGAACATGACTCCGTGACCGCGAAGATCGTTCCGTAATCAGTCACCATGTCCACCACAGGCTTTCCTTCGGCGGGCAGGCCTGTCACTTCCCAGATACGGGCATATTCCATGAGCAGGGACATGTTTCCGACAGTATGGTCCTCCCGTTTTCCGGTGGAGCCGATGAAATGGATTTCTGTCGCATCGGGATAATGGTCCATGACATAGCGCATGGCTTTTGTCTGGTCATTGTCGTCCTGTTCCGTGATATGGATGATCCTGTCGGAGAACCGTTTCTGGAGAGTCTTCGGAAGCGAATCCATGTCTCCGATCACCACGTCCGGGAGCCTGTCCCGGCCGAACAGAGGTTTCATAACGCGGAGCCATGTCCTGAGCGCGCTGTCGCAGCAGATTATCCTGTCTGCGCTGCGGACCAGGTAGCGGGGATACTCCTTCTTGGGAAAGTCTCCGGCTCCGATTATGACGATCTTAGACATTGCTGCGAGTCTTTGCTATCTCGGCTTTGGATGTACCTTCGGACGTCTTGTAAGACTGAGGTTCGCGGAATCCGGCGAGGAAGGCCTTTATGTCCATCCTCTTCTTGCCAGCAAGCTGGATGTCCTTGAGGGAGATCGCTCCGTCGGCGGTGGCAATCTGCATGAAGGTCTTGCCGTCTGAGATCACGGTGCCAGGGGCTGCTCCCGAAGGATTGCCCACCTTCTCGGCAGAGTAGATCTTGAGCTGGGTGGCTTCGCCGTCCTTCACGAGTTCCGTGAAGGCGGCCGGATATGGGCTGAGACCGCGGATAAGGTTGTAGATGGCGACGGTAGAGTCGTTCCAGTCTATGTGGCAGAGCTCGCGGGTAAGTTTCGGGGCTGGCTTGAGGACCTCTGAGCCCTGGATGAAACTTCTCTGTACTCGTGTCTCTATGTTTCTTTCTATGATACCCTCGACGCTCTGGACCACCAGCTCTGCGCCGATAGGCATGAGCTTGTCATGGACGTCTCCGGCAGTGTCGGTTTCGGAGATCCTGAGCTCCTGGCGGAGCATGATGCCGCCGGTGTCGATGTTCTCGTCAATCATGAAAGTAGTCGCTCCGGTCATCCTTTCGCCGTTGATCACAGCCCAGTTGATAGGGGCTGCACCGCGATACTGAGGGAGCAGGGCGGCGTGCAGGTTGAATGTGCCGAGAGGCGGCATCTTCCAGACCACCTCAGGCAGCATCCTGAAGGCGACGACCACGAAGAGGTCTGCCTTGAATGCCTCGAGGGCGGAGAGGAACTCCGGATCCTTGAGCTTGACAGGCTGGAGCACAGGGATGTTGTGCTCTACCGCGTATTTCTTGACGGCGCTTTCGTTCAGCTTTAGGCCGCGGCCGCTTGGCTTGTCTGCCACGGTCACTATTCCGACTACATTGTAACCGGCTTTCACTAGGGCGTCCAGAGGAGCGACTGCAAACTCCGGCGTACCCATGTATACGATTCTGGTTTTCTTGAAAAATCCCATGATCTTGCTCTTTGTTTTTCTCCACCATGAGGCGAAGTTTTCCACTCCGCTGAACAGTTTGGCATCATTCACGGCTTTCCATGAAAGGAAGAGGCCGGTCGGCAGCAATACCGCGGACGAGAAGAAGACGGCTACGGCGGCGCTTGTCTTGCCGTCGTTGCCCAGCTTGACGCCGCTGATGTCCACTACCCAGTAGAGCACGAAGAAAAGTACTGCGATAATCAGTGAGGCTCCAAGACCGCGGCGCTTGGTGGCGAACGCGCCCAGAGGGGCTCCGATGAAGAAGAATATCAGGCAGGCGAGAGCTTGCGCGAACTTGTGCAGTATCTCGACGCTGGCCTTGTTCAGTATCTTGGTCTCATAACGGACTCCGTCTATGCTGTTTTGCAACAGCATGGAATAGTCGCCGAGTACGGACGATGCGGATTCATAAGCCCTGCGCTTGGCCTTGGTGTTTCTCCAGTTCAGAGTCTCCGGATACTCGAACATAGTCTTATGCTCAAAGTGACTTGAGGTGTCGAGCTGGTTGTAGTACCGTATCGTACGGATGTTCCAGAAGTCCTGGGACACTCTGTTCACTACGGAGTCAAGCTGCCTCGAGAGAGAGTCCTTGACAGCTCTCTGGCGGGACAGGTCCATTGACTTGACCTGGTCTCCGTATCTGGCTCCGGAGGATTTCTTGAAGGCATAGTTCTCCAGCGGTATGATCATCTCCTGCCTGGAGAATTCGATCTTCTGCATCTGGAGAGTCGTATCCCTGTACCTCATGGTGTTCGTCTCCTGGTAGTTGATGCCGCTGAAGAGCTGGAACGTTATGTAATCCTTGGCCTTGGACATCTTCATCATGGCGGAGTCGGCAAGCGTCACGCTGACGTTTCCCTTTCCTGAAGTATGGTCATAGACCATGACTCCGTGCATCATTCCGGTCTCGCCGTCCTTTTCTTCGACTCGGAGCACATATCCGTCCAGTCCGTCGTAGAACGTGCCTGTCGGGATGCTGATCTCCTCCTTTGTCTTGCCGATGTCGTCCCTGAGGGTGTAAATCTTGTTGAAGGCCACCGGAACGAGGTTGTTGGCGGCGAAGAAAGCTCCGATGCTAATTATGGCCGAAGCTATCATTATAGGCAGCAGCATTCTCTTGAGCGAGATGCCGGAAGCCTTTACGGCGATCAGCTCATTGTTCTCGGACATCTGGCCGTATGTCATCACCGAGCCCAGCAGGGTGGAGAGCGGAAGGGAGAGCGGCAACAGAGTCGCGGCTCCCCAGCCCATGAACTCGAGGATGATCCTCAGCCCCAGTCCCTTGCCGACGAGTTCGTCGATGTACAGCCATAGGAACTGCATCATCAGTATGAACTCGACGACGACCAGGATTCCGAAGAACGGTCCGATGAAGGATTTTAATATGAACTGATCGAGTTTCTTCATTTATTATGCAAGTGCGGTTTCAACCATCTTGTCGAGGGCTTCCTTGAGTCCGCCGACGTTCTTTCCGCCTGCGGTCGCAAGGCCGGGCTGTCCGCCTCCGCCGCCCATGATGAACTTGGCAGCCTCGCGGATGTCCTTGCCGGCATTCTTTCCGGCAGCGACGAGGTCAGCCGAATACATGAGCACAAGCTGAGGCTTGCCTTCATATTCGAATGCTCCTGCAAATACCAGGCTGCCGGCCTCTTTCTGGAGGGTGGCGGCAATTTCTCTTACGACTGCAGGATCCATGCTCATGTCAAACTTGATGAGCTTGACGTTGCCTGCGGTCTCGGCTTTCTCTGCAAGCTTGGCAGAGAGGCCAGCCACTTTTTCCTTCATGTAACCGTCGATTTCCTTCTTGTATGAAGCATTCTCGGCAACCATCTTCTGGATGGCTCCGGTAAGGTCAGGGGCGTTGTTGAAGAAGGCCTTGGCTGACTTGATGCTGTCCTGCATTCCATATACAAGGTCCTCTGCAGCCGCTCCGGTGACGGCCTCGATACGGCGGACTCCGGCGGCTACGGCGCCTTCGGATACGATCTTGAAGAAGCCGGCACGGCCGGTTGAGGATGCATGGGTACCACCGCAGAGCTCGACTGAATCGCCGAACTTCACGACGCGTACCTTGTCCCCGTATTTCTCGCCGAAGAGGGCGATGGCGCCCATCTCCTTGGCTTCTTCCATAGTGGCGTCACGCTTCTCCTCGAGAGGGAAGTCAGCGCGGATGAGCTGGTTGACTCTCTTCTCGGCGGCGACGATCTCTTCGTCGGTCATCTTTGAGAAGTGGGAGAAGTCGAAGCGGAAGTAGTCAGGGCCTACGAACGAACCTTTTTGCTCGACGTGTGTGCCGAGGACTTCGCGCAGGGCCTGGTCGAGAAGGTGGGTCGTGGTATGGTTGCAGGTGATCCTCTGCCTTCTCTCCTCGTCTACATAGAGGGAGAAAGCGCCTTCGCAGTCCTCAGGGATGCGCTCTGCAAGGTGTATGGTGAGGTTGTTCTCCTTGACGGTGTTGAGGATTGCGATCTTCTCTCCGCTTGCGGATACTATGTAGCCGGTGTCTCCGACCTGACCGCCCATTTCAGCATAGAACGGGGTGCGGTCGAAAACAAGTTGGTAATATACTTTGTTCTTCTGTTTTACCGTACGCTGCTTCAGCAGGCTGGCGCCTTCGAGGGAGAGGCTGTCGTAGCCGATGAACTCTGCCTCTTCGCCGCTGTGGTACTCGGTCCAGTCGCCGAACTCGTTCGAGGTGGCGTTGCGGGCACGCTCCTTCTGTTTCTGGAGTTCAGCGTTGAAGCCTTCGAGATCGACCTTGTAGCCCTTCTCGGTGGCGATGAGCTCGGTAAGGTCGATAGGGAAACCGTAGGTGTCGTAGAGGACGAATGCGTCAACTCCGGAGATGACCTTAGTGGCGGCGCATTTCTCCATGTTGTCGTCAAGCAGCTTGATACCTCTGTCGAGAGTGCGGAGGAAAGCCATTTCCTCTTCGCGGATGACGCTCTCGATAAGCTTCTTCTGGGCTACGAGCTCAGGATATGCCCCGCCCATGTCCTCGGCAAGCCTGTCGATGAGGCGGCAGAGGAACGGTTCGTTGAAGCCGAGGAAGGTGTATCCGTAGCGGACTGCACGGCGCAGGATCCTGCGGATTACGTAGCCTGCCTTGACGTTGGAAGGGAGCTGGCCGTCAGCGATGGAGAACGCGATGGCCCTGATGTGGTCGGCGCATACTCTCATCGCTACGTCGGTGTCTTCGCCTGAGTGGTACTTGTGGCCTGAGAGTTTCTCAAGCTCGCTGATCAGACCGCTGAAGACGTCCGTATCGTAGTTGCTGGTCTTGCCCTGGAGTACCATGCAGAGACGCTCGAAGCCCATTCCGGTATCGATGTTCTTTGCAGGGAGGGACTCCAGATGGCCGTCAGCCATACGGTTGTACTGCATGAACACGAGGTTCCAGATCTCGATGACCTGGTCGTTGTCCGTGTTGACAAGCTCGGCTCCAGGCTTGGCCGCGATCTCTTCGTCGGTACGGAGGTCGATATGGATCTCGCTGCACGGACCGCATGGGCCTGTGTCGCCCATTTCCCAGAAATTGTCGTGCTTGTTTCCAAGGAGGATATGATCCTCCGGCATATGTTTTTTCCATGCTTCGCGAGCTTCGGTATCGAGTTCTGTGCCGTCTTCGGCAGAGCCTTCGAATACGGTCGCATAAAGCTTGGACTTGTCAATCTTGTAAACTTCTGTAAGCAGTTCCCATGCCCAGTCGATCGCCTCTGTCTTGAAATAGTCTCCGAAACTCCAGTTTCCGAGCATCTCGAACATGGTGTGGTGGCGTCCGTCATGACCCACCGCCTCGAGGTCGTTGTGCTTTCCGCTCACGCGGAGGCATTTCTGGCTGTCAGTCGCCCTGCGGAACTTAGGGGTGCTGTTGCCGAGGAAAATATCCTTGAACTGGTTCATTCCGGCATTGGTGAACATCAATGTCGGGTCGTTCTTTATGACCATCGGAGCTGAAGGCACCGGGGTATGCCCTTTGCTTGCAAAGAAGTCTATGTACTTCTGCCTTATTTCGTTAGCTGTCATATATATATTACTGTCAATTTTCACAAACTGCAAAATTACAACAATTTTTTGAAATTTTCTTATATTTGTAAATTGAGGTTTAGGCATAGTTTGTGCTGTGTAAGTCGATTCTGATGGCCAAGAATAGCGGAACATATAAGCTCAATCCCAAGACACTGCTTTACGAAGCGGAGAAGATTTCGTGGGGTTCGCGTTTCGCCTGGTCCCTGGGCTTTTTCCTGTCCAGCCTGCTCCTTTCCTTCCTGTATTTCTGGATTTACGCCTCGGTCCTCGGGTTCGAGCTTCCGAAGACTTTGCTCCTTAAAAAGAAGAATGCCGACTGGACTGCCAGAATCGAGGTGTTGAACCGCAAGCTGGACCGCAGCGAGGCGGCTCTGGAAGGCTTCAGGATGAGGGATGACGAGATCTATCGCAACATCTTCGGCATGAACGAGATTGCTCCGGAAGTCCGTAACGCCGGTTTCGGAGGCGTCAACAGATATGCCTATCTGGATGTCGTAGGGGACAAATCTCTGCTGAAACGTACGGCTATGCGACTGGATGTGCTGACAAAGAAGGCCTATGTGCAGAGCAAGTCGTTCGATGACATCGAGTCGATGGCCCGCAAGGCCGGTGACATGGCCTCATGCATCCCGGCAATCCCTCCGTTCAATCCTGACAAGAACCGGTTCAGGCTTTCCAGCCCGTTCGGTTTCCGTTCCGACCCGATGTCCGGCATGACACGTTTCCATTCCGGATATGACTTCGCCATGAAGCCTGGCAATCCTGTCTATACAACTGGCGACGGAGTCGTGGAGACTGTCAAGTATGAGCTCGGCGGCTATGGCAATTCGGTTACGATCGACCATGGTTTTGGCTACAAGACCCGATATGCGCATATGAAGATGATCTATGTGGTCGAGGGCATGAAGATAAAGAGGGGAGAGTGCATCGGCGAGTCCGGCAATTCCGGAAAATCGACCGGCCCGCACTTGCACTATGAGGTTATATACAGGGGCAACCATGTCAATCCGATGAACTATCTCGACATGGACATGAGTCCGGAGGAGTATTCATCGATGGTCGGCAAGGTGAGCCAGAATTCGCAGGCCGTGCTTGGAAACGGCAGATTTAACGGAGGAAAATGAGCAGCTACGAGTTTGACAGCAGGAACATCAGCTTCCGAAAAGTAAGGACATCTGTACAGAAGGTTGTGCAGAGGGTACTGCTGTGGTTTGTCGGCACCTTCTCGCTTGCTGTCTGCTATTACCTTGTGCTGGCTTTCTTCTTCAGTACTGATACGGAGAAACGGCTGATCCGGGAAAACCGGATGTATGAGCGTACATATGAGGAGATGGAGGCCAGACAGAAACTGGTCGCAGACGTGACGGCGGATCTCCAGCAGAGGGACAACGCCATCTATGAGCAGATTTTCCATACCTCGGCCCCTTCGGTGGACCCTGTGGGCGAGTCGGATTTCCGCATGGAAGGTGGGCTCGACGACCTGAAAGCCTCCGCATCCAAGGTCGAGGCCAATTTCGATTCGGTATTCAGGACGCTTTCCGCTACCAGGAGGGTGCCTCCGATGACTATCCCGGTGGATAACCTTACCTATACCCAGATCGGCGCATCCGTGGGACAGAAGATCAATCCTTTCTACAAGGTGGCGACCAGACATGACGGGCTGGACATCATCGCTGCCCAGGGCGAGCAGGTCCGCTGCGTGGCCGACGGAGTGGTCGCTGACGTGACCCGCTCCGGAAAGGGACTCGGCAATGTCGTGGATATCGACCATGGCAACGGCTATGTGACTCGCTACGGCCATCTGGGAGACATCTATGTGAGCAAGGGACAGAAAGTGAAGCGTGGGGCCAGGATAGCCGTGGTCGGCATCTCCGGCAAGTCATTCGCGCCTCATCTGCATTACGAGGTGCTCCGCGAGGGTCAGCCACAGGATCCTGTCAATTATTTCTTCGGCTCATTGACGCCGATGGAGTATGCCAATGCGGCTTACATGAGCTCCAGCACTGGACAGACACTTGATTAAACCAACAGATATATGGAGAAGCTTTATTACACTATCGGAGAGGTCTCCGAGATCCTCGGGGAGAATGCGTCTCTTGTCCGTTACTGGACGAATTCTTTCGGAAAGTTCCTCAAGCCTAGGCGCAATGCCAAGGGGAACCGCATCTACACGGCCGATGAGATAGAGACTCTGAAGCAGATCCACTATCTCGTCAAGGACCAGAAGATGACTCTCGACGGGGCGTCCCTACGTCTTTCAGAAGATCGTAAAAAGGTGGAAAGCAGGGTCCTTGCCCTTGATACCCTTAAGGATATAAGGGCTCAGCTTGAGGAAATACGCAAGACTTTGTAAGGAAATTGCAAAAATTTACCTACCTTTGCAGTTCGCATAATCTGCATATTAAATTCGTATACGATAATGGCAACAAAGAAAGTAAAGAAAGTAGAGACACCTATCGATGAGAGGGAGACTTTTGTGTCCATCAGGAAAAGTTTCGCCGATTCTGATGTCTCTGTAGAAGAAAAGCTTAAGACTCTGTATCAGCTTCAGCTCGCCGATACCGAGATTGACAAGATTCTTTTCCTTCGTGGAGAACTGCCGGTTGAGGTAGAGGCTCTCGAGCGCGACATTGCGTCGCTTACCTCTAAGATCTCCGCCGAGACGGCTATGATCGACGGTTACAACAAGACCATCGCAATGGCCAAGGAGAAGATCGTTGACTGCGACACCCAGATCGCCCAGTACAAGAAACAGCTTGAGAATATCGCTAACAGCCGCGAGTTCGACTCCATCAACAAGGAGATCGAAAACCAGGAGCTCGAGCGCCAGATCGCTGAGAAGAACATCGGCGAGGCAAAAGTGAAGATCGCCGAGACCAAGGCTGAGATCGAGGACATCAAAGCTGCAATCGCAGTACGTCAGGAGGATCTCGAGGCTAAGAAGCAGGAGCTGTCCACAATCGTGGAGTCTACTTCCAAGGAAGAGGCTGCCCTCAGGGCAAAGAGAGAGGCTTGCGCCGAGAAGATCGACGCGAGGGTGATGAGCGCTTACGAGCGTATCCGCGCCAGCGTTGCAAACCATCTTGCAGTTGTATCCGTATTTGACGAGGATTCCTGCGGCGGTTGCTTCAACACGATTATTCCTCAGAGGCTTATCGATATCGCTTCCCGCAAGAAACTCGTTATCTGCGAGCACTGCGGCCGTATCATCGTAAGTCCTGATATTGCTGAATAATTTTTCAATTCATGCCTGACCAGAAGAGAACCAGAAAAAAGGGTCAGGAAGTGAACCTTGATACCATAGGGCTTGAGATGGGAAATCGCCCGCCTCAGGCTCTTGATTTCGAGGAAGCTGTCCTGGGAGCCCTTCTCGTCGAACCAAGTTGCGTAGACGAGGCGATGGAGGAGCTTTCTCCGTCGTGCTTCTATGATCCTAAGCATCGTATGATCTACGAGGCTATGATCAGTCTGGTCAATGAGCATGTGGCACTCGACCTTCTTTCCGTTTCCCAGAAGCTTCTGTCCATGGGGAATCTGGAGGCAGTCGGCGGTGCCGTCACTCTTGCGGCCCTTTCCCAGAAGATCGGTGCGGCCGCGCACATAGAGTATTACATCAAGATTCTCAAGCAGAAGACTATCCAGAGAGACCTGATCAAGGCTTCCGTGGATATCCTCAAGGATTCATATGACGAGTCCATCAATGTCGATGACCTCGTGGACATGTCCCAGTCCAGGATTCTTTCTGCCGTCGAGAACAATGTCAAGAAAGACGTCCAGGAGATCGGTTCTGTCATCCGTATGGCTATGGATGACGTCGAGAAGATGCAGACCCAGTCGGGACTCAGCGGTGTTCCTTCGGGATACCAGTCCATCGACAGGATTACCATGGGCTGGCAGCCTTCCGACCTGATCATCCTTGCGGCCCGACCTTCCGTCGGTAAGACTGCCTTCGCGCTCAACATCGCGAGGAACGCCGCAGTGGACCACAATATGCCGGTGGCCATATTCTCTTTGGAGATGCCTGCCATCCAGCTCGCAAAACGTCTCATGACCTCCGAGTCAGGACTCCCTGCCGACAAGATCAAGGGTGGAACCAAGCTTCAGCCTCGTGAGTGGGAGCAGCTTGAGTATCGTCTCAAGGCTCTCTCCAAGGCTCCGCTGTATGTTGACGACACCCCGGGTCTTCCTATCATGGAGTTCCGTACCAAGGCCAAGAGGCTTGTCAAGACCAAGGGAGTCCGCCTTATCATCGTGGACTACCTTCAGCTTATGCAGGGACCTGCCGAGCTCCGCGGAATGCGAGAGCAGGAGGTGGCTGCTATCTCAAGGACGCTCAAAGCGACTGCCAAGGAACTGAATGTCCCTATCATCGCCCTTTCACAGCTTTCCCGAGACGCCGTCAAACGAACCGGCGGTACCGGCAAGCCTCAGCTCAGCGACCTTAGGGAGTCCGGCTCAATCGAGCAGGATGCCGATATGGTACTCTTCGTCCATCGTCCGGACTATCTCGGACTTGCCGAGACTGAAAACGGAAAGGAAACGACCCAGATTATCATTGCGAAGCACCGTAATGGTTCCACCGCAGATATCGACATGCTCTTCAAGAGCGAACAGGTAAGGTTTGTGGAGATCGACCAGACGCTCGCCGCCGAAGCCGGCGCGGGAGTGTATGAGTCAGCGATGAATTCCCCGGCGTCGCAGTCCCAGACCTATGATCCTTTCTCCGACAGCGGATCGGGCTATCAGCCATATCCTGATGCCGGAGGAGAATTCACAAACACGGGGTTCTGATATGAAATACGGACTGATCTCATCGATTCTCTTTCTGATTTCCGTTTTTGCCGGTGCCCAGTGCCTGCCTCAGCATTCGCTGGACAAAGAATTCTTAGCTTTCAAGTCAGGGGAGAAAATCACCTTTTCCATACACTATAAATGGGGTATAATCAATTCCGATGTCGCCTCGGCCACCCTTTCCCTCGAAAACGTCATGTATAATGGGGACTCGGTGTACTGCGCGAGGGTGTATGGAAGGAGCGCCAAGAAGTTCGACGCCTTCTTCAAGATGAAGGAGGATTTCCGTTCATGGTTCACCCATGGCACGCTGAAGCCTCTCCGTTTTTCGAGGAATACCCAGGAGGGTAATTACAGGGCCCTGAACGACCTGACCTTCAACTGGAGGAGGATGAAGATCCATGCCGACATGGACAACAGCTCCCTGGGCAAGCGACAGCTGGACATGGACTTGGCGCCATGCGTGTATGATGTCATTTCCATGATCTATAATGTCAGGAACATCGACCGCTCGAAGATCGAGCT
>JAFZTP010000085.1 GCA_017618815.1 Bacteroidales bacterium | reverse complement strand
GTTTCGTGCGCCTTGCGCTAGATTCCCCGAACATCGACGCGGTGCGAAAGAACCTTGCGGGAACGGATGACGACCAGCTGATCGTCGCCGACTCGCTTACTTATGCATCCTCGCTCAGGTACACCGATTTCGGTGGAAACTGGGTGGACATCGTGACCTTGTCAAGGGAGTTCGGAGTCGATTACAGGACTGTGCTCTCTTCGATCAACAAAGGTTACGTGGAGATGGAAGATGGCAAAGGCCGCGTCAACATCGCTTACGTAAGCGATATGGTCAAGGCCGGAGACCAGGCGCCGGTCGAATACTGGACGCCTAGGATAAAGGATATAATTCTGAGTTCACGAAAACAGACTCTTCTGTCCGGTTTGGAACGGGACTTGCTAGAGAAGGCCCGTGGACAGAATAATTTAGTGATATATTGATGATGAAGACTATACTAAGGATTACAGCGGTTGTGGCCGCTCTTACGGCATCTTTCTCCGTTTTCGCACAGACCTATCCGAAAGGTCTTATCGACAAGACTGTGGCTGTGGTCGGAAACGAAGTGATTACGATCGGAGAGCTCGAGGAGCAGCTCCGTATGATGCGCATCGAGAAGGGCGTCTATGCTTCTGACAATATCATGCGTTGCGAATTGCTCGAGCGCCTGATGGAGCAGAACATCTTTCTGATGCAGGCGAGGATCGACTCCCTGTCTATCAACCAGGACAACGTCACCAGCCAGCTTAACAGCCGTATCGACCAGATCCGTACCAGCCTGGGCGGTGATGAGGAAGTTGAGAATTATTTCGGCAAGCCTCTCTACAAGCTCCGTCAGGACTGGAAGAGGACTTTCGAAAACCAGAGCCTTATCCAGCAGAAGCAGGCTGAGGTAGCCCAGGATGTTCCTGAGCTTACCCCATATGACGTGAAGCAGTACGTCGAGAAGACTGATTCGGCCGACCTCCCTATGGTCCCGATCCGTTATCAGCTCAGCCAGATCTGCATCTATCCTGACCGTGAGGCCGCCAGCATTGCAGTAAAGGAAAAACTCCTCGGACTCCGCGAGAGGATCATCAATGGCGAGAAATTCAGCACCCTCGCCCGCATCTACTCTGAGGATCCGGGCAGCGCCAGGAAGGGCGGTGAGCTCGGCATGGCTTCGAAGTCCATATTCTGGCCGGCATTCTCCGATGCCGCGATGTCCCTCCGTCCGGGCGTGATATCCCAGATCGTCGAGACTCCGGATGGATTCCACCTTATCGAGATCATCGAAAAGAAAGGCGACATGTTCAATGCCCGCCATATCCTGATCAAGCCTCAGTACACCGTCGAGGACCAGCAGAAGGCTTTCAAGACTCTTGACAGTCTCCGCACCGAGATCAACAACGAGGCAGTGTCATTCCAGCTTGCAGCCCGCTTCTACTCGCAGGATCCTGCCACCAGGACAAACGGAGGCCAGATGGCTGACCCTTATACTGGTTCATCATACTTCCAGATAGACGAGCTCAAGCCTCAGGACTACCGGGCCATCAAGGACCTGAAGGAGGGAGAGATTTCCGAGCCTGTGGAGTCATTGGACAACGAGGGCCGAGGCAACACTGTCTACAAGATCATCAGGGTTGACAAGGTCATCCCGGCACATACCGCCACATTTGAGAGCGACTACAACCAGCTCATCGACGGCGTGAAGAACCAGAAGGCCATGGATGCGATCAACGCCTTCCTCGACAAGAAAATCAAGACCAGCAAAATCTATATCGATCCTATATTCAGCGGCTGCGAGTTCTCACGTGCTGCGTGGAATGAAGCTGCCGAAAAGAGCCGATAAATGTACCGAAAACTGGTTGTTACCATACTGCTGGCGTCAGCCGGCCTTTTGAGACTGCCTGCCCAGAATTCTTCCGGACAGGTTGATTCTCTTGTACGCCTGCTCAGTGCCCAGAAGATGGAGATCATCGACAATCACGGATCCAGCCTGAGAAAGGTTACCGGTCCCGCCAGGTTCCTCCACAACGACACCTTCCTGCTGTGCGATACTGCACTTTGGAGTGTGTCCAAGGCAGAGATCGAGGCGATTGGCAATGTGAAGATAATCCAGAACGAGACCATCTTGTCCAGCGACAAGCTGACCTACTACATCGACAACGACCTTGCGGAATTCCGCGGCTCAGTGGTGCAGCTCGAGGACAAGGACCACAACATGCTCAGGACCCGACATCTGGACTACAACACCAAGGACAGCGTCGCCGTATTCCAGAAGGGCGGTGCCATGAAGGACAAGGATGGCCAGATCATCGAAAGCAACACAGGTACATACGATTCCAAGATCAAGACTTTTACGTTCACGGACAACGTGAACATGTTCACCGATTCCATTTTCGTGAAGACCACCAGGCTGGTCTATAACACTGAAAGCGGGATCGCCACCTTCGGTTTCATGACCGATGCCTGGAAAGACGAGAATATGCTCTCGTCCAATGCCGGCTGGTATGATCGTGGTCGCGACGTGTTCCTCTTCAACAAGGATGTACATGGTCTCGGAGAGCACCAGGAGGTCTGGGCTGACTCGGCATATTATTATCGCCGCTCAGCCGAGCTTGAGCTTCTGGGGCATGCCCAGGTGACGGATACCACGAGGAACGTCTCGGCTCTTGCCGGACGCATCCATTACCTGGATTCGGCATCAACGCTTACCCTTACCAGAGACCCTGCCATCGTAGGAATCACCGACAAGAAAGACAACCAGAAAGATACAGTATATTTCGGAGCCGACACCCTGGTCTACAGGACCGTGATGAGGTTCGAGGTCCCGGAATCTGACGTGACCGCTTCCTCAAAGCGCCTCGAGGACCTTAAGCTGGATGCGGTGACAACATACAGGAAGAAGGCGGCCGAAGCTGCCGCCAAGGCTGCGGAAGAAGCGGCCAAGGAAAAGGATGACCCTAATTCTCCGTTCGGCCGTGGCAGGAATGGAAGAGGCGGGAAGAAGGATGCCGGTGCCGTGGCGCAAGGCCCTAAGCAGCCTGATCAGAAGCCTGTGCCTGATCCGAACCCTGTGCCGGACAGACCTGCAGTTACGGACAGTCTCTCTGTTTCTGACAACCTTGCCGTTACGGACAGTCTTTCCCTTTCAGACAGCCTGGCAGTCACGGACAGCATTGCCGTGGTCGTGCCTCCTGATTCCACCAAGATCGGCTTCCTTACGGGCATCCGTAATGTGAGACTGTTCAGGAACGACATCCAGATCGCCAGCGATTCTCTTGCATACAATGACCTGGACTCACTGGTCCGTCTCTACAAGTCCCCGGTAGTCTGGCAGGAAGTCACGAGGCAGTATTCTGCCGACAGTCTCTATGCCGTCATCAAGGACGGCCACATGCAGAAGGCCAGCCTGATGTCGAATGCTTTCGTCGTGATAGAAGAGGCCCCGGAAGTCTATGACCAGATCCGAAGCACCGAGATGCTCGCATATTTTGATTCTACCGGAGTCCTGAGCCGTTTCGATGCGCTCGGAGATGCGGCCGCAGTCTTCTATCTCAAGGAGGACAGCACCTTCGCTACGGTCAACAAAGCAGAATCCAAGATGCTCTATGCAACCTTTACGGACGGGGACATAGACAAGGTATATTATTTCGACAAGTCCAGCAATGACGCCTATCCGCTTGCCCAGCTCCGTAAGGATGACAGGCTGCTGAAGGGATTCAGCTGGCTTCCGGACAAGCGACCGGAGAGCCCTGCCGCCGTTACTGCCTATACTCTTCGTGATGGCCAGAGGCTCAGGTATGAGCGTCGTCCGAGAGCCAAGTATGCCCAGACGGATATCTATTATCCGGGATACATGGAGGGCATCTACAAGGAAATTGCCGAGCATGAGGCCGCCAGAAAACGCCGTGAGCAGGAGAAAGCTGCTGCAGACAGCCTCGCCGCAGCCCAGGCCGCAGTCGTTGCTGACAGTCTCGCCGCCGCAGCCAAGGACAGCTTGTCCGTCTCAGACAGCCTTGCCGTTGCCGACAGCCTGAAGACATCCGTGTCTGATTCGCTGTCTGTTTCGAAGGACAGTGTTGCCGTGAAGGATACCGTGGCCACGCCTGTCCTCAGTCCTAAGGAGGCCGCCAGGAAGCGTCGCGAGGAAGCCCGTGCCGCCAAGATAGCGGAGCGGGAAGCCAAGTGGGCCCGTCTTGACAGCCTGGATGCTGTCAAGGCCAAGATAAAAGCTGAAAAGAAGGCGGCGAAGCTGCGTGAAAAGAAACGCAAGGAACTGAAGGCCATCCTCCGCCAGCAGGAGAAAGACCGCGCTAAGATAGAGAAATACAAGGCTGTCTATGAGAAGCGCAAGGCTCGCGAAGAAGCCCGTAAGAAGAAAAAGGAAGAAAAGGCGGCTTTAACCGACGATACCAAACTTCCTGCGGAGAGCGGCGAGCATGTCGACGGTCATGCTGTCGAGGTCGAATGACGGTTTCCAGCCCCATTCTTCGCGGGCGCATGAATCGTCCATCCTGTCCGGCCATGAGTCAGCGATAGCCTGACGTACCGGATCGACTTCATACTTCATCTTGAAATCAGGGATATGCTCCCTGATTTTATTGTATAGTATCTCAGGGTCGAAGCTCATGGAGGCGATGTTGAACGAATTCCTGTGGATTAGCTTGTCCGGATCGGCGTTCATTATGTCGACTGCAGCCTTGAGGGCGTCCGGCATGTACATCATGTCCATGAATGTTCCGGAAGCGATAGGGCATTTGAATTCCTCTCCCTTGACAGCTGCATAGTAGATTTCGACTGCATAGTCGGTGGTGCCGCCGCCAGGCAGGGTGACATTGGAAATCAATCCCGGGAATCTCACCGAGCGGGTATCGACGCCGTATTTATGGAAATAATAATCGCTGAGAAGCTCGGTAGCGACCTTTGTGACTCCGTACATGGAACGCGGACGCTGGATTGTGTCCTGCGGGGTGTTGGTGTGTGGAGTCTCAGGGCCGAAAGAACCGATGGAACTTGGGGTGAAGACTGCACAGCCGTTTTCGCGGGCTACTTCCAGGATGTTCAGCAATCCGTTCATCTGGATGTCCCATGCGAGCAGAGGCTTCTTCTCGGCAACTGCAGAAAGCAATGCTGCGAGGTTGTATATCGTGTCGATCTTGTACTCGGAAACTATCTTTGCGATTGAGGCTCCGTCTCTCACGTCAGCGACTGCTGATGGTCCGCTTTCAAGCAGAATTCCTTTTGGTTCAGCGCCGGGAATATATCCTGCGACAACATTTCCTTCAGGGTAAAGCCCCCTCAATTTCATGGTCAGTTCGGACCCTATCTGTCCGGTCGAGCCGATTATCAGTACGTTCTTCATCCGTGTGAGATTTCTCAATAAATTAGTGTCGAATATTTGGTGATGCAAATTTAGTCTTTTTTCGGACAAAGTGTCATTTCGTAATAAAAATATTGATTTTCGAATTGAAAAACATAAATTTGTAAGAGCTAAACACTACAACCAATGTACGGAAAATTTCAGAAACATCTTCAGGATGAATTAGCTTCAATAAAAGAAGCGGGTCTTTATAAGAACGAACGCAATATCGCATCCCCACAGTCCGCAGAGATAACCCTCGAGGACGGCTCGGTTGCCCTTAACTTTTGTGCCAACAACTATCTTGGCCTCGCCGACAATCCGAGACTGATTGCCGCTGCCAAGAAGGCCATGGAC
>JAFZTP010000084.1 GCA_017618815.1 Bacteroidales bacterium | reverse complement strand
GAGCCGATGCTCCTGGTGGAGAAGATGTGGCTGGACGAAGACGGCACAGGGCATTCCGAATACACGGTCAAGGATGACGATTTCTTTGTCCGGGGCTATGCTCCTGACAACAAGACCGTACCGTTCAACATTCTGTGCGAGATCATGGCCCAGGGCTGCGCCATCGTCGTCAAAGACAAGCTCGCCCAGGGATACATGCCGCTGTTTGCCGGAATCGAGCATATCGAGTTCATAAATCCTGTCAAGGCAGGAGATCTCTGCGAATGCGAAGGCAGGATTATCGGAGAAAGAGCCGGGATCTACATCGCAGAGACAACCCTGACCGTCGGCGAGAAGATATGCTGCGCCGGCCAGATAATGCTTGCGCTCGTACCGGCTGCCAACTAAGCTGGAATATCTTTGCTTTATTACAAAACTGGTTATAAATTTGCATCCAAATTTGATCAAGATGGATGAGCTCATTCGTGCCGTGCTGATTGGCATATCACTCTGTGCAGACAGTTTTGCAGTCTCGCTATGCTCCAGCACCGCATCGGGAAAGATAGACGACAAGAAAATAATCTGGATAACTCTGGTATTCGCAACGATACAGGCGGCCTTCTTCGCACTTGGCTGGCTTGTCGCCCATTATTTCAATGTATTCATATCCACTAAGGTAAGCAACTTCGAGCTGATAGCCCATCTGATCGGATTTGTCCTGCTGCTATATGTATCCGTGTCAATGTTCCTGGAAGCGATTCAGAAACAGGATTCATCCCTGCGGATGGACAGCATAAAGTTCATGTTCATCGGAGCCGTAGCCACAAGCATCGACGCCCTGGCGACCGGAGCGTCGATGGCAATGGATTTCCTCGACTGGGAAGGCGCGAAGACTACATCGTTCTCAATCTTCTCATTCACCGCACTTTCGGTGATAGCCGGCCTTTCTCTCGGCGGAGCGCTCGGCTCAAGATACGGACGTCCGGTGCAGATTGCGGGCAGCATAATTCTGCTCATGATAGGAATAAATATTCTGCTCTAGTATTTTTCATTAAGCAAAGTTTTTTTATCTTTGTAACCCCTCGCGGAATTAGCTCAGTTGGTAGAGCGGCGGCTTCCCAAGCCGCAGGTCACGAGTTCGAACCTCGCATTCCGCTCAAAGTTTGCACATGCAATTTGCTTTTCGATTTAAACGCGTTTTTTAATCTGAATTCGGCGGACTCGCACGATATTTACGAAAAAACGCAGATATGAAAAGCTACATTCTAATGGCGGCCATGATTCTTGCCGCGACCTCATGTTCAAGTATTCTAAACAACGATGACGACCAGGGAAAGCTGGTCATCCACTTTTCGCGTCCGGAGACCAAGGCGGACCGGGACGTACCCGACTCAAGCGTCTTCATCCTGAATGTCAGGAAGGCCGGCGGGGAGACCGTCTATAGCGGCAGGTATGGGGACATGCCTGAAGAACTTATAGTGGATGCCGGCACATATGAGATTGACGCGCGGTCCGGGGACTTCACGAGACCTCTGTTCGATTCGCCCCAGTTCGGAGATTCGAAGACAGTGGAAGTAAGGGCCGGAGCCACCGTGAAAGTCGATCTGAGATGCTTCCAGATCAACTGCGGGATAAGGCTCAGGATTGCCCCGGAATTCCTCGTAAACTATCCCCAGGGAGTGATGTTCGTCCAGTCCGTGGACGGAAGGCTTATGTATGGTTACTCTGAAAAGAGGATCGCCTACTTCAACCCCGGAGAAGTCTCGGTGGTACTGGACGATGCCGGAAAGGAAGACGTGCTTATGACCAGGAAACTTGAGCCGCGGGAGATTCTCGAGGTGTCGGTATCCGCGCCCGCGACCGGAGTCTCAGGGACGATAAGCGTCTCCATCGACACTACCAGGACCTGGGTCAACGAAGAATTCACCATAGGACAGGGTGATGACAAGGGCCGGGACCTCAGCGGAGCGGTCGGAGTGGCGGATGCCAGGAACATGACGGGAGCGACCGGAGTCTGGGTCTATGGCTACATCATCGGGAGCGCCAGCCCGTTCCAGAAGGACTCCGTATCGACTACCAACCTGGCAATCGCAGGAAGGGCCTCGGTCACGTCGAAGGATGCGTGCATGTCGGTTGAATTGAAGAAGGGAAAAATGCGCGACGAGCTGAACGCCCATGACAATCCGGAGAACGTCGGAAGGAAGCTTTTCGTGAAAGGAGACATAGCGAAATACTATGGAATCCCGGGAATAAAGAACATCTCTGACTACGTGCTTCAATGACAGGCACATAAAAAATTTACGGGGCTCCGCATCACTGCGAACGCCCCGCTACTTAACCTAAACTTAAACTATGAAAAACTTCGTGGCAAAGATAAAAGTTTTTTGTCAATAATCAAATCTTTTACGCCACAAAGTGCTATTCTTCATGCTAATAAACCTATAAAGTCCTGATTTTGGCGTATTTGAGCAGCAATATTTTTTCGCCGTAGTCGTCGAAGACAATTTTCGCCTTCAAGTCCGTCTGAGGACCGGAGATCTCGAGTATTTTTCCGAAACCGAACTTGTTATGCTCGATACGCATTCCTTCCTTGAGTTCGAGCACTGAAACAGGAATGAAATTCGGGTCCTCCTTTCTCGGCGCAGGCTGAGGTCTCCTGACCGGTATCGGCTGCGGCTTTGAGAAAGAAGGAGCGGACGGCTTCTTGAATACAGGCTGTCTGCCTCTCGACGGGAGGCCCGACACTCCGGCAGGAATCTCGAGAGCTTCCCTCCTGAGAGGATTCTCGATATAGCGGGAATCGATTTCCCTGACGAAGCGGCTCGGCGAGTTGGACTCATGTTTTCCGTTGCGCATCCTGGTCTGGGCGAAGGACAGGCGGAGAGCCACCTTTGCCCTGGTCATGGCGACATAGAAAAGACGTCTTTCTTCCTCGATGTCGGACGGGGAAGCCAGCATGCCGCCTGAAGGGAAAAGGTTCTCCTCCATTCCGGCCACATAGACATAAGGGAACTCCAGTCCTTTTGCCGAATGGACGGTCATGAGGGCAATCTTGTTATTGATGTCGTCGTCGCTTTCCATATCGACGGCGCTCAGCAGCGAGATATCCTCCAGGAATCCTCCGAGAGTCTGTATCGGGAAGTCCGAATCCGAAATCTCGGAAGCGTCCGAGATCGACCCTTCGGCCATGAGCTCTTCGATATATTCATTGCTGCGGTCTTCCACATAGCCCTTGACGCTGTTCACGAGTTCCTCGATGTTGGCAGCCCTGGACTGGTTCTCGACCGAATTGTCTTCCTTGAATGAGCGGTACAGGCCACATGCGTCCGAGAGTTCGGATGCTACCTTGTATGCATCCTCGTTTGCAGACCTGAGATTGAAGCTCGCGATCATGTCGCAGAACTGGCGGATCTTGGTCACCGCGGCGTTCCTGAGACCATATTCCTCTAGGTTCTCCAGATATGCTGCCTTGAGCAGGGAGCATCCGGCTGCTTTCGCAGCCTGGGAAAGAGCATCGAGGGAAGTCTCTCCGATACCCCGGGCAGGAGTGTTCACTACCCTGCGGAAAGATTCGTCGTCATTCACGTTCACGACCAGCTTGAAATAGGCCATCATGTCCTTGACCTCGGCCCTGTCGAAGAAGGAATGGCCGGAATAGATCACGTATGGCATGTTTCTTTTTCTGAGAGCCTCCTCCAGCGCCCTGGACTGGGAGTTGGTCCTGTAGAGTATCGCGAAATCCTGATACTGGCATTTTGTCTCCTGCATCGTGGATATGATCGAAGAGGCGATCAGCAAGGCCTCCTCCTGTTCCGTATAGGCCTGGATGAGCCTTATCCTGTCGCCCTCGTCGCCGTTAGAGAAGCAATTCTTTGGGATCCTGCCCTCGTTCTTGGCGATCAGGGTATTCGCCGCGTCCACTATGGTCTTGGTAGAACGATAGTTCTGCTCCAGACGGAATATCTTGCTTTCGGGATAGTCTTTCCTGAAGTTGAGGATGTTCTCTATCTTGGCCCCGCGGAAGGCGTAGATTGACTGTGAGTCATCTCCGACGACGCAGAGATTCTTATGCTTTTCGCTGAGCTTCTTCAGTATGAGATACTGCGAGAAGTTAGTGTCCTGATACTCGTCGACCATGATATAGTCGAATCTTTCGCGGATGGACTCGAGAGCTTCCGGACAGTCGCGAAGCAATATGTTCATGTTCAGCAGTATGTCATCGAAATCCATCACGCCGGCCTGGCGCATCATGGTCTGATAGCGCATGTATATGTCGCATATGCGCGGCTTGCGGGCATGTGTGTCGTTGGTCTTGGCCGCAGTGTCGTTCATGTATCTTTCGGCAGTCACCAGGTTGTTCTTGGCCATGGAGATCCTGGCAAGCACGTCTTTCGGCTTGTAGATCTTGTCGTCGAGGCCGAGTTCCTTGACGCATCTCTTGACTGCGCTTGTAGAGTCTGACTGGTCGTATATGGTGAATGCCGGCGGGTATCCCAGACGGTCTGCGAACTCACGCAGAAAACGGATGAACACAGAATGGAAGGTACCCATGTAGAGTTTCCGGGCCTTTCTCTCCCCCACCATCACAGCGATT
>JAFZTP010000083.1 GCA_017618815.1 Bacteroidales bacterium | reverse complement strand
TGCATGGCGTGCTCCGCCGTTCTTCCTCCTTCAACACCGGGAGGATAGAGCATCTGTATCTCGACGAGTGGGTAAGGGACATGAAAAACGGCCGTCAGATCAATCTCCATTACGGAGACATGACCGACTCGAGCTCCCTGATCCGTCTCATCAGCGAAATCAAACCTGACGAAATATACAATCTTGCGGCCCAGAGCCATGTGAAAGTCAGCTTCGAAGTGCCTGAATTCACCGCGGAGACCGATGCCGTCGGAGTGCTGCGCCTGCTTGAGGCTGTGCGCATATGCGGTCTGGAGAAGACCTGCCGCATATATCAGGCTTCCACCTCGGAGCTTTACGGCAAGGTGAGGGAAGTGCCTCAGAATGAGGAGACTCCGTTCTATCCCCGTTCTCCGTATGGCGTAGCCAAGCTCTATGGATTCTGGATAGTCAAGAACTATCGGGAAAGCTACGGAATGTATGCGGTCAACGGAATACTTTTCAATCATGAATCTCCGAGAAGGGGAGAGAATTTCGTGACCAAGAAAATCACCATGGCTGCCGCAAGGATCGCCAAGGGATTGCAAGAGAAACTGTATCTCGGCAACCTGGACGCGCTCCGCGACTGGGGACATGCCCGGGACTATGTGGAGTGCATGTGGCTCATGCTGCAGCAGGACCAGCCTGAAGATTATGTGATCGCCACGGGCGAGCAGCATTCCGTACGTGAGTTCTGCACCCTGGCCTTCCGTTATGCAGGCATCGACCTGCGCTGGGAGGGCTCCGGCCTCGAAGAAAAGGGAATTGACGCCGCCACTGGCAAGGTGTTGGTTGAGGTGGATCCCCGTTTCTTCCGTCCGAGCGAAGTGGACAGCCTCCTCGGTGATCCTTCCAAGGCCCGTACCAAGCTGGGCTGGAATCCACGCCGCACTAAGTTCGAGACACTGGTCCGTGAAATGGTAGAATACGATCTTTCAAAATGCTAGACAAGAGTTCCAAGATATATGTCGCCGGGCACAAAGGCCTGGTAGGGTCGGCGATATGGGCCAACCTGATGAGTCGCGGATACACCAACCTGATTGGACGGACCCATGCTGAGCTTGACCTGATGGACCCTGTCGCCGTGCGCGAATTCTTCGACCGCGAGAAACCGGACGCAGTCGTGCTGGCCGCAGCTTTCGTCGGAGGAATCATGGCGAACCTGAAGCTGCGCGCGGATTTCATATACCGAAACCTGCAGATCCAGCAGAATGTCATCGGGGAGAGCTGGAGACATGGAGTCAAGAAACTTCTCTTCCTCGGCAGTACCTGCATCTATCCCAAGATGGCGGCCCAGCCGATGTCCGAGGACGCTCTTCTGACTTCGGAGCTCGAATATACCAATGAACCTTATGCGATAGCCAAGATAGCGGGACTGAAGATGTGCGAAAGCTTCAGCCTGCAGTATGGCTGCAACTATATAGCCGTGATGCCGACCAACCTCTATGGGCCGAATGACAATTTCGACCTGGAGAAGAGCCATGTGCTTCCTGCGATGATCCGCAAGATCCATCTTGCCGGAGCACTGCAGAGGGGAGACTGGCAGATGGTGCGCAGGGACCTCGCCGTACGTCCCGTCGAGGGCGTAGGAGGGGATGCCTCCGATGCCGATATACTGGCCGTGCTGGGCAGATATGGAGTTGAAGCCGGGAAAGTCAGGCTCTGGGGCACCGGAAATGCCCTCAGGGAGTTCCTATGGAGCGAAGACATGGCTGACGCCAGCGTGCATGTGCTGCTTAACGTGGACTTCAAGGATGTCGCGGACGGTCCCGTGAACAAGGACGGAATCAGGGAAATCCGCAACTGCCACATCAATGTCGGCACGGGAAAAGAGATTACGATAAAGGAGCTTGCCGCCCTCGTCGCGGCGGCGACTAGATATGAAGGGGAGATACTCTGGGACTCGTCCAGGCCGGACGGAACTCCTCGCAAGCTTACGGACGTGAGCAAACTGAACAGTCTCGGATGGAGGCATTCCGTCGAACTCGAAGACGGCGTTTCCCGTCTCTATGAATGGTACCTCGCGTCTCTGTAGAGGTTTTTATTCGCAAATCAGAAAATAATCATTAACTTAGCCTTTTAGATTAAATTGTGATTTTATGCCTAAAATATCGAAAAGGGGAGTAAGGCTTCCCGCATCGCCTATCAGAAAACTTGTGCCGTTCGCTGACGAAGCAAAAAAGCGTGGTGTGAAGGTATATCACCTCAATATCGGACAGCCAGACCTGCCGACCCCGCAGAAAGCCCTCGACGCGCTCAAGAATATCGATAGAAAAACTCTCGAATACACTCATTCCCAAGGACTTCTTTCCGTACGTGAGAAATTCGCGAGCTATTACGCGAAATGCGGAATCAGTGTTACTCCGGAGGAGATAATGGTTACTACGGGAGGGTCTGAAGCCCTTCTGATGCTTTTCCTTTCCTGCCTCGATCCCGGTGACGAAATCATAATGGTCGAGCCGGGATATGCCAATTACCTGAGCTTTGCCGAATCCGCAGGCGTTGTCGTCAAGACCGTGCGCTCATATATCGAGAATGGATTCGCGCTTCCTCCGGTCGAGGCTTTCGAGAAAGCCATCACTCCTAAGACAAGGGCAATTCTGCTCTGCAACCCGAACAATCCTACCGGC
>JAFZTP010000082.1 GCA_017618815.1 Bacteroidales bacterium | reverse complement strand
GGGAAAGGTGTTTTCACGGGAGCAGTTGCTGTCGGCCGTGTGGCCTGATGATGTCATTGTCACGCCCCGCACGGTGGATGTAAACATTACACGCATCCGCAAGAAAATCGGCAAGTATGCCGATGCGCTTGTGGCCCGGGCAGGGTTCGGGTATTCTTTTCAGGAATAATTCCGAATCGATAGTATGAAGTAATTAGAGCACTAAATTCCAATTTATCGGGCTCTTGCTCTATCAAGAGTTAGGAGCTCCACCGCAAAGAAGATGCGGTTAGAGCTCCCAGGGGTCTCCTGACAAGAGGTTCAGGGACATAAAGCAAGTATTGCGAATGTAGCCGTTAAAAACGACTCCCGCAAGGCTTAGGGTCTCAATTTGATGAACTTTTTCTCCGGGTCTTCCGGTATCTTTTCTCTCTCCTTTTGTGCCACGACATACGCCGGCGGACGCTGGTCAAAGCACTTCTTCTGGAAAGCCTTCTCTACCACATCAGCCACTTCCCGTGCTACATCATCCTTGTTGATAGATAGCTCCGTGTTGCTGGCGAGAAAGTTCAGAGCATAGTTCTTCGCTTTCTCGTGGAGATTGTCGTTCGTGGTCGTGCGATCCTGGCAGACCCAGATCTTGACTTGTATTACACATTCCTTGAACCAAGGGCAAGATGAGTGAGGGGCTTTCTTCCCCTCACTCATCAGAGCAGTATAGAGGCTGATGTCCAATATGTTCTGTAAATGACTCACCCTATATTTATGCCGCCATTGTGGGTGTGGGAGGGATGTAGACCCCTGTCTTTCCAGTGGCGGTTTCAGTAGGGATGATCCCTCCCACGTGATTGATCCTGGTGTGCTGGCGGAACGCCTTCCCCTTGGGTTCCTCATTGCCCAGACACAGAATCCTGTTGATAGGGTCTCCTGAAAGGAGTTCATCCATCGTGAGGAGACTCCTATTACTCTTCTTCACGGGTGTTTTAGGGGTATAGAATTCCTTGTATTCAGGGACATCGGAGAGGAGACTCTCCATAGTGGGAAGGTCTTCTTCAGACTTCTCCACAGTGGTCTTATCAGGTGAAGAGGCATTCTCTTTCTCCTTGCAGGCACTGGGATTGTAAGGGGCGAGGAGTGCAGGATGATTCCAGATACTCTCCTTGTCAGCAGTGTTGATAGAGACCGTCTCCTGCACAGGGGTGACCTCCTGGGGTTCAGGGAGTGCAAGGGGCGCTTTCTCGGAGTCCGGAGTGTTCTCCACAGAAACTGTTGTAACATCCTCTCCATAGAAGAGTTTCATCATCTCTTCCTTGGTGGCGGAGAAGTTTTTCAGCAGCTCCTCAAAAGCACGCTTCATCTCTTCTTCTCTCCTGTTCTTGATAGCCAGCTGGAGAGCATAGGCTTCCTCCATCTTGTTCTTTATGTCCTCCTGGAGGGCAATGTTCTTGGCTACAAGCTCACTGTAGCTCATTTCTGAAATGTCGCACTTTTTCATGTTCTTGATATTTAGATAGTTATACTTATTTTTCAATACCATATTTGGTAATATCCATCTGACGGTAGAGAGCCATCATACACTCGACCACAATGGAGTTCCCTGCCTGCTTGCTAAACTGGCTGTTACTAACCACCTGTTCGAAGCTATCAGGAAATCCCATCAGGCGGATGCGCTCCCGAGCGGTAAGGTCTCTCACGCCAGGGGTCTTGTCATCCAGATAGTCAAGCACGGACTTCTCCAACTTGATAGGGGCGGGAAAGAGGAAATCAGTGTCCTCGAGGAATCCGATGCAGAACAACCTCTCCCTATGCTGGGGAATACCATAATCAGAGGCGTCCAGAATGTGCCAATGAAGGTCATAGTTAAGACCGGCCTCCCGGAACATATCATTCATCTGGTTAAGGAGGAACGGCCAACTACGCATCTCCTTCCCATCGATAGAACCCTTGTGGCGGACGATGTTATCTACATTCTCAAAGATCCACACCTTGGGCTGGCACTCGCAGATCACCCGCACAAATGCCTTGAAGAGGTCGCCGCCACGCTCATCTTTCCAACCTTCCAGTTTCCCGGAGAGCGACCAAGGCTGGCAGCATACTCCGCCAACAAAAAGGTCAACCTGTCCCTTATACTTGGTGGCGTCAAGAGTCCTGACATCATCATACCACCTGTCTTCAGTGATAGGATAGTTGGCGAAATAGGACTTCTTCGCAGGCTTATCAATGTCACAAGCGAAAACAATCTCGTGCTTGATACCAAGCCTCTGAAGAGCCTGTTCAGGGGAGCAACGCCTTGAAAGGAGGATAGCATGAAAATGGTTTTCCTAGATGCCGGCACGATGGGTCCAGTCTCACTGGACCCCATTGCCGCATTGGGAGAATTGATACTCTATCCTGTTTCGACGCATGAGGAGTCCTGCCTCAGGGTGTCGGACGCGGATGTCATCCTGACCAACAAAGCCCCGGTGGACGACGCGGTGATGGCGGCGGCGCCAAGGCTGAAGCTTGTCTGCGTTGCGGCCACAGGCCTGAACCACATAGACTTGGAGGCCGCCGACAGGCGCGGCGTAGCCGTGCGCAACGTCGCCGGCTACTCCACGGAATCGGTGGCGCAGCTGACATTCACCCACATCCTCTCCCTCTTCTGCCGGCCGGCATTCTATGACGCCGAAGTCAAGGATTTCACTTATTCGCGCAGCGGAGTGCCGAACGATGTGCGGGAGCCATTCCACGAACTCAATGGCAAGACCATCGGCATCATCGGTATGGGAAACATCGGCCGGAGGGTGGCGCAGATAGCCGCCGCCTTCGGGATGAAGCCGGTGTACTATTCCACCTCTGGTACATCGCACTGCAAGGAATGGCCGTCGCTCAGCCTGGATGAACTGATGGGAAAAGCCGATATAGTCAGCATACACTGCCCCTTGAACGAGCGCACCCGCGGCTTGATCGGCGCACGGGAGCTCGGACTTATGAAGCCCGGCGCATACCTTGTCAATCTCGGCAGAGGGGCGGTCGTGGACGAGATCGCCCTGGCGGAAGCGATCGACAAAGGCCGGATAGCGGGCGCGGCTCTGGATGTATTCTCCACCGAGCCGCTGCCCGAATGCCATCCGCTACTGCACACCTCCCACCCGGAGCGCCTGCGGTTCACGCCGCACATAGCCTGGGCCAGCCATGAGTCTCTCGACCGGCTGGTCCGGATGATGGCGGATAATATCCGCGAAACTATGTGTGTCTAAGAAGCGTCCGCCGCTTTTACAGCCAGCATGGCACCTTGCGTGTCACGGCTGTTGGGGCCGATCATGATCTCGAAGTCCCCGGGCTCGCATACCCACTCCAAATCGTGGTTGTAGTAGGACAACTCCTCTTTCGTAAGCGTGAAATCGACCTGCACCGACTGCCCGGTTTCGATGTGTATTTTCTTGAATCCCTTGAGTTCCTTGACCGGACGCGTAGAGGTGGCATAGACGTCATGGATGTAGAGCTGTACGATCTCGTCGCCGGCACGGGAACCCGTGTTGGTAACGGTCACAGATGCCTTTACAGTTCCGTTCAGAGGCATTTCACCAGCACTCAAGGTCACGGGGCCGTATTCATAAGTGGTATAGCTGAGTCCATATCCGAAGGGATAGAGCGGAGCGTTGACTTCATCGATATAGCAACTGACAAACTTCTTGTACGGAGCATCGTCCGGATGCGGGCGGCCCGTGCTCTTGTGGTTGTAGTAGAGCGGAAGCTGGCCGGCGCTGCGCGGGAAGGAGGTGGTGAGCTTGGCCGAAGGATTGGCGTCACCGAAAAGAACATCCGCTACCGCGTATCCTCCTTCGGAGCCGGGGCTCCAGACATTCAGGATGGCGTCCATCTGCGCATCCTCCTCAACGAGCGTGAGGGGACGGCCGGTTACAAGCACCATGACGACAGGCTTCCCGGTGGCTTTCAGCGCCTGCAGGAGTTCCCTCTGGGCATCCGGCAGGCTTATATCGGTACGCGACGCTCCTTCACCGTTCATGTTGGGGACCTCACCGACACAGGCCACGACGACGTCGGCCTGGCGGGCCTTGGCGACAGCTTCTGCAATGAGCGCAGACTGAGGCGTCGTGTGTACGGGCGGTATCTGCATGCCGGGAGCAAAAGCCCTGAAGATGCTGTGGCGCACGGCATCCTCCAACTCTGCATCCTTGTAGAGCCAGGAGCCTTCGGCATAGGAAGCGTTTGACACCTCGGAGATACCCTGCCATAGAGTGACGCAGGGCTTGCGGGACATAGCCCAGGTCCCCTTCATGGCATCAGAGTCCTTGGCAAGGGGGCCGACCACGGCTACCTTGGCACCCTTGGAAAGCGGAAGTATGCCATCGTTCTTCAGCAGCACCTGGCACTCACGGGCCATTTCCCTTGCTGCGGCGCGGTTCTCCTGCGTATAGACGGTCGAATTGTAACGTGCGTCATCAAGGTAGCGATAAGGATCCTCGAAGAGTCCCAGCCTGTACTTGGCCTTCAGTATGCGGCGGCATGCGCGGTCGATATCGGCCTCCTTGATACGACCTTCCTCAAGCGATTCCTTAAGGGTGCCGATGTACCCGTCGCTGTTCATGTCCATGTCCAGTCCCGCTTTCAACGACCTGGCCGATATCTCCTGCAAGTCACCGATGCCGTGGTTGACCTCCTCGGCAATTGCCGTGGCATCGGAGACGATGAATCCGTCGAAGCCCCAGGAGTCGCGGAGGATATCCTGCATAAGCCATGTATTCATGGAAGCCGGAATGCCTTCGAACTCGTTGAAGGAACTCATATAGCTGGCGGCTCCCGCCTCGCAAGCGGCCTTGTAGGGATTCATATAGCCGTTCAGGGCCTCCTGGCGGCTCAGGAAGACGGAATTGTAATCCCGCCCTGCCTCGGCGCCTCCATAAAGGGCGTAATGCTTCACGCAGGCAAGGACTTCGTCCGTGCCGACCGAAGCATCCCTGCCCTGGTAGCCATAGACCATTGCCCTGGCGATCTCACCGCCGAGATAAGGATCCTCACCACCGCCTTCCACGATGCGGCCCCAACGCGCGTCGCGGCAGATGTCCACCATGGGGCTGAACACCCAGTTGATGCCGCTCGCTGCCGCTTCAGTAGCAGCGATGCGGGCAGACCTCTCGATGAGGTCCATGTTCCAGGAGGTGGACAGCGCCAGCGGCACGGGGAATACGGTTTCATGGCCGTGGATCACATCCATTCCGAAGATCAGCGGGATGCCGGCACCGGATTCCAGGGCAATCTCCTGGCACTGCCTGAGCAGTGCAGGATTGCCGGAGCCGTAGATACCGCCAAGCAGTCCCTGCCGGAGCAGCTTGGCGTTTTCGTCCTCCTCCGTCACCCTCTCCGCCGATATGAATCCCGGCGAAGAATGTAGGTTAAGCTGGCCGATCTTCTGCTCCAGCGTCATGCCGGCCATCAGATCGTCTATAAATCTATCCATCTCCGACTTTGGAGCGCAGGATGCAATGACAAGTCCTGCAAGAAGGATCAGAACGCTGTGTCTCATAGAGTTTTGTGTTATTTTTTATCGAAGGCCGCGAAATCCTCAAAGGTCCCATTCCAACTGTTGCCGTATGCCAGTTTGTGGATACGGTACCAAATTGTATATCGCGAAGGCGCATTGAATCCGCCGCGGTTGTCATTCATGATACTGTTCTCAGAAGGACGCCATACACCGTACTGATAGGTGAATCCTCCTTCGTACATACCCACCTCATCCTTATAGCGGTCATCGGCCAGGAACTTCGCCCATTTCACCTTTGCACGGTCTGAGGTTATGTCCACATTGGAATACCACATGTGGGCCGAGCGTGCCTTGATCAGATCCTTGTCACTCGAAGAGACCGTACCGGAATAATGATACTCATCCGCCAGTTTGGCGAACCCATGACCACCGGCTTCGTGCCTCAGCACGTCGCCTGTCCTTTCGAACGACTCGTCCTGTTTCGTGAAATACGTCACGGCAGGACCGCAGGCGTAATCCCTTCCCGTCCACGTCTGGGGCTCGTAGAAAGTGCAGGAACCGTTGAGATAGACTATACCCGATAGGTCCTGATTGCCGCAGACCAGGACCAGGACTTCATCCATCCGCTTGTCATCCTTGACAGCCTTGCGGGCAAGTTCGAAGCACTTGTCATTGTTACCACCCATAAATGTTACGTTGCCGAAATAAGTTCCGAGGCTCCGGCCGCCCCTCTCATATCCTTCCGTAGCGGAAACGGTTGTGACGAAATAGATATTGAAAAGCTTCCGGAACGATTTGTATGGCTCTACGGCGAAGAACTGCTCGACGCATGCCTCCATATCGCGGCGGTACATGCCGTTCGCTACCTGACGGTCGGAATAGGCGTCCCCCATGAAGACAATGTCGATGCCGTTCCCTTCCGAAGCCTTCTGATAGACAGTCACCTCTCCCTCCTTGGAATAATCACTGGACAAGTAAAAGTCAGGTTCGGGCAGATCCTTATACTTATACGGCTTCATGACATCCCAATACTTCTCCCACTGCTTGTCCTCTGTGTAGAGTTTGATGGCCCGGTCAGGAACGTAGATGGTCAGTTTGGGATTCTCTGTCCCCTGTATCGAACTGACAGTAGGCGGAAGGATACCCCGGAAATAAACCGATTCCAATTCCCTTGAGCGCAGGAAAGGATTGTATCCGATTCTATTCAGATTGGCAGACAGGGTAACTGTCTTGAGCGCAGGGCAATTCGAAAAGACATAGTCGCCGATGGAGGTGACCTGATCCCCCATGGTAACGGACTTGACATTGCTCCTGCCGGAAAAGATATTGTTGCCGAGTGCGGTCACCTCATCAGGGACTACATAATCATCGCTGATGGAGGGCAACAGGAATTGAAGTTTGCCGTCGGCCACGAAACCTTTGCCGTCCGAAGTGACATGTTTCCCATGCAGAGACTCAAGATTGACGCATCCCTCAAACGCCACTCCCCCGATGTATTCGAGGCTCTCCGGGAAGGTCAAGCTTTTGAGTTTACTGCAACCGTGGAAAGCATAATTCTCTATGGAACAGATCCCTTCCGGAATCTCATAGGAGACATCGTCACGCCCGGCGAAGTAGAAGAGCGTCATCGGGTAAAAGGCTTCCGCATCGTAGAGGAATTTCCTGTCTGCAGAGATGAAGTGACTGTCACCCTGCAGGTCCTTCAGGTTCGGACATTGGAGGAAGGTGTACACATCCATTGCATTGACGGATGCGGGGATCGTGACTGATTCTATGTTCGAATGGCCGAAGCATTCCCGCTCCAATGCCGTTACCCCTTCGGGGATGACTACGGATTTGAGTTCCTGAGTCAAAGCGAAGGCACTCTCGGCAATCCGGACTACGCCGGACGGTATTTCGTACGAAGAAACGCCTGCGGGAGCGAAGGCATAGAGAATGCCATCGATGATGACACAGCGTCCGTCTTCCGAGACATGGTGGCCGGTAAAGCGTTCCAGAGATGTTTTATCCAATGATATGAGCGCTCCCGTGGATGTAAGGGAGGAGGGAATCCTGAATTCCTTGATGTTTGGGACTCGAAGGAGGAAATCCTTCCCTATACGCTCCACCCCTTCCGGAATCAGTATGCCGGTCAAGCGTAAGCCATCGTCGGCATTGCTTGTCAGGGGGACCTCGATACTGGTCAAAGGACCCTGGAAACTCAGGACACCCATTCCTTTGCTATAAGTATTGGAAGCGAGGATACAGGAGCCCTGGTCATTGACAAGGGCAATCGGCTTGTTATCACTTGTCGTATACCATATCTCATTGCCTGGCGGCAGTTCTCCCTCAGGGAAGCCCCCATTGACCACCGTAACGGTACAACTGGCTTTCTTGTCACCCGCTGCAGCAGTGATGGTCGCTGATCCGAGGGCAATACCCTTGACGGTTCCGTCGGTGACGGATGCAACGTTGGAGTCTGAACTCGACCACGTCACGTTCTTGTCCGTTGCATCACTTGGTGACACCGTAGCTGAAAGAGTGACCGTCTCACCGATGACAAGGTCGACCGAGGTCTGGTTCAGAGAAACCGAAGATACCTCGACCGGTGCAGGTGTGGGAGTGGGAGTCGGTGTGGGTGTAGGATCTGGCTCGGAATTGTTCGGGCTTTCGCACGCCCATGCCAGTATAAGCAGGGATGCCGTCAGGAGTCTGGTCAGTTTGCGCATAATCTTGATCAAGTGAATACTGTTCTGGAAGCTAACAAGTCAAATTTAAGCATTTATACACAATTTATCATCACAGCCAGTTCCATTTTGTTCCCGTAATTGGTATTCCACAGGCTTTTGTTTTACGAATTTCGTATAATTATTTTATGTTTTTCATAAAACTGGCATTATCTTTGTCTTTAGGCATCCCGACTGAAAAATAGACAACGATATGAACAATCCAACTCAAAGGAGCATCAAATGGCTCTCCTTCGCCATCCTGTTTTTTGCGACGCTCTACTTCGCTTTCATCTATGCCAAGACCATCGACCAGCTTTGGATCCACAAGACCATTGTCTGGAATCAGGACAAACTCGCCTGGCAGATCTTCATCATCGCCGGCAGGTTCATCGCCACGGCCCTTCTCTATGTCTTCTGCTGCATCTTCCTGGTCCGCACTAACCGCTCGTTGAAGAATGGAGATATCTTCCCCAGGTCCAATGTCTCCCTCCTCCGCTGGACCGCTCTGGTCGTCGCCCTTGCGACATTCGTGCATTCCAATTACGACGATGTGATCAGCGGATGCCAGATGTCCACCCTTGACGGAAACACCTTGTTCTACCCCCTCATCGTACTGTTCTTCGCAGGACTCTACAAGATCGCCTACCTCACCGCAAAAGACAGCAGCCTCGCGATATGATCACCGTCAATCTCGACAAAATGCTCTGGGAACGCCACATGAAGCTCTCGGAGCTCTCCGAAAGGATCGGAATATCCATGACCAACCTTTCCCTGCTCAAGACGGGGAAAGGTCGTGCCATCCGCTTCTCGACGCTCAACAAGCTCTGCAAGGTGCTTGAATGTGTTCCTGGCGACATCTTGGACTATCAGCCCGACCCGGAAGGCGTCGAGGTGGAATATGATATCTACTCCGAATGACTTGCCATATGCGGATCAGACTGATACTGGCGCTTTTGCTCCTTCCCGCCTGCATTTACGCGCAGGAGCGCTTCCCCGTTCGCGGAAGGATCGTCGATGAAAAGGGCGAAGCCGTCGAATATGTCCATGTGGGAATCCCCAGACTCGGCATCGGTACCGTCTCTACGGTGGACGGCCTCTTCGAAATCAAAGTTCCTGCCGATACACTGGAATTCCACCACGTATCCTACCAGACCGGTTATTATCCCGTCTCCACTCCGGATAATGACCTGGTAATTGTCCTCAAGGAATCCGAGTTGTCCCCGGCCGTTTTCATCGGCGGCGATACCAAGGAGAAATACCTTCTCCGTCCCGGAACAAGATTCGTGGGAGCCCAAGGGGGCTTCAACGCCCGGGACGGCATAGACAAGGGAAAGGAAGTGGGATCTGTCGCAAAGGCACGAAAACCGTTCCTGATCAAAGATATCCTGTTCACCGTTACGAGCAACAGGATTCCCGGATGTGTCATATCGATCAACATCTATCGCATCGAGGGAGAGCCGAAAGAGTTCATCAACATCCTGCACAAGCCCATTTATGCCGATGTCGCCGTATCCGACGGCAGACAGGATTTCGACATCCAGCCTGAAGAATCCATACTGCTGGAACCGGGGAGCTATTTTATATCCTTTTCTCTGGTCGACTGCGATATGGACGCCGTCCGCCGGTTTCAGGAGACGCCGGAGTCCGAGCGCAACCCTACGGACATGGAATTATACACCAACATCTATTTCAAGAGCAGCTACTATCGGGAATCCTCCCTGGCTGGGCTCGAGTACATCCCCGTCAACATCGGTATCTCCGTCAAGGGCCTGGAGTACCAATAGAACCGGTATCCAATAAAAAACGCTCACCGAAGTGAGCGTTAAAGTGTCAATCAATGGCTTCCAGCAACTGGTCGCAGATACTTTTCATTCCGGCGATGGACGGATGGCCGTTCTGCTTCTCGATATCATGGAGCTCGATGAGCTGTACATTGTAATGCTTGCAGACCTCACGCATAGACTCATTGACCTCTTCCTGCAGCTCGGAATTCAGGATGGAGTAAACCGTCGCTTTCTGATAGCGTCTCTGAAGCATGTCCAGCAGGCAGGCAAGGGCTGGACGGAAACTCTTGCAGTCATCTTTCGTCCAGTCTGAATACTGATACTCACCCATAGGGGCCCTGGCCCAGGCGTCATTGGTCCCTCCGAAAACAAAGATGATGTCCGGGTCGCCCAGCATATCCACGCGGGAGATGAAATACGAGTTGAAAACATCCCTGTGGAAGTATCCCGTACCGCAGATGGTCGTGCCGCCCCATGAATTGTTCTTATCCAGCTCATACCCTTTCGCTTTGATATACAGGCTCCACCAGGTCTGCTCTACCTCCTTGACATCATTGTTGGCGTCAGGATAAAACGGGGCGTATCCTTCGGGATTGCTGCCCTTAAACGTTGAATAGGAGTCTCCCAGTACGGAAACTTTCTTAGTCTGCGCCGATGCCGTTATCGCAGCAAGGACCAGCAGTGCAAATAAGACGACTCTTTTCATGGTTACTTTTTTCGAGGAAAACAATAAAAAAACTACATGATAATTGACACAATCAAGGGATTCAGGACACGAGGGAACGGGACTGAAGCCAGACGTCGAATGCCGGTCTGAAAGACTCGGAGACGTGGATGAACGCACCTCCAATGCTGATGTCACTTCCGGCAGAAACAGAGTCTATACGGTCCAGTGATACGATGTATGAGCGGTGGACCCGCATGAAACTTCCGGTAGGCAGCAGGTCTTCCAGTGCCTTCATCGTTATATGGGTAAGAAGCGTTTGTCCTTCTGCCAGGTGTATGCGGACATAGTCTTTCATCCCTTCGAAATACAGGATATCCTCAAGGAACACCTTCTGCATGCCGGAATCGGTCTTAATAAATATGGACTTGTCCGCTGCCGTAGCCGTCTGCTGCGACTGGGAGGCTGCGGTTGCAGCTTCCACCAGCCCGAACAGACGCTGCGCCTTCTCTGCCGCCTCCAAAAACTTCTGATAGCGTATGGGCTTGAGGAGGAAATCTACGGCGGACACCTCATAACTCTCGAAGGCATACTGCTTGAATGCCGTGGTGAATATGATGCGTGTCCCTTCCTGGACCATGCGCGAGAGCTCCAGTCCGCTGAGGTCGGGCATCTGTATGTCCATGAATACAAGTTCCGGACGACGGCTGCGTATTTCGGACAATGCCTGCACCGGGTCTGTGAATGACGCCTCCAACGTCAGGAACGGGGTCCGGGCAATATAGTTTTCAATCATTTTGACGGCCAACGGCTCGTCGTCCACCACTATGCACCTGAGATTCATTGCAGAATGTCTTTCAGCCTGACCGTAGCGCTGTATGCCCGGCCGTCATTAACCGTATTGTATTCGAATGCATCAGGATAGAGTAACTCGAGCCGGCGCTGGAGGTTCTCCAGCCCAATACCGGAGCCAATATGGTCGGTATTGGTTTTCTCGAAGACGGAATTCTCACAGGTGAATACGAGATCCTTGCCGTCTCCTCGCATGGCAATCCTGACGAAGGAAGGGTAACGCGCGTTTACTCCGTGCTTGAATGCATTCTCTATCAAGGAGATAAATAGTAGTGGAGCCACCGTTGCGTCGCCGGCTTGTACAGAGAGGTCCTTCTCAACCGTTGTCATATCGTTGCAGCGCAGCGCCATCAGACCGATATAATTGTCCATGAACTCGATTTCGCCATCGAGAGGGACCATGTCCCTGTTACTGTCGTATAGAGCGTAGCGGAGCAGATCGCTTAGCTGACCTATGCTCTCCTGCGCCTTGTCAGGGTCTATCTGTGTCAGAGATGAGATGTTGTTGAGTGTATTGAAGAGGAAGTGTGGGTTCAATTGGTTCTTCAGCCAGTTCAGCTCAGCTTCTGCGCTCTTGCGTTTTTCTTCCTCTATCTTGACCTTCAATTCATTGTTACGCTGTATTTGTCTTACTCCGACAGCCAGGAGTATGAAAACGCACTGGACTATGATGCCGACGAACACTGTTCCCACGTATAAAGCCCAGATGTCATTGATGGTAAAAGGAAGGCTTTCCGCAAGCTGGTTCCTCACTTCATCCGTCACAGGCTCTGGAAAAAAGGCCTTGGCATTGAGCAGCAGAATGAGACCGGCATTGGTCGCGTAGAACCATTTTTTCCGATTATCCTTGAACAGGAAGGACGGAACCAGCCAGAAATAGTTGACCAGATACAACAACAGTACCGGGGCCATGATACTGACAGTGGACTTGAACACGGATACGGCGTTCGCATTGTTACCGGTGATGGACCAGCTCAGGAAGGCGGGCATCAGGATGACGAAAGCCCAGACAAGGACCTGCGTCAAGTTGATGAGACTCTTTGATCTGTCACGTTTTTCCATAACGAAACAAAGATAACGTTTTCTTTTTACATTCCAGCCGGGAGCGAACCGGTTGTGGATCCGCCACCGAGGGCGCCGCTTCCATTCAAGGTCTCGGCCGTACTCTGGGTGTTGATTACGTCATCGTTTGTTATGGTCCTGCGGGCTTTCTTGACGCCGTAGTTGCCTTGCTTGCCGAAAGTCCAGCTCACACTCAGGGAAGCCTGGCGGATAGGGATGGCCAAGGACATGTCACTTATGAAATCCTTTGTCTCAGAATGGGACTTGATAGCGAGGCTGCCTGACCCCAGTGGCGAGACGGCTGACAGGCTTACGCTCAGGCGGTCATCCAGGAAGGTCTTGGTCAGGCCGAGGGTGCCGAGGCTTATGCCCGTACTCCATCCTTGGAGAGATTTCGTCCTGCCCGTCAGGATGGCGTTGGCGCTTAAACGGAGGTCCCATGGCATTGTTTGCTGGAAGCCCAGCAGGGCAGTGCCGCTCCATCCGCTGTTCCGCTGGCCGAGGACATCGCTCCTGAGGTCCGAGTAGTCAGCGCTTCCGTTCAGGATGATGCGGGTTTTTGCTCCAGCGTTGATCATTACGAATGCGTTCAGGCCTGAGGAAGAGGACCTCACGATATTGCCGAAAGTTGAGTGGAGGATATTATCTTCATAGAAACTGTAGGACGAAATACCGTTGCCCGTGTAACCGTAGCGGGCTGTGAGGTTGAGCATAAGATTGGTGCTGAAGTAGTTGTAGACCAGATTGACGTTATGGGCCTTTTCCACTTCGAGGTCGGGATTGCCGTAGCTGAGTGCGGTCGGGTCAGAATCGTCGCGGTATGGATTGAGGTAAGTTATACCAGGACGGCTGACGCGCATATTGTAACTCATGCCGATGTTGGATGTCACGCCAAGGTTAAGTTGAATGCTGGCAGTGGGCACCAGGCATCCATAGGAGGTCTTGAAAGCGCTGCCGCCGTCCTGCGAATAGTTTTGCCAGGTATACTCGTAGCGGACGCCCGCTTTGATGCCTACAATTCCCTGGTTCATCGCCATTTCAGTATATGCGGCGCCGATGCGGTTGAAATAGTCGTATTTCGTGCTGCCGGCCTTGTTGTAATCCCAACCTTTCCCGTCCCAAAGGTAATTCGTCTGGTCCGAGATGTTATGGCGAGAGATGTATTTCGCTCCAGTAGAGAAGGTACCGATACCGTCTATCGGCGTAGTGAAGTCGGCTTGTACGGTGTTGTCCAAGGAATTGGTCAAGCCGTCAGTCCTGCGGTCGGTGAGGTCTATAAAAGGGTTGTCATTTTCGCCGAAAGTGTTCTTGCTCTCTGTGACTGTCGGACTGGCCGAGAATTGGTAAGACAAGACGAAACTGCGTTTCGGCGAGTCTGCCCAAAGGTGCTGGTAATCCGCACTGGCGGTTACGGAGGCAGTGTTCCCATTTGACCAGGTGCTTGAGGAGTAACTGAAGCCGAGGCCTCCGAACCCCATCTTAGTCAGTCCGGTATTGTCGCTGATGGTACCAAGACGCATGAGACCGGCGGTCGCCGAAACGAGATTCAGGCTATCAATCTCATAACTGAGGTTGAGATTGCCCAGGACTATGGGATTCTTCATTGTACCCTCGCTGTGCATCGAGGTTGTCATCCCTGCGTTGGTTGTACGTTCGATGTCAACCGAGGTCCCGGGGCTGTTGTTCAGCATTGCGTTTCCGGTCAGGCTCATAGCGAACCTGCCTTTCTGTTGGTTGTAGTAGACGCCGGCGCCGCCACCGCGGGTGGAAGCCTGGGCAGTGATGGTACCATAAGCTCCCTCCGCGGCGCTAGCTCCTCCCGTGACCTCGCGGTTGGTGGTTATCTGGAGGACGCCGCCGACGCCTTCGGCATCATAACGGACTCCTGGATTTGTCACTACGGAGATGTCTTTAACGGCACTGGCAGGCATCATCTTGAACACGACGGAAGGATTGGAGGATATCATCTGATTGGGCTTGCCGTCCACATAGACCACGAAAGAGGAACTGCCGTTCACAGTAATATTATCCTGCCCGTCCACAGATACCATCGGGACCTTGCGGAGCATGTCCAAGACGGTATTTGTCTTGGAGTCGACATCGTTGGCGACGTCATAGGTCATCCTGTCCACCTCCATCTTTACCAGAGGACGCTGAGCCGTGACACTTCCGGCCTTCAGGGTCTGGACGTCGTCCTGGACTAGGATTGTACCGAATTCGATGGTCGATACGGTCCCGTCAAGGGTGAAATCCCGTATGACCGTCTTTCGGCCCATATTGCTGAACAGCAGGCGGTAATCGCCCTTCCCCGTGAGGGTTTGTGCGAAATTGCCGTCAGTGTCGGTGGTGGTGAAGGCAACCGGCTTCTCCAAGTCCGGAACCTTGAAAAACTGAAGTATGGCGGAGGGTTCGCCTTCGCGCGAAAGAGAGTCAAGCACAGTGCCGGTGACGACGGCCTGTTGTGCAATAGCCATGAAGCTGCCGAGTAACGTCATGGTAAAAACCGTAATTATCTTTTTCATTTTCCGTTAGTTTTATCCGATTATCACGGTACAAATCTACGGTGAATATCGCGGCCGGGGCCGGCTTTTCGACCAACAGCCCGTTTCTTTCGACGTATGCCTGCTCAGTACCCATCTTAGCAGCGATCAGGAAGGGCAGGCCGGAGACTATCTGGCTGACATCGGGATGTCCCTTCTGGCTGTGCGTATAGTCGGAAAGGTGGGATCCATAATCTCAAATGCAGTTGTTTAGTTGCAAAAAAGTTGTATTTACACAAAAACAGACGCTTTTTATATATTTGCAATAGGAAAACACGTCCTGCGACGGTATGACGATAATGGATAAGGCTCACGCATATGTACCCGGAACAGAGTTCCCGTGGAGATACAAGTACGAACATATGGCGGTTCCCACCGACTGCGTGCTTTTCACTTATGATGATTGGAAGCTGAAGGTTCTACTGATTCGACGTGGAGCAGAGCCGTGCAAGAATATATTGGCCTTCCCGGGAGGATTCCTCAAGACCGACGAGACGTCCTCGGCGGAGACGACGCCGACGAGGCTATCCTTGGCGTGAAGTTCGACCGGGAAGTCTACCCTGTGGACTCCAGCCCAGAAAACGTCCGAGGCGAAAAGGAAGTTGGTTTACCTTCAACAGGAAGCGTTACGAGGAAATGAAAGCAATCCTTTACATCCTCCTTTATGTATGGCAACTCCCCCAGAACATTCTAGGAGAGATACTTTCGTTATATTACGGAGCACGTAAAGGCCACGACTACCATGGCGTAAGGCTGCATTATTCTCCCAGCATTCCAGGAGGGATCTCCCTGGGGCGGCACATCATCATAAACGACAGGAATCGTAACGACGAATCTGAGAAGATGCACGAGTGGGGTCACACACGCCAGTCCCTTATGCTGGGCTGGCTCTACCTTCCCATAATCGGCCTTCCATCCATTCTATGGGCAAGCCGCCGGCGTCGTAACTATTACTCTTTCTGGACCGAACGCTGGGCCGATACCCTCGGTGGCGTCCGTCGCTAAGCCAGAGTTCCATCCCCTCGCGGTGACATAATGGGGGTCCTCAAGTGACGTAGACGGTCCACGATCTGGACCTTCTACGTCAAAAACGCCCCAAAACGTCATAGACGGTCCAATTGATGGACCGTCTACGTCACTTCGGAAAGGTATCCTCCACACACCTGGCGTGTTTACGCCGCTGATTCCTCACTCACCTGAGGGATTCCGCTTCGCGGCCTACGGCCGCTTGCGCTATCCCTGCCCGCCTGCGGCGGGCTTTGCCAAGCATCAGAAAAACAGCGCGATCGAGCAAGCTCGTCGCGCTGTTTTTTTTCGCTTGGCGGTGAGTGAGGGATTCGAACCCCCGGAACCTTGCAGTTCATTGGTTTTCAAGACCAACGCCATCGACCACTCGGCCAACTCACCGGATATGTGCGGGCAAAGATAGATAAAATCCGCCGCAGAGCAAAATTAATCGTCG
>JAFZTP010000081.1 GCA_017618815.1 Bacteroidales bacterium | reverse complement strand
ATGTGACGTCGTGATTCTCGATATCCTGGCCGATGTCGCTGAAATGCTGTTTTACGGCCGGCACGATCGATATTTCGCGGTTGGTGATGCCGAGGGCCGTCATCAGGTCGACGGCATTGTGATAAGTCCTGTCGGTGGTGCCGAAGCCAGGCATCGTGACACCTATGATTCCCTTCCTGTCCAGTCCGAGCTTGTCGAAGGCAAGTACGGTGATAAGCAGGGCCAGAGTGCTGTCCAGACCGCCTGAGATGCCGATCACGGCAGTCTTGCTGCCGATGTGCTCCAGCCTTGAAGCAAGGCCGAGAACCTGGATGGAAGTGATCTCCCGTGCCCTGCGGTCGATTTCCTCAGGGTTGCCTCCCGGAACGAAAGGATGGGCCTCGACATGACGGTACAGCTTCTTCTCGAAGTCTGTGCCGGCATCGTTGCCGAGCTTTACGATCTTGTAGTCAGACCTGTAGGCCGTGGAAGGAGTGCCGTCCGGCGCAACTGCGCCGAAGGTGTTCTCCTTCTGGCGGAGCACGTCGAGCTTCTCCAGGTCCACGTCAGCCACTATCATGCTGCTTTCAGTCTTGAATCTCTCGTTCTCGGCAAGCAGGGTTCCGTTCTCATAGATCAGGGACGAGCCTGCATATACGAGGTCCTGGGTGGACTCTCCGAAGCCGCAGGAGCTGTATACATAAGCCGAGATGGTCCTTGCGCT
This sequence comes from Bacteroidales bacterium, assembly GCA_017618815.1. Taxonomy (GTDB): domain Bacteria; phylum Bacteroidota; class Bacteroidia; order Bacteroidales; family UBA932; genus Cryptobacteroides. The sequence continues at coordinate 1,913 of JAFZTP010000081.1, read as the reverse complement.
CTGGTTGTCGACGAGGCTCTTCCTGTATGAATGTTTCATCAGGACCTCGTTGCTGGCGGACAGGTTCAGTATGACGTTCGCGCCGGCCAGCGCATGGAACGAAGACGGCGGGACAGGAGTCCATACGTCCTCGCATATCTCGACGGCAAACCTGGCGTTGCCGATATTGAATATCTGGCTTGGAGAGACCGTTACTTCTTCGCCGGCATAGCAGATTTCAGCAGAATGCCTCATGAAATCTTCGCCGCTTGCGAACCATCTGGTCTCATAAAACTCGTCATACGAAGGCAGGAATACTTTCGGAACTATTCCTTTAATTGAGCCGTCATAAACAACTGCGGCACAATTATATAATCTTCCTGCAATCCTGATTGGAACGCCTATGGCCACGGCCATCCCGGTGCCTTTCGTGGCAAGGGCTACGGCCTTGACTCCCCTCTCGGCTTCTTCGATCATGAACTGCTGGCCGAAGAGGTCTGCGCAGGTATATCCGGTAACGGACAATTCAGGAAAAGCAAGAAGGGACACGGAATCCCTCCTTGCTTTCTCAATCATCGAGATTATCTCGTTTATGTTGAATTCTATGTCTGCGACCTTCACTCTCGGGGAGGCGGCAGCGACACGTATGAATCCGAAATTTTCCATCAGCTAACTTATTATATGCACAAATATAATAAATATTGCCGATTATCGGAGATGTTCCGGATTTTTTAGACGAGTCCCTGGTCGGCCATCGCGTCGGCAACCTTGATGAAGCCGGCGATGTTGGCGCCCTTTACATAGTTGATATAGCCGTCAGCCTCGGTACCGTATTTCAGGCAGGCTGCGTGGATGTCAGACATGATCCTGTGGAGCTGTGCATCAACCTCTTCTGCCGTCCATTTCTGGCGGATCGAGTTCTGGGTCATCTCAAGACCTGAGGTTGCTACGCCGCCGGCGTTGGATGCCTTTCCAGGAGAGTAAAGGAGCTTGGCTTCCTGGAAGATTGCGATTGCTTCAGGAGTGGTAGGCATGTTTGCGCCTTCAGCCACGCACCAGCAACCGTTCTCGACGAGCTTCTTGGCATCTGCTGCCTCGATCTCGTTCTGCGTCGCGCATGGGAGGGCGATGTCGCACGGAACACCCCATGGACGCTCGTCAGGGAAGTATTTTGCCTTTGGATATTTGTCTACATATTCTTTGATACGGCCGCGCTGTACGTTCTTGAGCTGGAATACATAAGCCAGCTTCTCCTCGTCGAGACCTTCCGGATCATATACATATCCGTTAGAATCTGAAAGTGTAACGACTTTTGCGCCGAGTCTCATCGCTTTCTGGGCTGCGTACTGGGCAACGTTTCCGGAACCTGAGATCAGCACGGTCTGTCCCTTGAAGGATTTGCCTCTGGTGGCGAGCATCTGCTCTGTAAAATAGCAGAGTCCGTAGCCCGTAGCCTCAGGACGGAGGCGGCTGCCGCCCCATGCCTGACCCTTGCCTGTAAGGGTTCCGGTAAACTCGTCACGGAGTCTCTTGTACTGTCCGAAGAGGAAACCGATCTCTCTTCCTCCAACGCCGATATCTCCTGCAGGGACGTCGGTATCCTGACCGATATGTCTCTGGAGCTCAGTCATGAAACTCTGGCAGAAACGCATGACCTCATTGTCGGACTTGCCTCTCGGGTTGAAGTCTGAACCACCCTTACCACCGCCCATAGGGAGGGTTGTAAGGCTGTTTTTGAAGGTCTGCTCGAATGCGAGGAACTTCATGATGCTGAGATTGACGCTGGCGTGGAAACGGATACCGCCCTTGTATGGACCGAGAGCGCTGTTCATCTGGACGCGGAAACCTCTGTTGATGTGGATTTCTCCTTCATCGTCCATCCATGGCACACGGAACATGATCACCCTTTCAGGCTCGACCATTCTTTCCATGAT
>JAFZTP010000080.1 GCA_017618815.1 Bacteroidales bacterium | reverse complement strand
GACTTCCGCGAAGGTCTTACGGCCGTCGTTTCGGTAAAGGTTGCGGAGCCTCAGTTCGAAGGCCAGACCAAGACCAAGCTCGGTAACCCTGAGGTTACTTCAGCCGTGTCCCAGGCTACATCCGCCGCAATGGATACATATCTCGAGGAGAATCCTAAGTTCGGAAAGACCATCATCGAGAAGATCGTGCTTGCAGCTACTGCCCGTAACGCAGCCAGGAAGGCCCGCGAGATGGTACAGCGCAAGACCGTGATGACAGGAGCCGGCATGCCGGGCAAGCTGGCAGACTGCTCCGAGAGGGACCCTGCGATGTGCGAGCTCTTCCTCGTCGAGGGTGATTCCGCAGGCGGTACTGCAAAGCAGGGCCGTGACCGTCGTACTCAGGCAATCCTTCCGCTGAGAGGTAAGATTCTCAACGTTGAAAAAGCTGCAGGAGACAGAGCTTTCGAGAGCCAGGAGGTGCGTAACATCTATACCGCCCTCGGTGTCTCAGTGGCCCAGGAGGATGAGACCGGAGAGAAGAAGATGGACCTCAGCAAGCTCCGTTACCACAAGGTCATAATCATGACCGATGCCGATGTCGACGGTAGCCATATCGCAACTCTTATCCTGACGTTCTTCTTCCGCTATATGCTCGACCTCATCAAGAACGGTTACGTATATCTCGCCACTCCGCCTCTCTATCTCGTGAAGAAAGGCAAGGAAGAGGTATATTGCTGGACCGACGAGCAGAGGGCCGAAGCTACCGCGCGTCTCGGAAAGGGCTCTGACAAGGGCGTTACCGTCCAGAGGTACAAAGGTCTTGGTGAAATGAGCGACCAGCAGCTCTGGGATACCACTATGGATCCGTCCCGCCGTCTGCTCCGCCAGATCACCATCGACAACGCAGCCGAGGCTGAGAGGACATTCTCGATGCTCATGGGCGAAGACGTTCCGCCTCGCCGCCAGTTCATCGAGGAGAATGCGCATTACGCAAATATCGACGCTTAAAAAGTATTTATATGCTGGATATTTTCGACCGTATTTCACGTGACTCGGGAGGCCCGATCGGCCAGTATTTCGAGCAGGGATTCGGGTACTACATGTATCCGAGGCTTGAAGGCGAGCTCGGCCCTCATATGATGTTCAACGGCATTCCGGTGCTCAACTGGAGCTTGAACAACTATCTTGGCCTTGCCAACCATCCCGAGGTTCGCAAGGCAGACGCCCAGGCTGCAGCAGACTGGGGCCTCGCATACCCTATGGGCGCGAGGATGATGTCTGGCCATACGAGATATCACGAGAAACTGGAGAAGATATTCGCCGATTTCGAGAAGAAAGAGGATGCCTTCCTCTTCAATTTCGGATACCAGGGAATCGTATCGGCAATTGACGCCCTTACGGCAAGGCATGACGTGATTGTCTATGACGCTGAATGCCATGCCTGCCTTCTCGACGGTATCCGTCTTCATATCGGCAGCAAGTATAAATATCGCCACAACAATATCGAAGACTGCGAGAAGGTGCTCGAGCGTGCCTGCGCCGAGGCTGATGAAAACGGAGGCGGCGTCCTCCTCATCACCGAAGGCGTATATGGCATGACCGGAGCCCTCGGAAAGCTCGACAAGATCGTGGCTCTCAAGAAAAAATACAACTTCCGCATACTTATCGACGACGCCCATGGCTTCGGCCTTCTGGGGCCTCATGGAAGGGGTACCTCCGAGCATTTCGGAGTGATGGACGGAATCGACCTCTATATCGGCGCCTTCGCCAAGAGCATGGCTTCGATCGGAGGTTTCATCGCCGGCCCTCATGCGATAATCAACTATCTCAGGGCCAACATGCGTTCGCAGATGTATGCGAAATCCCTGCCGATGCCTTTCGTGCTCGGCAATATCAAGAGAATGGAAATCATAGATTCTCCGGAGGGAGACGAGCTCCGCAAGAAATGCTGGACCATCACCCATGCCATCCAGAACGGCTTCCGCGAGGAAGGATTCGACATCGGAGAAGCCGAGGCATGCGTCACCCCTGTCCATATCAAGGGCGGAGTGGCCCAGGCTACCAAGATGGCCAAGGACCTTCGTGAGAACTACAAGATTTTCTGTTCGATGGTGATCTATCCTGTGATCCCGAAGGGAATGATAATCTTCAGGATCGTCAGCACTGCAGCCCATACAATGGAGGATGTGGATTATACGCTCAAAGCTTTCAAGGAAATCAAGGCGAAACTCGACGCCGGAGCTTACGACGGTGACGACATCGCTGCAATGACTGTAAAATAGATGGATCCCGGATATTTCAGAGATAAAGTCATAATAGTTACTGGAGCCAGCTCGGGGATCGGGTTGGCTTCTGCCAAATTATTCGGAAGCCTCGGCGCTAAGGTCGTGATGGCCGCCCGTAGCCTTGACGTCATGATGTCTCATGTTTCTGAAATATCTGATAATCAGGATAATGTGCTATGCGTCCGCTGTGACGTGACCATAGAAGACGACTGCAGGGAACTGGTCTCCAGGACGGTCGAGAAGTTTGGCAGGATAGACGTGCTCGTCAACAATGCCGGAGTTTCCATGAGAGCTATGTTCAAGGATCTTGACCTGAGCGTGCTGAAGACCCTCATGGACGTCAACTTCTGGGGGACCGTGTATTGTACCAAGCATGCCCTGCTATACCTTCTGGAAAGCCGCGGATCCCTCGTCGGGGTCATCTCCGTCGCCGGTTATTCCGCTCTCCCCGCAAGGACCGGGTATTCGGCATCCAAGTATGCGGTGCGCGGATTCCTGGACACGGTGCGGATAGAACACATTAAAGACGGGTTGCATGTACTTGTATTTGCTCCCGGATATACTTCCTCCAACGTCCGCAATGCCGCCCTGACAGCGGACGGGACTCCTCAGGGAAAGACCCCCCTCGACGAGAACGGCCTGATGAGCGCAGAGAAATGCGCCGAGTATCTCGCCAAGGGCATCGCAGGCAGGAAAAGCCACATGACCCTCACCGGTCTAGGAAAGGCTACAGTGCTGATGCGCAGGTTCTTTCCAAACCTTTTAGACAAATTGACTTACAAGTTCATAGCCCGAGAGGCTGACAGCCCGTTTAAGTAATGGCGAAGACTTATCTACCGAAAGATCCGCGCATCTATTATCTGCTCGGTTTGTTGTTCCTGATGCTGCTTTTCATTCTTCCGAGAAGCGGAAAGTTCAACTATGACTATAAGAAAGGCACGCAGTGGCCATACGAAACTCTGATTGCGCAGTTCGACTTCCCGATACTCAAGACCGCGGAAGAGCTCGACAATGAGAAGGCTCAGGCCGGGACAAGCGTGATTCCGTATTTCAGGTTCTCCGAGGAAAGCTCGCAGAACTCCATGAAAGCGGTGTCGAGGCTGGATATCAACGGAGACCTGAAACATAGCGTCATCAGCGCGCTCACTTCCATCTACAGCAGGGGCGTAATTCCAGACAAGATGGCCAACCAGGGCTCCCAGACCGTGGTATTTCTCCACAAGGACAAGCGTGCATACAAGACGCCGATATCCAACATATATACCGTCTCCTCGGCCAGGTCCCGTCTGTATTCGGAGCTTGCGAAGAACTATGAGGGCCATAACCTGGATTCACTCCTGAAGGAAGAAAGGGTATATGACGTGATAGTCCCGAACCTTGTCTATGACAAGGAGTCTTCGGAACTCGTGCATGCCCAGTCTTCCGATTTCATATCCCCGACGAAGGGGTTTGTCCATGCAGGACAGGTTATCATCTCAAAAGACGAGATCGTAACGGGCGAGATACATCAGATACTTGATTCATACAAGGCAGAATATGAGGAGAACCTTGGCTACAGCGGTCCGAGAATCATGCTCTGGCTCGGAAATGCCATCATCGCTCTGGCTCTCGTGCTGATTCTGTTCCTGTCGGTATATTACACCAATCCGGACATCTTCAACGACATCAACAGGTTCGTATATCTGCTGTTCATCTTCGTGCTCACTACATTGATGGCCCTGCTGATGGACAGGTTCAACGCCGGCCTTCTCTACTTGGTGCCGTTCTCGATTACTGCCCTGTATCTCAGGGATTTCTTCAGGAAACGAGTAGTGATGCCTGTGTACATACTGTCTCTGCTGCCTCTGCTGATCTTCACCCATGACGGAGTCGAGCTTTTCGTGATGTTTCTCGTTTCCGGAGTAGTCACGATATATGTATTCGACTATTTCCACAGGGGCTGGCTGCAGTTCGTCACCGCTTTCATCGCATTCTCATGCTTGTTGCTGACATACATCGGCTTCCGTCTGATCAACGACGTGGAGCAGTACAATTTCTTCAGCAAGGTGTTCTTCCTGTTTATCGGATCCATGCTCTCTGTGGCGCTGTATCCGCTGATCTTCCTGTTCGAGAGGATATTCGGGCTTGTGTCTGAGTCGAAGCTTGCAGAACTCGCCGACACCAATAACCCTCTGCTCGTCGAACTTTCCCAGAAGGCACCGGGTACGTTCCAGCATTCGCTCCAGGTCATGAACATGGCCGAGACTGCAGCCAGGAGCATCGAAGCGAATGTGCTTCTCATACGTGCAGGAGCCCTTTACCATGATATCGGAAAGATGGAGAATCCTCTCTGTTTCGTGGAGAACGAATCTGCCGACAATACATATCATAACGACCTTACTCCAAAGGAGAGCGCCAGGGACATACTCCGACATGTTACTGACGGCGTGATGCTTGCCGAGAAATCCGGGCTGCCGGACGTGATCAAGGGCTTCATTCTCAGCCATCACGGAACGTCCACCACGATGTTCTTCTACAACAAGTTCCTGAATGCAGGGGGAGATCCTGCCGAGAGGGCGGACTTTACCTACAAGGGCCGTAAGCCTCGCAGTACGGAGGAGACCCTCGTGATGATCTGCGACAGTCTTGAAGCCGCGTCAAGGACTCTCAAGGACAACAAGCCGGAGACATACGACGTGTTCGTGGAAAAGATGGTCCAGGCCAAGATCGATGACGGCCAGTTCGATGATTCTGCTATTTCACTGAAGGAGCTTACGACCGTGAAATCCGTGCTCAAGACATATCTGGTGCAGCTTTATCACGACAGGGTAGCTTATCCTAAGAGACGCAAGTAATTGCATATTGAGATATTTTGATTAACTTTGCAGACTTTATTGACGTTAGAAAATAAATAACATAAGTATAGAAGATGAATATTGTTAAGAATCAGGTTGACGATCTCAATCTCCAGATCACGGTCAACATCGCTGCAGACGACTACGCCGCAGCAGAGAACAAGAAGCTGAATGAAGTACGTCGCAGAGCAGATTTCAAAGGATTCCGCAAGGGTATGGTTCCTATGTCCCTTGTACAGAAGGTTTACGGAGAGCAGGTGCTCGGTGAGTCAGTAAATGAGGTACTCTCCGATGCAATCAACAACTTCATAAAGGAAAATAAACTCAACGTGGTAGGCGAGCCTCTTCCAAGCGAGGACCAGCCTGAGCTCGAGTGGAAGTCAGGCAACGACTTCTCATTCAAGTTCGACATCGCCACGACTCCTGAGGTCAAGCTCGAACTTACCAAGGAGGATAAGGTTCCTTACTATGTGATCAACGTTACCAAAGAGGCCAAGAAAGAGATGAGGGACAACATGCTCCGTCAGGTAGGATCTCTCCAGGACGGCGAGAAAGCCGGTGAGGAGGATTTCGTAATCGCTGACCTCTCTAATGGCGAGATCAATGTAGAAGGCGCATACATCGCCGTAAGGAACGTGATGGGTGACGCTCATTCCAAGTTCGTAGGAGCCAAGGCAGGCGACATCATCGACGTTGACGTAAATGCAGCATTCGAGAACGAGACCGACAGGGCTTCAATGCTCAAGATCAAGAAAGATGAGCTTGCAAACATCAACCCGGCATTCCAGGCTACCGTCAAGAATATCAAGACCTATGTTGATGCTGAGGAGAACCAGGAGACTTACGACAAGCTCTTCGGCGAGGACAAGGTGCACAACTCCGAGGAGTTCGACGCCGCTGTAGAGAGCAGGCTTGCAGACAACTACAAGCAGGAGGCTGACTACAGGCTCAACAAGGACATCCGTGACTACCTCGTAGAGAAGGCAAACATCGCCCTTCCTGAGTCATTCCTCAAGAAATGGCTTTACAAGGTGAACGAGGGCAAGTTCACCATGGAAGAGATTGAGAAGGAATTCGATGCCTTCCTCGCTGACTTCCGCTGGCAGATGGTCCGTGGCTATATCATGCAGAAGAACGGTCTCAAGATCGAGGAGAAGGATATCCGCGAGGCTGCTGAGGGCTTCGTAGCTTATCAGTATGCAATGTACGGCCTCGGCAACGTTCCTCACGAGATGATCGTAGAGGCTGCCAAGAACGTGCTCAAGGACGAGAACCAGATGCGTCGTCTCGAAGAGAGCGTAGAGGAGCAGAAGGTTGTAGCCGCAGTCAAGGAAGTCGTATCTCTTCAGAACAAAAAGATTTCAGTAGAGAAATTCCGTGAACTTAAGTAATATGAACGAATTCGAGAAATTCGCGAGCAGGGGTCGTGGCATCAGTTCCATGACCCTGTCTCGTTATCAGTCGGCCATTGATTCATATATCAATCCGACTATCATTGAGGAGCGCAGACTCAATGTTGCCAGCATGGACGTGTTCAGCCGCCTCATGATGGACCGTGTCATCATGCTCGGAGTTCCGATCGATGACGACGTGGCCAACATCATCACGGCGCAGCTGCTCTTCCTTGCTTCTGTTGACAGCACTGCCGATATCTCCCTCTACCTGAATACTCCGGGCGGACAGGTATCGTCAGGCCTTGCTATCTACGACACCATGCAGCTCGTCGAGCCTGATGTCGCAACAATATGTACAGGAATGGCCGCCTCGATGGGTTCAGTGCTTCTCTGCGCAGGAGCAAAGGGCAAGAGATCGGCTCTTCCGCACTCAAGGGTTCTCATCCATCAGCCTCTCGGAGGCGCACAGGGCCAGGCAACTGAGATCCTGATCGCAGCCAAGGAGATCGAGAAGACCCGTACCGAACTCTTCAACATCATCGCAGACCACTGCGGTCAGCCTTATGAGAAGGTTGCCGCTGACGGAGAGCGCGATTACTGGATGTCGGCACAGGAGGCTCTCGACTATGGCATGGTAGACGAAATCCTGACAAAGAAAAAGAAGTAGAAGTGGGTAAGAAAGGTAACAGCAGCAGATATTGTACTTTCTGCGGCAGGAGAGAGGACGAAGTCCCTTTCATGCTGCAGGGAATCAACGGTTGCATATGCAGCGACTGTATTCATCTCGCAGAAGGATATCTTAAGGATATCGAAGGCGGCGCCAAGAAGGGCAAGGCTCCCGAAAGGATTGAGACCCTCAAGAAGCCGGCCGAGATCAAGGCATTCCTTGACCAGTACGTAATCGGTCAGGACAGGGCCAAGAAACAGCTCGCAGTTGCGGTGTACAACCATTACAAGCGTATCAACCATAATCTTGTGGACAAGGCCGGGGATGGCGTCGAACTCGAGAAGTCAAACATCCTGATGGTCGGTCCTACAGGTACCGGAAAGACACTTCTCGCTAAAACAATCGCACGTATGCTTGACGTGCCGTTCACTATAGTTGACGCAACCGTGCTTACGGAGGCAGGATATGTGGGCGAAGACGTCGAGAGCATACTTACGAGGCTTCTCCAGGAGGCTGACTATGATGTGGCCAAGGCCGAGAGGGGAATCGTATTCATCGACGAAATCGACAAGATATCCCGCAAGAGCGACAATCCGTCAATCACCAGGGATGTCTCAGGAGAGGGCGTACAGCAGGCCATGCTCAAGCTTCTCGAAGGCAATGTGGTCAATGTCCCACCTCAGGGCGGGCGCAAGCATCCTGAACAGGAATTCATCCACGTCAATACGCAGAACATACTTTTCATCTGCGGAGGCGCTTTCGAGGGCATCGAGAGGACCATCGCCCAGAGACTCAACACTCAGGTGATAGGTTTCGGCTCATCCTCAAGGCAGAAAGTGGATAAGAAGAACCTGCTCCAGTATGTATCTGCCCAGGACATGAGGGCCTACGGTCTCATCCCGGAGATCATCGGCCGTCTCCCTGTGATCACGTACCTCGACCAGCTTGACAGGGATGCCCTGCTGCGTATCCTCACCGAGCCTAAGAACGCCATCATGAAACAGTACTCCAAACTGTTCGAGATGGACGGAATGGAGCTTACGGTCAATCCTGACGTCATGGACCTTATCGTGGACACTTCGATAAAGAACAAGCTCGGAGCCCGCGGACTGCGGTCCATCTGTGAAAAGATCTTTGACGAGGCCATGTTCGAGGCCCCTTCTTCAAAGAATAAAAGCTTTACGGTTACGGCCGACTACGCAAGGGAAAAACTCAAAGACGTTTTTTAACAGCCGATGAACGAAGAATTTAATCTGGTAAGGGACTTGGCGGTTATACTGATTTCCGCCGGGGTCTTCACTATTATTTCGAAGGCCCTCAAGCAGCCCCTTGTGCTGGGTTACATACTTGCAGGTTTCCTGATAGGACCGCACGTCAAATTCTTCTTCAACATCTCCAGCGAGCAGGCAGTCGCCCAATGGTCCGAGATCGGTATCATCTTCATGATGTTCGGTCTGGGCCTGGAGTTCAGTTTCAAGAAACTCCTGAAGGTCGGCAGCGGTGCTCTCGTCACCGCCGGAGCCAAGTTCCTCGGAGTCTTCGTGCTGGGTTTCGTGACCGGCCAGGCTCTTTCATGGACAATAATGGAGAGCATCTTCCTCGGAGGACTTCTCTCCATGTCATCCACTGCCGTTGTATTGAAATCATATGAGGACATGGGCCTGAAAGATCGGCCGTATGCTCCTCTGGTTTTCGGTACCCTTGTCGTGGAGGACCTGATTGCCATTCTGTTGATGGTCCTGCTGTCAACGATGGCGGTTTCCAACCAGTTCGCAGGCGGAGAGATGCTCTTCAATCTGGGCAAGCTGGCATTCTTCCTGATTCTCTGGTTCCTGGTGGGCCTTTACCTGATACCTATCGTACTCAAGAAAACCAAGCAGTTCATAAATGACGAAATATTGCTGATCGTATGCATCGGCCTCTGTTTCGGCATGGTGACTTTCGCTTCCGCAATCGGGTTCTCATCGGCTCTGGGAGCCTTCGTGATGGGCTCGATTCTCGCCGAGACCATAGAAAGCGAGCATATCCAGTCTCTTGTCCATCCTATCAAGGACCTGTTCGGGGCCGTGTTCTTCGTCTCCGTCGGAATGATGATAGCTCCGGACGTGATCCTTGCCAACTGGGGAAAGATACTCACCATCACCATTCTCGTATATTTTACCCACATCGTATTCAGCGCCATCGGTATAGTGATTACCGGAAACGGCCTGAAAAATGGTGTATATACGGGTTTCAGCCTCGCGCAGCTGGGTGAATTCGGTTTCATCATCGCCGGCGTCGGCGTTACCCTCGGCGTGATGAGGGACTTCATCTATCCCGTAATCATCGCCGTTTCAGTGCTGACGACGTTTACGACTCCATATATGATCAGGCTTGCAGGACCAGTCCACAAGCTCATACTTGAGAAGACGCCTCCTCAGTGGCTCGCCAAGATCGGCCAGCTTGAGATGAGCAGCCGCAGGTCCGAGGAAGAGGTGAGCGAATGGAAGAAGCTGTTCAAGGCTTTCTTCCTGCGCGTTGTCCTCTACGGAGTGATACTGCTTGCGATCATCATAGCATCCAGGATTTATCTGGACCCTATGATAAACAGCCTGTTCGATTCATGGAAGCCGTTCTACAGGAGTCTGACATATGTCTCGGTTACAATACTGGTGATGTCTCCTTTCCTTTACGGAATGGCGGTGAGCACCGGTTCGATCAATACCCATGGATCCAAGCTTCTCCAGGAGAAGGAGAGCAACAGGTGGCCGCTGCTCGCCCTTATCCTTGTCAGGATATTCCTCGCCATCGGAATCGTGCTTGCCGTGATTTCAAGCCACTTCCATCTTGCCGGATGGACTATCGTGATGATGGTGATCGGAGGCGTTTTCCTCTTCCTCTTTGCAAGGCACGGCATGCACAAGTATCCTATGCTCGAGAAGCAGTTCCTGGCCAACCTGAATGAGAAAGAGACCGAGCGTCGCCGCCGTACACCGGTGACTTCGTCGATCATGGACAAGATGGCCGGATATGACGTGCATATCGAGGCCATGGACATTTCTCCTGACTCAGTGTTCGTAGGCAGGAAGATAAAGGAAATACCGTTCCGTAAAGAGAGCGGCGCCAACATAATCAAGATTCAGAGAGGCTCAAGCAACATCATCATACCGTCAGGAGAGGATTTCATCTATCCTTATGACCATATCCTCGCCGTAGGTTCCACAGACCAGATCAGGAAGCTCCGCGAAATGGTCAAGGTCTCCACTCCGGAGCGCAGCGCCGAGGCGGCTGACTCCAAGTTCGAGGTCGTTCCTCTTGTGCTGGAGGCCGATTCCTACCTCACCGGCAAGATGCTGAGCAAGACCAACATGAAGAAATACGGCTGCATGATAATCAGCGTGCTCCGGGGAAACAGTTTCGTGACAAACCCGAGACATGACCTCGTCTTCGAGGACGGAGATACCGTCTGGGTAGCGGGAGACCTTGATTATTGGCGCAAGAACAGAGATAAAGAAAACCAATAAATATATATGAACACAGATCAGTTATACGCCCAGATCAAGGCAAAAGGCTCGATGCTTTGCGTCGGCCTCGATTCGGATTATGACAAGCTTCCTGAAAAGGTCCGCATAGAGTGCATGAGGGGAGACCTTGCACTGCAGGGACGTCTTTATTCAGGAAAGGCAAGGGCAATAATGTCCTTCAACAAGGCCATCATCGACGCTACCGCTAAGTACTGCGTGGCCTATAAGCCGAATCTTGCGTTCTACGAGGCCTATGGGCTTGAGGGCATGGCTGCGCTCGAGGGCACTGTCGCATACATACGTGACAAGTATCCGGAGCAGTTCATAATCGCTGATGCAAAGAGGGGAGACATCGGAAATACAGCCAAGATGTATGCGAAGACATTCTTCGAGACCATGGACTTCGATGCCGTCACCCTTTCTCCATACATGGGTCTTGAGACTGTGGAGCCTTTCCTGCAGTATTCCGGCAAGTTTGCCATAGTCGTGGCGCTCTCATCCAATCGCACTGCCGCCGACTTCCAGTATTCCCAGCAGGACGGCAAGCCTCTTTACCAGACAGTGATGGAGAAATGCATGGAGGTTTCCACTCCGGACAACATGATGTTCGTAGTGGGTGCCACTAAGGCTGACAAACTCAGGGAAATCCGTTCATTCTGCCCGGACAACTTCCTGCTTGTGCCTGGAGTGGGCGCCCAGGGCGGTTCCGCCGAGGAGGTTATAGCCCATGGATCCAACTCTAAGGGCGGTCTCCTCATCAATTCCTCACGCGCCGTCCTCTATGCATCCGACGGCCAGGATTATGCTGAAGCTGCCGCAAAGGTAGCAGCAGCCACTGCGAGAATATAATCAGACATGAAGATACTGTACCTCCATGGATTCGCTTCAAGCGGGAACAACGGCTCGGTCAGGCTGCTGAGGTCGCTGCTCCCCGATGACGTGATCATATCTCCGGATATCCCCGTAGAGCCTGTCGAAGCCCTGCCGATGCTGGAGAGGCTCTGCGCCGAAGAGGATCCGGACCTGGTGATCGGAACATCCATGGGCGGTATGTATGCAGAGCAGCTTTCAGGCCGATACAGGATATTGGTCAATCCGGCTTTCCAGCTCGCAGAATCCCTGCTGAAGAACAACGGGCTCGGAAGACAGGAATTCCATAGTCCCAGACAGGACGGTCAGACGTCCTTCCTCGTTACGAAAGGGCTCCTGGAGGCCTTCCGTGAGTGCTCTGCAAAGTGTTTCCGCAATATCGAAGACGACAAAGTGTTCGGGCTCTTCGGCATCCACGACACTATCGTCCATACATGGGACATATTCTCCTGCCATTATTCAAACGCCATACGTTTCGACGGAGAGCATTACATGAATGACAGCACCATATTGCACAGCCTGATGCCGATGGTCAGGAAAGTCCGCGACCTTATAGACGACCGCCGCCGTCCTGTAATGTACATAGGGCTCGAAACCCTGAAAGGGGTAAACAGCTCGGTCAAGGCCTTCCGCCAGCTGGCGAATGTGTATGACGTGTACGTCGTAGCCTCTCCTGCGTACAACTCTCCGGAGACCTGGGGCGAGCCGGTCTCATGGGCAGAGGCCAATCTGGGCGTGGACGCATGGAACAAGGTCATCGAAACCGGCCACAGGGGATTGCTGCTGGGAGATTATTTTATAACCCGCGATCCGGAGGAAGGCGGGTTAAGCGATTTCATGGGCACTGTCATCGAATTCGGCTCGGAGCAGTTCCATATATGGGAAGACGTGCTGACCTTCTTTGAAAGGCTTGGAGGTCAGTGATTCTTGATGAATTCGGTAAGGAGCTTGATGAGCTTGTTCTGGCCGGCTCCCGAGAAATTGTGGCTTGAGCCAGGTACCGGTCTGTAGTCGCTCTTTTTGTATTCCTCCGCAAGCCTGACCATGCTTTCTTCCGGGATTATCTCGTCGTGGGTCCCATAGACAATCATCACATCTCTGTCATAGCGGCCGAGCCCCTTGTATGCATTCAGGTCCATGGCTTCTTTTACATATTTCTTCCCGAGCGGAACCGTGCAGAAAACCGTCGTGTCCTTTATCTCAGACTTTTTCTCATAGATGTCGTTCATCAGCTCCGATATGTTCATGGCAGGAGCCACCAGGATCATTCCGGCTATGCTCTTCGGCGATTCTGCGGCGGCCATGGCTGCAACGAGGCCGCCCTGGCTGTGTCCCATTACATAGATCTGTGATTTGTTGATGGCGGACAGCTTGGAAAGCCGCTTTATTATCTTGAGAAGCTCGTCTTTTTCTTTCTTTATCGTCATGTCAAGGGTGCTTCCGGCGCTGCGTGACTGTACGGAACCTCCCTTGTAGTCGAAGGCATAGGCATACCAGCCGAGACTGGCGGCAGTCTCGCAATATACGGCCCCGAAATCGGCGTTTACTCCAAGCCCGTGGCTGAAGATGAGCAGAGGCCTGTTGCCGGTGCTGTCGTCGGATGGCTTGTATATCTTGCCGTATGTCTTGTCGAGTCCGTCGAAGTAGCTGAGCTCCTCGATTATTACCTTGCGGCCTTTCGAATTGATGAAAGATGTACGCGGAGCATTGCTCTGCATGTAATGGTATACGCCCATTATACCGGCTCCGAGAACCAGTATGATTGCCGCGCATATCAGCGCCTTTTTACTTTGAGGTGTCATTTTGAATTACTATTATTCTTTTTGCCCCGTAATAGAGCGGTTTCCAATAGTTGTTCTCCGATGATGATATCGTAACTCCTGTGGATGTGCCGGCGTGGATGAACTTGAATCCGTTTCCGTCAGTCTCCACGACGATTCCTACATGGAAGACCCTGCCTTTCCGGGCGAAGAATACAAGGTCTCCCGGCAGCAGGTCGGCATTGTTCAAGATCGGCCGGCCCTGTGTATACTGGTCTGCAGCGCGTCTGAACAAGGTGAAGCCTACTTTCTCATAGACATAGCAGGTAAAGCCGGAACAGTCGAAGTATTCGGGACCGGTGCCGCCATAGCGGTATGGGGTGCCGATCAGCGCATAAGCTTCCTCGAGCAGTTCTTTCTGCTTCAAAGTGGTCAGTCCTTCCACCTTCTGTGGTTCAAAGACAGGCTTGCTCTTTGAAGGCGCCTTGCGGAATACGCCGCAGGACACCGTCAACAGCATTATCGCCAGTATGGCCAGAGTCTTTCTCATCTGTATTCAAGCCTTGCTCCGGAAGGGGAGTCCTCCAGAAGATTTCCATCCTTTACCACCGGCTTTCCGTTAAGGAATACCATATCGATCTTTCCTTTCAGGGTCTGTCCCGTATAAGGGGACCAGCCGCATTTGTATCCCGGGTCCTCGACCGTTACTTCCGCCTCCGGGTCAAGTACGACAAGGTCGGCATAGAAGCCCTTCTTGATGAAGCCCCTGTCCTTTATTCCAATTATCTCCGCCGGCCTTTCAGACATTGCACTGACAACCCTCTCAAGCGGAATCTCCGCCTCTGAAGCTACTTTCAGTACTGCCTGGAGTGACTGGCGTATCGAAGGAAGGCCTGAAGGACAGGTCGTATATGGACGCTGCTTCTCTTCAAGGAGATGCGGCGCATGGTCGGAGCCGATAGTGTCGATGATTCCGTCTCTGAGAGCCTCGCGGAGAGCATCCCTGTCGGTTTCGCTCTTGACGGCGGGGTTGCACTTTATCATCGCTCCGTATCTGTCATAGTCCCGGTCACTGAAAGTCAGGTAGTTGGCTGAAGTCTCTGCGGTGATCTGAGGGTTGTAGCGCTTGGCTACCTCAATCATCTTGACCTCCATCTTGGTGGTCACATGCAAGATGTGAAGTCTAGTGCCCAGTTTCATGGCCATCTCCAGGGCTCTCTGGGTCGATTTCATGCAGGCAACCGAACTTCGTATCCGAGGGTGCATCGAGAACGGGATGTCGTCTCCGAACTCTGCCCTGGCTTCTGCGAGGTTGTCACGGATTATCTGTTCGTCTTCGCTGTGGATCAGTACCTGCCATTCGGTCATTCCGAAGATCTTCTCCAGCACCGGTACGTCGTCTACCAGCATGTTTCCGGTAGACGAGCCCATGAAAACCTTGATCGCAGCGGCTTTCCTGTCTTCGACGGACAAGCCCTGCAGCTCTTCCAGGTTGGAGTTGGTTGCCCCGATATGGAATCCGTAGTTTGCCCATGAGCGTCCTTCCGCCAGCGAGAGCTTTTCTTCAAGCTGGCCGATGCCCACTGTAGGAGGATTGGTGTTCGGCATGTCGATGTATGAGGTCACTCCGCCCAGTAGGGCAGCCTTAGATTCGCTGCCGATGTCTCCTTTGCGGGTCATTCCAGGTTCTCTGAAATGTACATGTACGTCGATTACTCCCGGGATGACCGTCTTGCCTCCGAGGTCGATGACCTCTGCATCAGGGAATGCTGTGCCTGCCTGTTCGGATGCGCAGGATTCTTCGGTGTCATACCAGACTCCGGCTATCTTGCGTCCGTCGATGGCAATCGCTCCTTTTGCGGATTTCTCGCCGGTGACAATGATTGCGTCTGTCAGCAGATATCTCATTTCTTCCCGGTGAATTTACGGAAACGGAGCTTGATCACGCCCCAGAAAGCTTCTCCGAATATGCCGCTGCTCATCTTGGACGTGCCTTCCTTCCTGTTTACGAAAATGATCGGAACCTCGGCGATCTTGAAACCGAGGCGGTATGCAGTATATTTCATTTCGATCTGGAAGCCGTAACCTTTCATTCTTACGGCATCCAGGTCGATAGTCTCAAGGACCTTCCGGGTGTAGCATTTGAATCCCGCCGTGCTGTCATATACTTTCATCCTGAGCACTTTCCTTACATATACTGAAGCGAAATATGACATCAGGATTCTGCCAATAGGCCAGTTGACAACGCTCACTCCGTCGCAGTAGCGGGAGCCGATGGCAAGGTCCGCACCTTCCTTGCAGGCTTCGTACAATCTTCCGAGGTCGTCGGGGTTGTGCGAGAAGTCTGCATCCATCTCGAAGACATAGTCATATCCGTTTTCCAGAGCCCACTTGAAGCCGGTCAGATATGCCGTGCCCAGGCCAAGCTTGCCCTTCCTTTCAATGAGGAAAAGCCTGCCTCCGTGTTCTTTGGAGAGAGATTTGACTATTGCGGCCGTGCCGTCCGGGGAACCGTCGTCAATGATGAGAATGTCGTAGTCGCCTTCGAGAGAAAACACCTTGCGGATTATCTTCTCTATATTCTCCTTCTCATTGTACGTCGGGATTATTACAACCTTCTTGTCCATCTTATATGTTACTGTATTTCTTTAAGCATTTCTTTTACGGCAGTCTCGAGCTGGATATCCTTGCCCGAAAGTTCGGATGCAGGATCGTTGTACACGAGGACGTCCGGCTCTATCTGGAGATTCTCCAGGAAGCGTCCGTCCTTGTTGCCCCATGTGCCTACCTGTGGTACACCAAAAACTATGCTCGGATTGATCTGGCTCTCCCACCATACTGCAGTCATCGTTCCCGGGACAGGGGCTCCGATGAGCTTGCCGATGCCGAGAGCCTTGTATGCATACGGGAATCCGGACGCATCGGAATAGTTGTCCTCGCCGATCAGCACGCATGACGGTTTCGTCCATTTGTTGAACGGTTCGTGTCCGATGAACTGTCCGCGCGGAATGAACTTGTTGTATTCTTTTCCGCTGAGGAAAGTCACGAGGTCGTCATGCAGCCAGCCACCTCCGTTGTGACGTGTATCCACGATGAGGGCTTCGCATGTGAGGTATTTTCCGAGGGCCTTGGAATAAAGTTCCCTGAAGCTGTCGGAGTCCATGCCTTCAATGTGGACATAGCCGATCTTTCCTCCTGAAATCTTCTCTACCATTTCCTCTCTCTGGCGCACCCAGCGTTTGTAGAGAAGGTCTCCCTCAGACGGGATAGGGTCAAGGAATATCTCGACCTTCTTGTGGCCTTTCTTTACGGTGACTGCGGTCTTCTTGCCGGCCTTCCCGGAAAGGAGGCTGAACCAGTTCTGTCCGGCCTTGATTTCGTTTCCGTTGATTGCGAGGATTATGTCTCCGGCCTTTATCTCTGAGTCTGCGATGTTGAGAGGCCCGTCAGGGAGGATTTCCTTGATCTTCAGTCCGTCTCCGTCATATGAATAGTCATAGATAGCTCCGAGTTTTGCGAGATTCTCGCCTGAGCCGGCCCTGTATCGTGCCCCGGTATGGGATCCGTTCAGCTCTCCGAGCATCTCGGAAAGCATGTCGGCGAAGTCATAGTCATTGTTGATGTACGGGAGGAACTTGGAGTAGTTCTCTTTGTAATACTCCCAGTCAGCTCCGTGGAGGTCTTCAACGTAGAATTTCTCCTTCACCTGCTTCCAGATGTGGTTGAAGATGTATTCGCGTTCCTCTTTTGCCTTGTAGTCAAACTCTCCGGAGAATGATATGTATTTCTGGGAACCGCTGTCGGTGGAAATCCTGGTTATGCCGAATCCGGAGAATATATAAAGATTGTCATTGTCTGCAGGGATAATCTTGCCATAAACGCCCCTTGTGAGAACCCTGACATTCTTCTCCTCCATGTCCATGACGCAAAGCCCGTAACCGCTTTCGAGAGGAGTGATGTAGAAAAGCTTGGAACCGTCCTCTGTAAGATAGTAATCCATGTACCTTCCTGATGTGCGTGACAGCCTGAAAACACGGTTGTCCCTGTTGTCAAGGTCGAGCTTCAGCTTTTCGACTTTCTTCTTCTCCGTGCTGTCTTTCTTCTCATCCTTGTCGTCGTCCTTGTCGTCTTTCTTCTTGTCTTTGGAAAGAAGATCTTCGATGGCCTTGTCCTCCTTGTCCCGGAAGAACTCTGTCATCTTCTTGCCGTCGAAGAACATGATGTATATGTCATATTCCGCCCCCCAGCTTCCATGGCTCCTGTATCCGTTCTTGTCTGTGCCCCAGGTCATGGCTTTTCCGCCGAGGGCCCATCTGAATCCGGTATCCACGTAACCGCTTCTGGTGAGGTCGGTGACTTTTCCGGACTTGACTTCTATGAGGGCAATGTCATCATTGTTCCATCTTCCGTCAGCCTGGTATGTGCTGAGAAGGTAGCGGCTGTCAGGACTCCATTCGAAGTCGAGGTCTCCGTCGGCATATGAGTAGTTGGCGTTTTTGAGAAGCGACTTGGTTTCTCCTCCGTCAACCGGCTTGATTACAAGCTCGGTCCTGTTGCGGAGGAATGCCACTGTCTTGCCGTCAGGGGAGACCTTTGGCTGGTAGCACGTCTCTCCCGGATCGGAGAACAGTTCCTCCTTCATCTTGAGAGCATATGTGAATCCCTTTTCCTTCTTGTCAGTAAGGGTTGTCCTCCATACGCCCCAGTTTCCGTTCCTCTCAGCCGAGTAGTAAAGAGTCCTTCCGTCCTTGCCGAAGCATACGTTACGCTCCCGGGACGGGGTGTTTGTGATTCTCTTCGTGGTCCTGTATTCAGTAGAAGTGACGTAGACGTCGCCACGGGCAACGAGGGCGATTTCCTTGCCGTCAGGGGAGACTGCCATCGAGGTCGCTTCGCTACTGAGATTAACCTTCTTCAGGGCTGGCTCAATCTCGTCTGCGCGGACGGAGATGGCTACTTTCTTTGGAGCCGAACCGTCCTTGACCGTATAGAGCTCTCCGTTAAGGGAGAATGCTACGGTACCGTCGGCTGCCACTGAAATGTAGCGCACCGGATTCTTTTCCTCGAACGTGATCTGGGTTTTCTTGTCCGGGGAGGACAGGCTGCTGCGGAAGAGGTTTATGTTCTTGCCGTTTTCTTCGCTGAGGTAGTAGAATGTGTCTCCGTCGGCGACGAATACAGGATTGCGGTCCTCGCCGTTGAAGGTGGAAATCTTGGTGAATGTGCCTTCTGCTCCGATCTTAAAGTCGCCGGTGAGGCTGGCTCCTTTATATGTCCATATGTCTCTGGTGACTGAAGACGTGTGATGTTTCCTCAGAGGGTCTTCATATCCTTTATAGTCTTCGTAAAGTATGGTTCCGTCTTTGCTTACGCTCATCGCCGGAATCGGCATCGAAGTGACGAGCTTCGGACGTTGTCCGTCCTGACCTGTAATATAGACTTGAGCGCTGCTTGGAAAGCCTCCATACTGCGCGTCTGCCTGGAGATTTGCGAGGAAGATGATCCTGCCGTCAGGGAGTACGGATAGAAGTTCTTCGTTTCCCGGATAGTCTGTGATTCTTTTCGGGACTCCTCCTTTGACGGATGTCAGGTAGATGTCTTTCGAACCCTCTCGGTTGGACACGAATACTATGTTCTGGCTGTCCGCTGTCCACATAGGGTTGGAGTCATACGCATTGTTGCTTGTTATCTGGGTCGCTTCTCCTCCTTCCGCAGGGACGGTGAAGATATCGCCTTTATAGCTGAAGGCTATTCTGGATCCGTCGGGGGAGATTGAGTTGCGCCTTATCCACATAGGCGTTTCCTGTGCCAGGATGCTCCCTGAGATGCTCAGAAGGAGTAAAGTGGTTAAGGTTTTTGTCAAACTGGTTGTTTTCATTTTGTAATTATATAAATGGTCAATTTTACAAATTTATAAATTATTTCGGTTGTTTCTGTCGCTGTATCGTTTTAGTTTAAAAAAGTGAAAAAAACATGAAATTTTTTGTGGGAAATATTTGCAAGTTCGGAAAAAGTGGCTACCTTTGCAATCCCGTTTGAGAAACGGACACAACGAGATCATTGAAAAGACTGGAAGGAAAG
>JAFZTP010000079.1 GCA_017618815.1 Bacteroidales bacterium | reverse complement strand
GCCAGCCGGGAGAAAGCTACAAGGTGTTCATACGTGGTCTCGGAACCCTCGGCGCCAGCGAGCCTATCTATGTGATCGACGGTGTCCCTGGCGGCGACATCACGTCGATCGCTCCAAATGATATCGAGTCCATCGACGTGCTCAAGGATGCTGCATCCAGCGCCATCTATGGTGCCCGTGCGGCCAACGGCGTCATCCTAGTTACCACGAAACAGGGAAAGGCCGGAAAGATATCTGTCACATACGACGGATACTACGGCGTACAGAATGCCAACACCAACGGCTTCACGCCTCTCAACGCCAAGCAGTACATGGAGATTATCAACAAGTCTTACGAGATTGCGGGCAACGGCGAGAACTACTATGATTTCGCCTCCCTCATCCCTAAGCAATATGCAATGATCCAGAACGGCACATGGAACGGTACCAACTGGTTCAAGGAATCTCTCAACAAGAATGCCCCTGTGACGAACCACTCTGTCAACATCACCGGAGGTAACGAGATATCCCGTTTCGCTCTTGGTTTCACATATTACAGCCAGGAAGGAACCATCGGCCTGCCTGCAAAGCCAAACTATGACAGGTACACCGTAAGGTTTAACTCTGACTACAGTCTGCTCCGCAAGAACAACAAGGACATCATCCGCTTCGGAGAGAACGTCACCTTTACTAAGACCGACAAGTCAGGAGTCGCAAACGGCAACAACTACAACAACTCTATCAGGGACCTTATCGTTGCCTGCCCGCTTCTTCCTGCCTACAATGAGGAAGGAGACCTTTACATCTACAAGGACATGGTTGCTGACGGATGGGATTTCAACCAGGATTTCAAGAATCCTCTTGCTTTCCTTAAATTCACTGACGGCAACAATGACACCCAGAAATGGAGGATACATTCCAACTTCTTCCTTGAGGCCCAGCCTATAGCCGGCCTTACCCTGAAGTCAAGCCTTGGTCTTCAGTATGAGCATTCTGACTACAGGAAGTATGTTCCTGCATACGACCTCAGCGCCAACAATGGCGAACCTAATAACAAAGTTACCCAGTCTCAGCATTGGGCTACAAGGTGGAGCTGGGAGAATACTGCCAACTATGTGCGCTCGTTCGGCCTCCACAATGTGGACGCTCTCGTCGGAATGGCTCTCGAGAAATGGGGCTTCGGAAACGAGGTCAAGATCATCAACTCCAACTCTATCTTCGATGATTTCGAGCATGCATACATAGACAATGCACGCAGCGTTGATGCAGCAACCGAGATCAATGGAAAGCCTAACGACATTGGCGCCCTGAGGTCTTTCTTCGGACGTATCAACTACAACTACAATGAGACATACATGCTGTCCCTCGTGATGCGTGTCGATGGATCATCCAACTTCGCGAAAGGCCATCGTACAGGCTATTTCCCTTCAGTCTCCGCCGGCTGGGTAATAACCAACGAGGAGTTCATGAAGAAGACCGCCGGCTGGCTCGACTTCCTCAAAATCCGCGGCAGCTGGGGCCAGAACGGAAACTGCGACATCGAGCCGTTCCAGTACCTGACCACGGACGCCTTCGAAGGTCCATATTATCCTGCCAACAAGGATACTCCTGCAGTGGGAGGATATCCGAACATCATTGCCAATCCTGTCGTCACCTGGGAGACCTCACAGCAGCTTGACCTCGGTTTCGATGCAAGGTTGCTCCGCAGCCGTCTCGGACTTAGCTTCGACTGGTACGACAAACGTACCAAAGACTGGCTCGTAAATGCTCCTAAGCCAAAGGTTCTTGGTGCAAAGGCTCCGTTCATCAACGGTGGCGAAGTTACAAACAAGGGCTTCGAGATACTGCTCTCCTGGAATGACGTTGTCAACAAGGACCTTTCTTACGGAGCTTCCCTCACCTTCTCCCAGAACAAGAACAAAGTTACCCGCATCGCCAATTCCGAAGGCCTTATTCAGGGCGAGCCTAACATCCTTGCCCAGAATACCGACAGACTTTACCGCGCCCAGGTGGGCTATCCTATCGGCTACTTCTACGGCTACAAGACTGACGGAGTCATCCAGAACGACGCTGACCTCCAGAAGTATATCGCAGCCAATTGCAACGGTGACGCCGCAAACTCTCTCCAGGGTGCAGGTCTCCAGGCCGGTGACCTCAAGTTCGTGGATGTCAACGGCGACGGCGTAGTGAACCAGGATGACAAGACCATGATCGGAGATCCTCATCCGGATGTCAACGTAGGCCTTTCATTCAACATCGCTTACAAGGGATTTGATTTCGCAGTCAGCGGATATGGCGCATTCGGCCAGCAGATAGCAAAGAGCTACCGTCATTTCTCAAACAGGCCTGACGAGAACTACGCAACAGACGTTTATACGAAGTACTGGACAGGCGAGGGCTCTACCAACAGGTATCCTCGTTTCTGCGACGGAAAGAATACCAACATGTCAGAGATCTCTCAGCTCTGGATAGAGGATGGCGACTTCTTCAAGATCTCCAACATCACTCTCGGATACGATCTCAAGAGGGTTGCCAAGTTCCTTCCTGTACATAAGTTCAGAATCTATGTTTCCGCACAGAACATGTTCACGTTTACCAATTACTCAGGTATGGACCCTGAAATCGGTTATGGTGACAAGGATAAATGGGCATCCGGTATCGATGTCGGCAACTACCCTAGCGCCAATGTCTGGATGGGCGGTCTTAGTATAACATTCTAAACTGAAGAGATATGAAAAAGATATTTTATATAATAGCATCTTTGGCATTCTTCACTTTCGCGGGATGTGACAACTTCCTCGATACGGAGAGTCTTACGATGAAGAATACCGAAAACTTCCCTAGGACAGAAACCGATGCCCAGCAGATGGTGACCGGTATCTATACCGTGATGAACAACAATATTACAGACCCTGAGAGCGAGCCGTTCTTTATCTTCGAGATTGCCGGCGACGACAGGCTCGGAGGCGGCAGCCAGAGCAACACCGGAGCCCAGAGTCTCGACAGGCTGATGAACTGGGAAAATGATGCCCTCCTAAGGTTATGGGAGACAAAGTACGCCGGAATCCTCAGGGCCAACTCTGCCATTGCTACATTTGACTGCGTGACTGAGTGGAGCAGCAAGGATGCCCATGACAGGCTTCTTGCCCAGGCCTATTTCCTCAGGGCTTTCTATTATTTCCAGCTTGCCCAGGTGTTCGGAACGGTTTCCATGCCTCTTACTCCGGAAGACGGAGTGCTTCCGAAATCCTCGGCGGACGAGATCTATGCCCAGATCGCTTCCGACATGAAGATGGCTATCAACACCTTCCCTTCTACTCCATATCCGGCATGCGGCGAGGGTGTCGCCACCAAGTGGGCCGCCGAGGGCATGATGGCCCGTATATGGCTGTTCTATACCGGATATTACAAGAAGAGCGAACTCCCTCTTGCAGAGGGCGGCTCAGTGACCAAGGCTGAAGTCGTAAGCTGGCTGGAAGATTGTATCGCCAACAGCGGTTATGCGCTTCTTCCTGACCAGAGGTCTCTCTGGCCTTACACCAACCCATATACCAAGCCGGATTATCCGTATGCTGCCGCCCTCGATGTCGAATGGGCTGGCGACGAGAACATCGAGAGCATGTTTGCAGTGAAGTTCTCCCATGTGGCTTCCTTCGACGAGGAGAAGCAGCGCCACAACCGTGTGGTCGAGTTCTTCAACCCTCGCAAGGCCGGCGTGACCTCGTTCCCGTTCAACGCTACCGGTTATTCCAACGGCCCTGTTTGCTCAGCTCTCTGGGAGGACTGGGCTGCTGATGCCGACTATGCCGGAGATTACCGCCGTGAAGGCTCTATCATAAAGAGGAGCGAAGAAATTCCTGACTATGCCGGCGACAAGGGCAAGGAAGTCGAGAATACCGACCTTCTCTCAAAGAAATACATCGGCATCGGCGCCAAGAAAGGCGAAAAGTACTATGAGTCATTTGATTTCCTCTATGGCGGAAAAGACAACAAGCAGACCGGTATGACTCAGGCCCTTATCTGGCTCCGTTTTGCCGACGTGCTTCTCATGCATTCTGAGCTTACCGACGGCAAGGTAATCTACAAGGGAAAGAGCGGACTCAATGCCGTACGCCAGAGAGCTGGTCTTCCTGACATAAGCTACTCTTTGGATGCCCTCAAGAAGGAGCGCCGCTACGAGCTCTGCTTCGAGGCCGTCAGATGGAATGACATACGCCGCTGGGGTGACATAGACGAGCTGATTAAGAATCAGGAAGGCAATCCTATCCTCAACCAGGGCAAGCCTGGCAACTTTGAATGGTCAAAGAAATATCCATACAAGACCAGATATGAGCAGACCGGCGGATTCTTCAAGATTCCTGAAAGCGAGGTGGTCCTCACCAATGGAGTCATCGAGCAGAACCCGGGCTGGGAGGATGAATATAATTTCGCCAAAGGCGACCTGCCATACTACAAGAAATAATACCTGAACTCTACTTCATGATCGGGCCCGACGGATCTTTCCGCCGGGCCCTTTTTTACAGGTCCAGGTCCCGGCGGTCTAGGAATCGGTATCCGGCGGCCTCCATCAGATGCTCCCGGGAAATGTTTTCAATCCCGGCCAGGTCGGCAATCGTTCGGGCCAGCCTGATCACCCTTGTGAATGCCCGGGCCGAGAGACCCATCCTGGAAATGATCTTCTCCATAAGGTCCTTGCAGCCTTTGTCCAGCGGACAGAACTTGCCCATCTGCCGATGGTTCATCTCCGCATTGGTGAATATCCCTTCCCCGGAGAGCCTTTCCCTCTGGATCTCCCTCGCCATCCTTACCCGTTCCGCAACCGCCGCGGAGCTCTCCGCAGGCCTTTTCCTTACCAGCGCTCCTGCCTGTACCGGATGGAGCCACAGCTGTACGTCTATCCTGTCCATTATCGGGCCTGAGAGCCGGGCCAGATAATTCATCCTCTGACTCGGGGTACATGTGCACCGGTCGCCTTCCCCATAGTAGCCGCAGGGACATGGATTCGTCGCCGCGACCATCATGAACGAGGCCGGATACTCCACCTTGCTGCGCAGCCTTGAGATCACGACCTTCCTGTCTTCCAGCGGTCCCCGGAGCGCCTCCGTGATAGATTTGGGCATCTGGGCGAACTCGTCCAGAAACAGGATCCCCGACTGGGCCAGCGATACCTCTCCGGGCATTATGTTGTCCCCGTTGCCGCCGCCGATTATAGCAGCCATCGAAGCGCTGTAATGCGGGGCCCTGAACGGTCTCTCCCGGATGAGCCCGTATCTGGTCCCGCCCCTTCCGGCCACCGAATAGATCTTGCTGGTAACGATTGCCTCCTGCATGTCCATCGGCGGCAGAATCCCGGACATGGCTTTCGCCAGAGAACTTTTTCCGCTACCCGGACTGCCTATCATTATTACGTTATGCCCGCCGGCGGCAGCGATCTCCAGCCCCCGCTTTGCTCCCTCCTGTCCGATGATTTCCGAAAAGTCCATGTAGTCCTTTTTCATGACGGCTTTCCCGTCTGCAGGCAGCCCGCGGTATTCCGGTACGTTCCAGACCAGCAGTTCCGAGACATCCTCCGTCTCCTGCATTATCTTTATCACATCTGTGAGGCCCCTGGCTGCATAAATCTCGACTTCCCGGTACTCGACAGCCTCAAGGGCCGATGCAACCGGGAGAATCACCCCCTTCAGTCCCGACTTGACGGCCAGCTCCGTGATCGGCAGCCCGCCGGGTATGTCCCTGAGGCTTGCGTCAAGCCCCAGTTCTCCCATCACGAGATATTTCCCCAGTCCCGGCAGGGAGGCCTGCTCCGAAGCGGCGATGATTCCGAGAGCTATCGGCAAGTCATATCCGCTGCCGCTCTTGTGCATGTCGGCCGGAGCCAGGTTGATCACTATCTTCTTCCCGGGAATCCTGAACCCGACCGACTGCAGGGCCGTCATCGTCCGCAGCAGGCTCTCTTTCACCGCGATGTCGGCAAGGCCTACCAGATGGATCCCTATCCCGGCCGTGATGTTGATTTCGATTGTTACCGGGACCGCATCGATCCCTATGCACTTCGCACTGTATATGTTTATGATCATTTTTCCTTGATTATTGTCTGTACTCCGGTCAGATAACCGTTGATGTCATATCTGAAAAGGCTGTCCCGGGTCCATACGACCGGTTTCTCTGAAAGGCCATACGGAGTCAGCCCCATCACCAGCCGTCCTCCGGTCAGCTCGGCCGCCCGGGGCGACATAAGCCGGCAGCCGAAGGGCAGTTCCAGCTGATACAGGTTGAGGCACGCCTCCTTGACGGCCCGGCCTTCTCCGGCCCTGATCACTGCGGTGTTCCCGCCATCCTTCGCCATGTACAGCAACTGAATTTCTCCCGAAGCCAGCACAGGACTGCTTCCGGGCTCCCAGACGGCAGGATTGAACCCTACCGTCGAATTGCGCCTCAAATAGCCGTATGTGTACATTTTCCCTGAAGAGTCGAAGGCGAACCTGAAATCCCTGGACGCGTATCCGAAGCCGCAGGAGACGGTATTGCCCTCCGTGCTTATTCCCAGTACCATGCCCGGCCCGCTGCCGAGGATGGACGTCTCTCCGCCGATCCTGCGGATGTCATATACCTTATTCATTGCAGAAGGCAGTTCCAGCAGTTTCTGGTCCCCGTTGACGACAATGTAATACAGTCCTTTCCCGCCTCCGCTGATTCCCGTCATGGCGAAGCATATGTCGCCCTCGTCTTCATACAGGCGGGCGTCGGCGACGGTGGTAGGGTTGACGTCCGGAACCACCCTGCAGAAAGAGGTGAAGACTTCCTCTCCGTTCTTCCTCAGTTTCAGCCCGGACAGGTCCCGCATCTCTCCCAGGGTCCAGATCCCGTCTTCCCGGATGAGTATTCCGGCGATCATCTCCCTCCCTGCATACCGCACTTTTTCCTTGCCGTCCACTTTTATCACGGTCTCGGAATCTGTCGAATAATCCGAGACCAGATGCCCATCGATGATACGGTGCATGTCTGCGGCCTCGCTGACGCAGTTGCCATAGCTCACGGTCTCTTCCAGCACCAGCTTCCCGTTCCTGTACAGTTGCAGGCTGCCTCCTCCGCAGGCGCTGTCCCGCTGCCAGTTGTATCCCTTCGGGAATGCCACTGCGCTTACATATAGTATAGTGTCCTTTGGGACGATTGATTCCTGTCCCTCGCCCCCTCCTGTCCCGTTTCCCCGGGCTCCTGCATCTTCGGCGCCATTCCTTCGCGGACCCGGTATGAGGTCCATGTCCTGGAGGCTGCATGACACCGCGACAAGCAGGATGATCGTCAATGTGTGATAAATCTTACGCATAGCCTTTTTTCCCAAAGGAACATAAAAAAGGCAGGGAGCGGAAAAACTTCACCGCTCCCTGATGTATTTCACCACTTAAACGTGATTTTTAATCTCTTGGAAATGTGCAAACTTTAGAGGTCCAGCCTGAGGCCGAGCTCCAGGTTGAGCATCAATGGCTGCTGTGTACGCAGGCTGGAAGGCTGTTTGCAGTCGAAATAGTATCTCAGGCTAGGGTCGAAGTAGATACCCACGTTCTTGCTGAGAAGGAATTCCACTCCGAATCCCGTCGCGGCGGAGAACTGCACGCCTTTCATCTTTTCGGTATAGAAGATGTTGCCGGAAGGACCTGGTATCCTGTATCTGTTGGAGATGCCTTTCTCGAAAGTGCCGCCGGCATATATGTAGAACCTGGTCTTCTCGCCCTTGAGCATGTCGTAATATACATTGACAGGAATACCTACATAATGGAGGGTATTCTTTATGCTTCCGTTGATTTCGTCGGCTACCGTGCCGTCAGCGTTGAAGGACGTGTATGTGCCGTTGAATGTCCTCTCAAGCATCGTCCAGTTGATGCCGGTGCCGATCGACCAGTTCTGGCCGAGGTCAAACCTTACGCCGAGTCCGGCTGTCACCGGAAGCGCATAGGTCGAATGCTCGCTGACTTCCTTGATTCCCTTGCGGGCAAGAGAAGAGAGCGGGGAAGTTTTCCTCATTCCGGATCCACTTTCCTTCGGATTGCCATTGCTGCCGATGCTGCCACCGGCAGTAATGGAAATACCGGTTTTGTGTCCAGACAGACCTGTCTCTTTATCCAAGCCCGCAAACGGGTCGGTAACAGGTTCTTGCGATTTTTGTGTTTTCGATTGTAGTGGTTCAGAAGTTTTAGGCTTGTTTTCTGGAACTGCGAAATTTTGAGTCTCGTCCGATGAAGCAGGAGAGGCGGTTTCGCTTGCTTCCTGCTTCACGGAGACTCTTTCATGTTTTGTCGTCGAAATAGTAATAGTCTGCGCTGGCGCTATAACTTCAGCCAGCAATGTGGCAGCCTCGGTTTCAGGCTGCTCGACGACGGCGATTGTATTTATATGAGGTTGGGTAGAATTGTCACGTGATCCCGGGATTATGATACCGGCGACTATTGCGGCGGCTGCCGCTACTGCAACTGCAGCGATCTGCCACCATGCAAACGCAGGAGCAGCCTTGGCATCAAGACCAGCAGACACGCGATTCCACACGCCGGAAGGAACATCTTCCTGCGCGCTTCCCATTACTGACCTCACGTATAGGTCGAATTCTTTATTCGTGTCTTGCATCTTGTCGTTTTTTTATCTTGTCCTGCAGCAGCGTCCGGGCCCTCTGCAATTGCGAGCGGGATGTCCCTTCCGTTATTCCCAGCGTATCTGCGATTTCCTTGTGGGAGTAGCCTTCGATTACATACATATTGAAGACAGTCCTGAATCCCGCAGGAAGCTCGGAGATAAGACCGAGAAGTTCACGGTATCCCAGGTTCTCCATTTGCGTAGCGGCTCCACCGCTGATGTCCCTGGCGCTCTCGAGGTCTTCGCTCATCTTCAGAGCGTCGTTTTTCCTCAAGTCCATGAGCGCTGTATTGACAAAGATCTTTCGGGCCCATCCTTCAAAGGAACCCTCTCCCGAGTAACTCTCCAGCTTGGTGAAAAGGGTGACGAACCCTTCCTGCAGAATATCTTCAGCCGCATCCTTCTGTCCCATGTACCGCAGGCACACTGCGAACATTTTTGGAGCGAGAGCGTCGTAAAGCCGTTTCTGTGCTTTCCTGTCGCCCTTTCTGCAGGCATCCACCAGATCGGAGCCGGAATCGGTTCCGGGTTTCTCCTTTTTGGTTTCCCGATTGACAAGATGCAAGTTCCATCCGAAACGTTGCATTTGGTCTCTTTTTTTATCCTCTTTTCATTTAGGGGGATATTTCTATCTTCAAAAATAAGATTTTTGTATTATTTTTGTATGATAAGGCATGACTTTTTCTTATAAAGTTGATGTTTTGACAATAGAATATGATAAAAAGATTACTGATATCATTCCTCATAGCCTTGCTGGCCGGGTATTCTCTTACGGCCGCAGATACTCGCAAGCCGAGTTTTCTGGATGGCGTCCAGGCATACAGCCTGGGCCGTTACCAGGTAGCGGTGTCCGTGTTCAACAAGATCGTGACTGAGGAACCATCGAACGATGCCGCCTGGTATTATCTCGGGATGAGCTGGGTTGAAAAGGATGTGGACACGGCCAAGAAGTGCCTCAAGAAGGCCGCCGAGCTGGATCCTGACAATTACTGGTACAAAGAGACCCTCGCGAGGGTATATATGTATAACAAGGAATTCGAGATGGCTGAGACCCTTTACGTGAAGCTGCGTGAGAACTATCCTAAGAAGACAGACATTCTCTATTCCCTGATCAACCTATACCTCTCACAGGGAGACTTCGACAAGGCCCTCTCGTCAATCGAGGCCCTCGAGACGGAATCCGGCAAGAGCGACGCCACCGTGATGACCAGGTTCAACATCTTCCGTCAGAAGAAAGACAATGAGAACGCCTACAAGGTGTTGAGAGAGTACGTCAACGAATACTCGTCTCCATACATACTCACGATGCTGGGCGACTATGAGATGAGCATGTACAACGACACTACTGCGCTCTCATACTACGACGAGGCCCTGTCCCTGGACCGGGATTATGTTCCGGCCCGTCTCGGCAAGGCCGAAGTCTATCGCCTTACGCGCAAATATCCGGAGTACTTCTCCTGCCTGGATGGCGTGGTCTCCGACCCTGCAATCCCGGCCGCCCCGAAGTCTGATTATCTGAAAGCGCTTTTCGGACATGTGGACCGCAGGTTCATCCAGACTTTCACTTCAGAGCTGGATTCGATGTTCGTCAAGGGCATGGTCTGTCATCCGGCCGATACCGGCATGGTCCAGGCTGCCGGAATATTCTATATCCAGTCTGACCGCATGGAAGAGGCCGCCGGAATGTTCAGGAAGGGGATGGAGATGGACACTACCAGTCTCGCGTCCGCCTCGACCTATGTCCAGATCCTCGCCCAGATGAAAGACTGGGAAAGCGTAGTGAGCAACTGCGAAGTCCTCCGCGCCAGGTTCCCGCAGGAGCCGGGCTTCCGTGAGATGACATGTGTCGCATACTATAACCTGAAGGAGTACGGAAAGGTTGTCGAGTTGTGCGACATGGTCCTGTCGGACAAGAATCTCGACACCGAGACCAGAGTGTCGATGCTCTCCACCAAAGGGGACATGCTGATGATGCTGAAAGACAGACGCGGCGCATACAAGGCCTACGACGAGGCTCTCAAGTACAATCCAACTGCGCTGCCGGTGCTTAATAACTATGCTTGGTATATGTGCGAGGAGGGCAAGAATCTCAAGAAGGCCCTCAAGATGAGCGCGATTACCATCGAGAAGGAGCCGGACAATCCGACTTATCTCGACACATACGGATGGATCCTCCATCTGCTCGGACGGGATTCCGAGGCCAGGACTGTATTCAAGCATGCCATGCTCTATGGCGCCAAGGAAAGCAAGACCGCCCTCGGACATTATGCCAGGATTCTTGAAAAACTTGGCGAAAAAGACGCTGCCAAGGTCTATAAGGACATGGCGGACAAACTTGGGGAGGACGCTGAATGATGAGATTGTCCGGAGTCATAACTTTCTTGCTGGCCGGGGCCCTGCTTCTGGGAGGAAGCGCCGTGGCCATGGCTCAGGACACTAAAGCTCAGGAGGACAAGAAAGCCCGCCTCGAAAAGGAAATCTCGATCATCGACCGCCAGCTGCGGGACGTCAAGACCAGGAGCGCCAGCGCTACCACCAAGCTCTCCCTGCTGCGCAAGCAGATATCCAACAGAAAGGCCCTGATCGCCGAAAGTGACAAGGATATCCGGAACATGAACCGGAAGATTGCCCAGAAGAACCAGGAAATCACTTTGATCCAGGGTCGTCTCGATACACTGAGCCTGCATTATACCAGACTGGTACGCAGCGCCTACAAGAACCGTGACTCCAGGGTCTGGTACATGTATGTGCTCGCCTCTGACAATGTCAGCCAAGCCTTCCGGCGTATCGGCTATCTTAAGAACATGTCTTCCCAGATGAATGTCCAGGCCCGCAAGATCCGCGAAGCCAAGGCCAAGCTGGAAGAAGAGACTGCCAAGCTGACCGCCCTCAGGGAGGAGGCCAAGGTGCTCAGGAAGCAGCGTCAGGATGAGATGACCTCTCTCCAGAAGGAGGAGGCCCAGAGCGACAAGCTGGTAAGGCAGCTACAGACGGAGAAGCAGAAATATCAGAAAGAGCTCGCCGCCAAGCGCAGGCAAGTGGATGCCCTCAACAGGGAGATCGAAAGGATCATCAGGGAAGCCACCCGCGGCACGACGGCCAAGGATAACAAGGGCAAGCCTAAGACTGTGATCGACCAGGTACTGGACGCCCAGTTCGCAAAGAACAAGGGCAAGCTACCTTGGCCTGCAGACGGTCCTGTAGTCGATAAATTCGGCCAGCATTACCACCCTGTATATAAGAATGTGAAGCTTCCGTTCAACAACGGTATCGGAATCGCCCTCGCTCCGGGCTCAAATGTCCAGGCCGTGTTTGACGGAGTGGTTAAGCAGATAGTGGTGATGCCTGGATACAACCAGTGCGTGCTTATCCAGCATGGAAGCTACTTCTCCTTCTATTGCAAGCTCGGCGTCGTCAAGGTCAAGGCCGGCCAGAAAGTCAAGACTGGCCAGACGATCGGAATCGTCGACACCATCGCCGGCGAGACCCAGCTCCATTTCCAGATCTGGAACAAGACCACGCCTCAGAACCCTGAGCTCTGGCTGAAGTAGCAAGTCTCTTTGTAAGAACAGGCAAAATAAAAATAGGCTGTCTCAAGGTGAGACAGCCTATTTGAGTTTATACCTCTATGTAAGATTAGAGGTTAGGGTTTGATTTCTTCCAGTCAGCTACTGCAGGGATGATGCCGAGAGTAACGATCTCGTCGCGCATCTCGCAGAGGTGCTTGTATGAAGCCTGGAGAGCAGCCATTTCCTCGGCTGTGCCCTCAGGGTTGGTGTAATGTACGCCGGTAGCGTCGATGACGGTAGGCATGGCCATCATTACATTCTGGAACATCTCGTTGCATACGTAGGTACCTGCAGGCCATGTGAACTTGTCACCGCCCATTGCAGCCTCGATCATCTTGACAGCGTTGTAAGCAGGGCTCTGGAATGAAGAACGTCCGCGGAGCTCGATGATCTTTGCGCCACCCTGGATAGTGTCATGCTTGATCTGCTCGAATCTCTCGGCTGAAAGACCGCACTCTGAGAGCGGCTTGCCGTCGATCTTTACCTTTGAAGCGAAAACAGCCATTGCCTCGCCGTGTCCGCCGTAGGTGTATGAACCGGTAACCTTGCTCTGCTGTACACCGAACTCCTCTGCGAGGGCAGTCTGGAGACGGGTTGAGTCAAGAGCTGCGAGAGTAGTAACCTGCTCCGGCTTGAGGCCTGAGTGGAGGAGTACTACGAGGCCGGTAAGGTCAGCAGGGTTGAAGATAACTACAACGTGCTTGACGTCCGGGCAATATTTCTTTACATTCTTACCGAATTCCTCTGCGATTTCGCAGTTGCCTTTGAGGAGGTCCTCACGGGTCATGCCGGCCTTGCGAGGGGCTCCGCCTGAGGAGATGATGTACTTGGCATCTTTGAAAGCTACAGCAGGGTCAGAAGTCCAAGTCAGGTTAACTCCTTCAAATGCACAGTGATTCATTTCAGCGACAACGCCCTTGAGACCTGGCTCATAGATATCGTAGAGGCAGATGTTCGGGGTAAGCTTGAGCATCATGGCAGTCTGAGCCATGTTTGAACCGATCATTCCGGCAGCACCGACAATGAGGAGTTTCTCATTTGTTAAAAATCCCATTTTTATACCATTTAATTGTTAAATAATTTCATTTCGCGCTGCAAAGATAGCAAATTACTCCGATTGCAAGTCAGAATTTTACACGAATTTTCTTGATATTCAAAAAAACACTATATTTGCAGTCGAAACAATTGTAAAAAAATGTATGGAACCTCCCAGTTCTATAAATACAAATCGTGATGCAGTCGCGGGTCCCTTGTCGGACGACCCGTTATCGTGCAAATTGACCGAAGACTCATACCTGATAGTATCGCGACCGGAAGATGATGATCTTACCGGTGGCTTTCTCGTGTGCGCATATTCTGCGCGCACTGGTTTGGTGTATCTTGGCACCACTGGGACGGAACTGTCATAAAAGATTGTCACACAAAATAATATATGGGACTATATTTAAAGAAGAAACTTGAAAATGATGCGACAATAGGCGTCTGGGAAATCACCGAGTCTGAAGAAGACCTGATAGCCCTGAGCGCAACTCCGTCCGACGAGATGGAGGAGATATCATTTATCAGCAACGAATCGCAGCGCAAACAGCGTCTCGCGGTCCGCGCCCTTCTGTGCGAACTCTTTGAAGATAAGGTATATCTGAGCCACCATGACAACGGCAAGCCTTATCTCGAAAATATGGTGACGAACATAAGCATCACCCATACTGAGAAGTATGTGGCCGTCATCCTTCATGATGAAGAAGATGTCGGCATCGATATCGAATCCCTTGACAGGGATTTCTCCGCAGTCGAGAAGCGCGCCCTCTCCGAAGATGAGATCGACGACCTCGACGACGAAAGAAGAAACGAGCAGCTTGCAATCTACTGGTGCGCCAAGGAGGCCATCTACAAGCGCGTTTCCTCTTATAAGGTCAATTTCGCCGAGCAGATAGAGCTCGAAAGGTTCCATCCACGCGGCGAAGGCGAGCTCGAAGCAACCTTCATCCATAAGGATGGCTATGAAGAGGATTTCGAGCTGGAGTACATGACCTTCGACAGGCACGTGCTTGTCTGGGTCGTAGGTTAATTCCAATTTCCAATGAAAGAGATCAAGACTATTGCTGTCCTCACCTCCGGTGGGGATGCGCCCGGAATGAACGCCTGCATCAGGGCCATCACCAGGGCTGCCATATTCAATAACATGAAGGTCATAGCCGTCTATCGCGGTTATGCGGGCCTTATCAACGGCGAGTTCGAAGAATTCACTTCTTCCAGCGTCAGCAACACCATCCAGCGCGGAGGTACCATACTGAAGACTTCCCGCAGCCAGGAGTTCCTTGACCCTGAGGGCCGCAAGAAGGCCTACGACAACATGGTCGCCAACCACATCGACGCATTGATCGTAATCGGCGGCAACGGCTCCCTGACCGGAGCGCAGCTTTTCGCGCGCGAATATGACATACCGGTCATCGGACTTCCGGGAACCATCGACAACGACCTCTATGGCACCGACCACACGATCGGCTACGACACAGCCCTGAACACCATCGTCGAGTGCGTGGACAAGATCCGCGATACCGCCAACTCCCACGACCGCATTTTCTTTATCGAGGTCATGGGAAGGGATGCGGGCTTCCTCGCTCAGAACAGCGCTATCGCTTCCGGAGCCGAGGCTGCTATCATTCCTGAGGACAAGACCGACGTGGACCAGCTTGCCGAGTTCATCGGCCGAGGCATGAGGAAAAGCAAGAACAGCTCCATAGTCATAGTATCCGAGAGCCAGAAGGACGGCTCCGGCGGCGCTCTCTACTACGCTGACCGCGTACGCAAGGAGTTCCCTCAGTACAAGGTGCAAGTCACCATACTCGGACATCTCCAGCGCGGAGGCACTCCGAGCGCATATGACCGAATCCTCGCGTCCCGTCTCGGATATGCCAGCATCGAGGCTCTCATTGAGGGTCAGCGCAATATCATGGTCGGAATTTCCAATGACGAGATCGTCTATGTTCCGATCCAGAGGGCGGTCAAGATGGACAAGCCGATAAAGAAAGAGCTCATTGATGTGCTGGCTGTTCTCTCGATGTAAATTTGGTAAATTTCGAAATTATTCGTACTTTTGCGGTCCCTATGTTGTGTAGGGATCGCAATTTTTTAGTATAAACCATTAAAGATCAAGACAGTGGACACACAAAGTTACAAGACAGT
>JAFZTP010000078.1 GCA_017618815.1 Bacteroidales bacterium | reverse complement strand
ATTTTTCGCTTACAGAAAATATGAACAGCCTGTGGTCTATATTTACAATGTCCCGGGAGCGCGCCAGGTGATGTCGATAACTTACCAGAATGTCGCTACTCCGGAGAATGACCATGACAGCGCACTGCTCGGCCTTATGCAGGAATGCTATGGCGGTTCCATGGCTTCGATCATGTTCCAGGAAGTCCGTGAATTCCGTTCTCTTGCATATACTTCTTCCAGTACGCTTCAGAAGCCATATCCGAATGTATCCTCTCCTTCTGCATTCATAACCTACTATGGTACTCAGGCTGATAAATTCCCTCAGGCTCTTGAACTGGTAGATTCACTCATCCGTACGATGCCGATGACTGAACTGTGCTTCGATTCTGCAGTCCGCTCTATCATTTCCCGCGCCAATAACGGCTATCCTTCGTTCAGGGCTTTGCCTGAACATGTCGCGAATTTGGAATTGTTCGGATATAGAGAGGATGATGACGCCTCCGTAGTTAGAGGCCTTCCGGAAATAACCAGACAAGACGTTCTTGACTTCCATGAGAAGAATATCGGCAATGCTCCTTGCTCTTATTTCATAATCGGAGACAAGAAGAATCTGCCTATGGACGCGCTTCGGGAACGCGGCCGCATAGTCGAGCTGAAACTCTCTGACATCTACCGGTAGTTCGCTGAATCCCTTATCGGGACGAATAGGTGGAGAAGCAGGCGGAGATTACTTCGGAGGACGAAAGTCCCGAGTCGGAGAGACGGCTGGAGGAGGCGAGGAAGCGGTGGTCGGCGGTGATGCCGAAGACGCGGTCCGCGCAGCTGAGTGCGGGCGCCAGGTCGTGAGAAGCCATGATCACGGTGGTGCCCGTACTTCTGGCTATGTCCCTGAGAGCCTGCAGTATCAGCGACTTGTTGTCGACGTCCAGGAATGAAGTCGGCTCATCCAGCAGCAGTGTCTTCGCATGGCGGCTGAGCGCCGATGCGATGCAGCCTTTCTGGAATTCTCCGTCGCTCAGGGTGCTGATGTCCCTGTCTGCGAGAGATGAAATTCCGAGACACTCCAGCGACTTCGAGATGTCCGATGCCATGGCCGGAGAGATGCGGCCGCGCCAGTCGCTTTCTGAGTATAGGGTGGTGGCGATGAACTCCCTGAGGGTGAATCCCTTGACTTTCGGGACCCCTGTCGGTACCATGATTGCGTCCTTACCGGCGAGAGCTCTCAGCAGGGTGCTCTTTCCGCTGCCGTTGGGACCGCAGAGAAGAATGAACTCTCCGGGCTCAGTCTCGAAACTGATGCCCGAAACCAGGGTCTTGCCCCTGTGTCCGATATTCAAGTCCTTTATTCTCATTTCTTCATCAGTATCAGGAGTATTATCGGTATGCCTATCAGGGCCATTGTGCTGCCGACCGGAAGCGGGAGTCCGGGAGCCTGCGATATGATGTCCGCTAGCACCGAGACGGCCGAGCCTGTGATGAGAGTGGCCGGCAGTATGGTCATGTGGCCGGAGCTGCGCAGGATCCTCCTTGCAATATGGGGAGAGACGATGCCGACGAAGCCCAGAGGCCCGCAGAATGCAGTCGCCGCTGCCGTCATCAGACAGCTGCTGACCATGGCGACGCCGCGTATCCGGCGCACCGAGGCGCCAGCGAGAGTGGCGTATTCCTCCCCGAAAAGAAGAATGTCCAGACCCTTGGCTCCGCCTATGTATAGCCCCGTTCCGACGAGCAGTGCGGCAAGTATTGTCAATGTCTCGAAAGTCCTTGAGCCGGAGAAGCTTCCGGCAGACCAGCTATAGAAGAGCTTGAGGCTTTCTTCGCTGGCTGAATACTCGAGGATGGAGGTGATGGCGCTGAATATGAAGCCCAGCATCACGCCGAAAACCAGCAGGGTGGTACCGCTGCGGAAACGGCTTGAGACCAGCACTATCAGGGTTGATGCCAGGATTGCTCCGGCGAATGCCGCTCCGGCCACCGTGAGCCCGGCCATGGATGAGAATCCGGAAAGCAGTCCCGTGCCTGAGATCAGGAGGGTCGCTATCGCGGCTCCTAAGCCTGCTCCTCCACTTACGCCCATGATATGAGGGTCTGCGAGAGGGTTGCGGAAAACTGACTGCATCTGGGCTCCGGAGAGGGCCAGGCATGCGCCTGCTGCAATGGCAGTGAGCACCCTCGGGAGCCTGATCCCCCATACGATCGAGGAGGCTATCCCTTCCCCGCCGAACAGGCCGCCGACCGCTTCGGCTGCCCCGATCCCGGAACCTCCGAGTATCAGGTCGCATACGGAGAGCAGCAGAAGCGCCGTGGCTCCTGTCGTCGTGATTAGTCTGTTTCTGCGTTTTATGGCCATATTAACTCTTACAAAGATAGAAACTTCGAGGGATTTTTGTATATTTGAAGAATAAAATAACTTGACGGAATGAGTACCGAAACTGTCCTTATAATTGCCCTGATCGCAGTTATTGTCATAGCTGCCGTCCTTTTGTATTACCAGCGCGTGATGTCTGAGAAAGAAAAGGACGGATACCAGGACAAGCTCGCCGCAGTTCAGAGGGAGAACGCCATGCTCGAAAGCCGCCTGAAGGCCAAGGAAGAGTATGAGGCCCAGATGCGCGAGGCGAACAAGGATGCGGCCGACAGGCATGCCAAGGAGCTGGAGCAGATGAAGGAAGTGTTCAAGAACCTCTCTACCGAGACAAGCGAGGCCTTCAAGGCCAAGAGTGCCCAGACTATATCCGAGCTCATGAAGCCCGTGCAGGACAAGTTCAAGGAGTTTAGCGATGCCGTCAAGGAAAGCCAGAAAGATACCATAGAGAGGCACTCTCGACTCGAACAGAGCATCAAGGACCTCGACACCCGCAGCAAATCCGTTGGCGACGAGGCCCGCAACCTTGCGAACGCCCTTACGGGCTACTCCAAGGTTCAGGGTGACTTCGGCGAGATGCTGCTCACCGATGTTCTGAAGAACGCCGGACTGACAGAGGGCGTGCATTTCGAGACGCAGTCCGTGATGACCGACAACTCCGGCCATGAGATTAAGTCTGACGCCGGCAGGACCATGATCCCGGACGTCAAAGTCTTCTACCCGGACGACACCATCGTGATCATTGACTCGAAGGTTAGCCTGAATGCATATAACGAGTATATGGCAGCCACGACCGTCGAGGACAGGACAAGGCTGGCCAAGGCTCATGTGCGCAGCGTCGAGGACCATGTGAATGAACTCAAGGCGAAGGATTATGCTTCATACATACCGGAGGGCCGCCGCAAGGTCGACTACAATATAATGTTCATTCCGGTGGAAGGAGCGTTCAGGCTCATGCT
Source organism: Bacteroidales bacterium (assembly GCA_017618815.1). Classification (GTDB taxonomy): domain Bacteria; phylum Bacteroidota; class Bacteroidia; order Bacteroidales; family UBA932; genus Cryptobacteroides. The sequence goes on along the minus strand of JAFZTP010000078.1, from coordinate 555 downwards.
TGAGGAATCCCCGAGGCTCTGGCAGGTTGCAAAGGACAATAATATACTCATCGTCAGCCAGATGACCCTGATAATAGTGCTGAACATGATCCAGATGGCCTGGAAGCAGCATGAACAGGAGAAGAACATCTCCGATGTATATAAGACCGCAGAGGAACTCATGTCCCAGCTCAAGGGCTGGCTGGATTCCTATGTCAAGATAGGGGACTATCTTGACAAGGCTGCCTCTGCTTACGAGGATTCCAAGAAGAAGCTCTCCGACTCCAATCAGTCGGTGATCAAGAAGATAGGAAAGCTGGAGAAGCTCGGAATTTCGCCAAAGAGGTCCAACGCCAAGATACGTACCGGGAACAGGCTTTCCGGACCGGAATCGGTGATTCCTAAGGAGTTGGGCGAGAATGAGGTTACGGATTAATAGTAAATTCAAGAGAAATGGTTAAGATTTAAAGAAGTTTCTCTTGAGTTTATTTCTTATTTATAAGAAAAAAGCCTAATTTAGCGGTGTTTTAATAACACTATTGCTACGACATGGAATTGAAAAATGCATCAGCAGGT
>JAFZTP010000077.1 GCA_017618815.1 Bacteroidales bacterium | reverse complement strand
CAGGGACTGCCTGCTGCCGTTGGGAGCGACCCTGCTTTACGGAGTCGTGGCGATAACCCTCAACCTTCTCCGCCTCCTCTACGGCCCGTATTTTTTCCTGCATGTCTATGAACAGCCTATATATGTGAGCATATTCTGGGTAATCGTCCTCATGGTGCTCGTATATGTTCTCGCAACCTTGCAGCTGATGCTTTCGAGATGCTGCAGCCGCTCAGCAGCGCTGTAAGCCCGATTTGTCATGATAAGAAACATTTTTGGCTGGAAATGGAACACCGGTCACAAGTTTTTTTGCGACTTTCGTACACTGTAAACTATATCGAATAATTAACACACGTACTAATGAATTTCAATAAAGCATTCATCATGCTGGGAATTGCTTTCTTGTCACAGGCAGGACTGCAAAATTCCTTCGCAGCAAATAAACCGCAGACCGTACAGTCTCCGGACGGTCATCTCAAAATAGAGATCAACATAACCGGAGACCTGAGCTATAACGTATTTGCAGGAGAAAAGGCGATAATGGCCGGGAATACCCTGTCGATGAAAATCGGGGACAAGGTCTATGGCCATGACGCCAGACTCGTGAAAGCCACCCGCAAGTCAGTCAACGAGACTTTCCAGCCTTTCCTTGCGTTTAAGTCCTCAACAGTCGAGAATAGATACAACCAGCTTCTGCTGAAGTTCAAAGAAGGTTATTCGGTTGAGTTCCGAGCATTCGACGACGGCATAGCCTACAGGTTCATCACAAACCTGCCGGGCAAGGTGGAAGTCCTTGACGAAGAAATCGGAGTCCGCTTCCCTGAGGCCTTCAGGATGACGCTTCAGCAGTGCGACCGCTTCAAGACATCATACGAGGAGAGATACTCCCACCCGCTTTCTTCAGAATGGAAGGAAGGAGACAAGATGGCCCACCTCCCGATACTCGCCCAGACAGGCGAAGGCTGCAACATAATGTTCAGCGAAACCAATCTCTTCGACTACCCGGGAGCTTTCTTCCGCAGCAAAGGCGACAACGGCTTCACCTCAATTTTCCCGAAATACCCTGCCAAGCAGGTTCAGGAGCCAAATAGGGACAGAAGCCTGAAGATCGAGGAAGAGGCTGACTATATCGCCCTCACCGACGGAAAGCGCGAGTTCCCATGGAGATATTTCGTAATCACCAAGGAGGACGGGGACCTTCTCACCACAACCCTCCCTGTCCGTCTTGCAGAGAGGAGCGCTATCGAAGACACAAGCTGGATCAAGCCGGGACAGGCAAGCTGGGAATGGTGGAACGGCGCAGTTCCTTACGGCCCGGACGTCAACTTCAAGTCCGGATGCAACCTCGAGACATACAAGTACTTCATTGATTTCGCATCCAAATACGGCATCGAGTACATAGTCATGGATGAGGGATGGGCCAAGAACACGAGAGACCCGTTCACCCCGAACCCTGACGTGGATCTGCACGAGCTGATCCGCTACGGAAAGGAGAAGAATGTCGGAATCATCCTCTGGCTCACATGGCTCTGCGTGGAAAACAATCCTGCCGTATTCGAGACCTTTGAGAAATGGGGCGTAGCCGGCATCAAGATCGACTTCATGGACAGGAGCGACCAGTGGATGGTCAACTTCTATGAGAGGACTGTCGCAGAAGCCGCAAAGCACCATCTCTTCATCGACTATCACGGAGCATACAAGCCTTCAGGACTTGAATACAAATATCCAAACCTGCTCTCATACGAAGGTGTGACCGGAATGGAGCAGATGGGAGGTTGCAAGCCTGAGAACAGCATATACCTCCCGTTCCTGCGCAACGTGACGGGAGCAATGGAATACACCCCGGGAGCAATGATCAGCATGCAGCCGGAGTATTATTCCGCCCGCCGTCCGAACTCGGCTTCGATAGGCACCAGGGCATATCAGATGGCCCTTTTCGTAGTATTCGAATCAGGCATCCAGATGCTCGCCGACAACCCTACCCTCTATTACAGGAACGATGAATGCACCAAGTTCATTTCTGACGTGCCTGTGCTCTGGGATGAGACAAAGGCTCTTGCCGCAGAAATAGGACAGTACGTGCTGGTTGCCAAGCGCAAAGGTGACAAGTGGTTCATCGGAGGAATGACGGCTGAAAGAAACGAGCCGCTTGTAATCGAGTTCCCTCTCGACTTCCTCGGCGAAGGCTCATACACCATGACCTCTTTCGAGGACGGCATCAACGCCGACGTCCAGGCCATGGATTACCGCAAGAATACCAAGAAAGTGGCAAAGGGTGACAAGATAACTGTCTCCATGGTCCGCAACGGCGGATTTGCCGCAGTCATTGAAAAATAAAACCATTGATATAGAATCATGAAAAGAATTCTCATTTTTTTCGTTCTTCTGAGCCTCTCAGCTATGATGTCAGCCCAGAACAACAAAGACTGGGCAAAGCTCGGAAGATATGCTGAAGACAACGCAAAGATTACCAAGAGTCCGAAGGCGGTGCTCTACGGAGACTCCATCACGGACGGCTGGCCAAAGCACGACGAAGCCTTCTTCAAGGAGCATGATTTCGTCGGAAGAGGTATTGGCGGCCAGACTACGGAGGAGATGCTCGTGAGGTTCCGTCAGGACGTGATCAACCTCAAGCCAAAATATGTGGTGATCCTTGCCGGAATCAACGACGTGGCGCTCAACAACGGCTATATCTCAAATGAGACGACAGTTGGCAACATCATCAGCATGTGCGAGCTCGCCAAGCTTCACAAGATCAAGCCTATCATCTGCTCCCTCACTCCGGCTGACTCGTTCCGCTGGAGAAAAGAAGTCACAGATGTGGTAGAGCAGGTCAGGAACATCAATACGATGCTCCAGGAGTATGCCCACAAGAACCATATTCCTTACGTCAACTACTTTGACGCCATGAAAGATGAGAACGACGCGCTGAAAAAAGATCTCGGATACGAATCCGTACATCCTAACCTTGAGGGCTACAAAGTGATGGAATCCGTCCTTCTGAAGACCCTTAAATAGTTTATTTTATTACAGTTACACAACACGGCTGCCGTAGCTGGAGAAATCCGGCCACGGCAGCATTTTTTTGCATTTGTCAATAAGCATTCTTATTTTTACGAAACTATATGAAACGCAACGGACTTGACATATTCCGGGATCACCCCCTGATTCTGGACGGGGCCATGGGCACGATGATTCAGCGGTTCGGACTGACAGAGGAAGATTTCCATGGCGGCCCGTTCAAGGACGTCGCCAAAGACCTCAAAGGGAACAACGAATGTCTCAATCTCACCCGTCCCGAGATAATCTCAACAATCCATAAAGAATACATCGCCGCAGGTGCGGACATCATAGAGACAAACACCTTCAGCGCGAACCGGATATCGCAGGCAGAGTACGACTGTTCAGGACTTGCCGCCGAGATGGCCCTTCAGGGAGCCAGGATTGCAAGGGCTGCAGCCGACGAGGCCATGAGCGCCGATCCGGCAAGAAAGATATATGTGGCCGGCAGCGTCGGGCCGACATCCAAGTCGCTCTCCCTCGCCCCGGACATAAGCGACCCGGGTGCAAGGCCGTATAGCTTTGACGAGATGGCCGAGGCCTACGGCGAGCAGCTCAGGGCACTGATCGAAGGAGGAGTCGACGTGATCCTGGTCGAGACTTGCTTCGACGCCCTCAACACGAAAGCAGTGCTGTACGCCCTCCAGAACATATCTGACGACATGGGGGCCATAGTTTCCGTATCCGTCAGCGACAGGAGCGGACGCACGCTGACCGGCCAGACGATGGAGGCATATTACACCTCCGTCCGTCATTTCCCGCTTGCCGCATTCGGACTGAACTGTTCTCTCGGCGCAGACGAACTCCTGCCGCTGATAAGCGAGGTAGCAGGATTCAGCGATGTCCCCGTGATCTGCTATCCTAACGCAGGCCTGCCAAACGAGATGGGAGGCTACGACCAGACTCCCGAGCAGATGGCGGCCCATGTCAGGAAGATGGCCGGCCTGGTCAACATAATCGGAGGCTGCTGCGGAACGACTCCGGAGCATATCAGGGCAATCAGGGAAGCGATTACGGAGACCGGCAAGGTCCATGCAGTCCCGGAACCATTCGAAGGACTTAAGGTCAGCGGACTGGAGCCATACCTGATAGACAGCCGCAACAATTTCACGAACATCGGAGAACGTACCAACGTGGCCGGTTCCAGAAAATTCGCCAAGCTGATCGCCGCCGGAGAATATGAGGCCGCCCTGCAGATTGCTGCCGACCAGATCGAGAACGGAGCCGGAATCATAGACATAAACATGGACGACGCGATGCTGGATTCGACGGTGGAGATGCAGAGATTCCTGCGATACATATCCAACGATCCGGCTGTCGCAAAAGCCGCCCTGATGATAGACTCTTCCCACTGGGAAACCATACTTGCAGGTCTGAAGAACGCCCAGGGCAAATGCATCGTCAACTCCATATCCCTCAAGGAAGGAGAAGAGCCCTTCCTGCACAAGGCCCTGGAGATACACAAGTTCGGAGCCGCAATGGTAGTCATGGCCTTCGACGAGGAAGGACAGGCGACCACATTCTCCAGAAAGATCGAGATCTGCGAAAGGGCATACAGGCTGCTCACCGGCGCAGGAATCCCGCCGACGGACATAATCTTTGACTGCAACATACTCTCGATAGGTACCGGAATCGACGAACATGCGAGATATGCCATCGACTTCATAGAAGCGGTCAGATGGATAAAGCAGAACCTTCCAGGAGCATATACATCAGGAGGTGTCTCCAACCTGTCGTTCGCTTTCAGGGGCAACAATCCTGTAAGAGAGGCCATGCATTCCGCCTTCCTCTACCATGCTATCGCCGCAGGCCTGGACATGGGCATCGTCAATCCGGGAATGCTCCAGGTATATGACGAGATAGAGCCGGAGCTTCTGAAATGCGTCGAGGACGTGATAATGGACAGGGATCCCGGAGCGACGGAAAGGCTTACGGACAAGGCAGGAGAGATACTCGCCGCAAAGCAGGCGGAGGCTGCCGGAGAGAAGAAAGAGGCCGCTCCAGCAAGGGCTGCCACGGCCGAGGAAAGGATAGTGGAGAATCTTGTGAAGGGCAGGAACGTCGGTCTTGCGGAAGACGTGATGGACTGCTTCAGACGGTATGGGACCGCAGTCCAGGTGATCGAAGGACCGCTGATGGACGGAATGGAGAAAGTCGGAGAGCTGTTCGGGGCAGGCAAGATGTTCCTGCCGCAGGTAGTCAAGTCTGCAAGGACCATGAGGGACGCCGTGGCCATACTCGAGCCATACATGGAAGCAGGAGAGAGCGAAAACTCATCCAGCTCCAAGCCGAAGATAGTGATAGCCACCGTAAAGGGTGACGTACATGACATAGGAAAGAACATTACCTCCATTGTCCTGGGCTGCAACGGATTCGAGATGACGGACCTGGGAGTTATGGTCGACAAGGAGACGATACTCGGAGAAGCCGAGCGTATCGGAGCGGACATAGTCGCCGTCAGCGGACTGATCACTCCGTCTCTCTACCAGATGGAGGAACTCTGCAGGGAAATGACGGCCAGGGGCATGGACAAGCCGCTGCTGATCGGCGGCGCCACGACATCGGCCCTGCATACCGCAGTCAAGCTCGCGCCGCTGTATGACCATGTATTCTATGGCCCGGACGCATCCGCAAGCGCTGTTATGGCCAAACGCTGCATGATTGACCGGGAGGCTTTCGAGCAAGAAGAACATGCCGCACAGGCCAAGCTCAGGGCCTTGTATGACAAGGGTGCCCGCAAGGGAGCCCCGGATGCGGAGCCTAACCGCTACCCGGCCGAATCCTTCCTGATGAAGGAGGATAGCAGGCTTGAGGATTTGCCTGCCACCGTGATCGAGCCTGAGAAAGTGATGCCGTTCTTCGACTGGCAGATGTTCCTGGCAATCTGGGGCATCCGTTACGGGAAGGCCGACATGAACGACCCTGAAATCGCAGGAATAATGGCCGAAGCCAAGGAGATGCTGGGCTGGATGACCGAGAACCGGGAATATGAAATCCGCCTTGCGATGCGGTTTGACGAAGTCTGGAGCGAGGGTGACATAATCTGTAGCGATGCCTACAGGCTGCCAATGCTGCGTCAGGAGAAGCCGGCTCCGGGATCGGACAAGCTGGTCTCGCTGGCAGATTACGCGCCGCCGGCCGACATGGGCATAAAGACTCCGATGGGAATGTTCGCAATCTCCGTGACTGCGATGAAACATCCGGAGGGTTGCTGCTGCCCGTGCTGCAAGCCTGCCGGATACAAACAGCTGATCGCACGACAGGACAGCCCGCTGCTGGAGAGGACGTTGAGACTCACCCTGGCCGAGGCGACTTCGCTCTGGCTGGATGCAGAGATGCAGGGAAAAGTTCCTGCAGGCTGCAAGACTTCACGGCCGGCCGCAGGATATGCGAGCTGCCCGGACCATACATTGAAGAAAGATATCTTGTCGCTGCTCCCTGATGTCGGGATCACGCTCACGGAGAGCTATGCGATGATACCGGACGCATCTATCTGCGGCTTCATCATAGCCCATCCGGAGGCTGGATATCCCGAGATCCACAAGATTTCGCAAAGACAATATGACTGGTATGCCGGAGAGAGGGGAATGAACGGAGACGAGGCCCGCCAGTTCCTCGGTAACCTTTTGTAAATTATTGGACACATGAATATAATTGAGATTCTCGAAGCAAGCGAAAGACCGTTCCCGTCATTGGAGATCGTACCTCCGCTGAACGGCATAAGCAAGGATGAACTGCTGAATACCGTAGGACAGTTCATGGAATTCGACCTGAAGTATATCAACGTCACCTGCCACAGGGACGAGTTCGAATACCGCCAGCATCCTGACGGCTCATATTCGCGTCATCTGGTCAGGAACAGGATCTCGCCGGTGGCGGTCTGCGGAGCAATCATGTCCAAGTACAATGTGGAGATGGTCCCGCATATAATCTGCGGAGGCAATTCCGTCGAGGAGATCGACAGCCTGCTGTATGATTTCAACTTCCTCGGGATACGCAACGTGATGGCCCTCCGGGGAGATTCCATCACCGGAGAGAAGCGCTTCACCCCTACCCCGGGAGGCTACACCCATGCAGACGAGCTTGTCTCTGCCATACGCAGGTTCGACGAACGCAACGGCAGCAAGTTCTGCATAGGCGTGGGCGGTTATCCGGAGAAGCATTTCGAGGCGGCCAACCTGGATGACGACATTTCCAATCTGAAGAGGAAGGTCGATGCCGGAGCCGACTATATAATCACGCAGATGTTCTTCGACAACGAAGTATTCTACCAGTTCGTGGACAAATGCCGCGATGCCGGCATCACGGCGCCTATCATACCCGGCCTGAAACCGCTCAGCACCGCCCGCCAGATAGCAGCCCTCCCGGAAGCGTTCTCCCTTGACATCCCGACCGAGCTGACCGACGCCATCCGCAAGGCAGGTTCGGCTGAAGAGGTTTACCACATCGGTACAGACTGGTGCAAGATGCAGACAAAGGACCTCCTGAAGCATGGGGTCCGTGCCGTGCATTACTATACCATGGGCAAGTCCCGGAATATCGTCGAAATACTGAAAGACTGTTTTTAAAAGTCCCCCAAGCCATGCGACAGCATTTTCTAATAGCGGTCATCGCGACCTTTCTGCTGCCACTCAGCGCGTCTGCAACCAAATTCATGGGACTGCAGATAATTGACAAAGACTATCTGCTGGTCCGTTTCCGTGACGGAGAAGTGCGGTACAGGGATGACGGATCAGGGCTCGGAGCTTTCCTTGGACATACATTCACCGAAGGCGACGACTCGTTGTTCGTTTTTGGGAAAAGACTGGACGGAAAGCTCGCCAGGAAGGCTGAATGGAAAGTACGTTCCGCAAGCGGGACTCGCCGTGCCGTGGAGGTCTTCCGCAAAGCCAAACCGATGAACTCGGACCATGATTTCAACATGGAACTTGACCATTGGCTCTATCTCAGGCTCGACCGCCCGCTGGTCCAGGGAGAGGAATTCACCCTGGAGATACCTGACGGGATCGGATCTGACGTGCGCTCGGCAAAAGGATCTTTCGACATCTTCAGTTCGATGTCCGAAGCAATACATGTGAACATACTCGGTTATGTGCCTTCCCTGCCCGTGAAGACGGCGGATCTTTATCTGTGGCTGGGAGACGGCGGGCAGAGGGACTATCATTCTTTCGAAGGGAAGGACGTGTATCTCTACAACGTGGCTACCGGTGAGAAGAAAACGGTGGGAAAAGTCGGCTTCTGGATGGCCAGGGACGGGTATGTCAACGAAGGCACCGGGGAAGACCTCACCGGATCCGACGTATGGAGCATCGATTTCATGGAATCGGAGCCGGGACGTTACCGGCTGGCAGTGGAGGACGTCGGCTGCAGCATGGATTTCGAGATTTCGGACGACATTTACTTCCAGCCATACAGATATTCGGTCCGCGGATATTATTTCATGAGGGTCGGCGAGCCGAACGATCCTTCATCCGTGACCCCCATTCCCCGTCAGCCAAGGTTCATCCCCGGCGTGGAGCCTGAAGGATTCCTCGTATACAAGACTGACCTCACCCCGTGGTCCCCGGAGTGGAGGACCCTCAGGATGGACGTATGGGACGAGCCCCATTTCAAGCCAAAGGAGGAGTCTCTCTTCTGGAAGCACAGGCTTGAGGGCAATCCGGTCAACATGAACGTAGCCGGAGGGCATTCGGACGCCTATGACTGGGACAGGCACCTCGCCCATGTCAGCAACATTTACGACCTGTTGCTCCCCTATTTCCTGACGGGCGGACGGCTGGACGAAGACGGACTCGGAATCAGGGAAAGCGGCAACGGCATCCCGGACATCATAGACGAAGCCCGCAATGAAGTGGATTTCTTCCTGAGCATCAGGGACGGAGAGGCTTACTCGCAAGGCGTGACCAACCCGTCACTTGACTGGAAAGTGATGTTCCAGGCCGGATGCACCACCATCGCAGCCTGGGCAAACGCCGCCAACTGCGCAATGCTTGCCGACTGCTTCAGGATTGCCGGCATCGATTCCCTTATGAACCGCTATGCCGTCGAGGCCGAGAAGGCTTTCCGTTTCGCGGAAAAGCAGAAGGACGGCATGCTGGACGAAATCCAGTGGGTTGGAACGATGCCGATGAGAGGTCGAGATTTCAAGCAGATGGCAGCGGCATTCATGTACAATGTGACCGGTCAGCGGGAGTGGGAGGATATAATGGCCCGCGAAAGCGATGCGGAAAGGCAGATTTGGGGAACCGCCGCATATCTCGGATGTCCTCGGGAGAGACATTACGGCAAGCTGTATTCCGAGATGGCGGCCACGGTCGACAGACTCGCGGACAGCATAAACGTGGACATGATGGACAAGCGGCCGAGCCGCCGTTCTTCTTCGGACCGCCGTTTCAAGGTCGCCCAGAACATGCATCTGGTGATGATGGCCCATTACATAGCCGGTTCTCCGGAGCGTCGCAGTAGGCTGGAGAAGAGCATGTATGCAGAGGCTGACTGGTGTCTGGGCAGGAATCCGTCGAATATCGTGGAGATGACCGGACTGGGACAGCGCTGTCTAATGAACATATATGCCAACGGCAGGAATGACGGTTATCCGGGAACGCATCCGGGACAGACTCCGTTCAATGGGACCGAGGTCTGGACTGTGGGGGACGGAGGAGATTCGAGAATCCTTCTGCGAAGGTGCTACCCGGACTGGAACGAGGAAAGATGGCCGAGACAGGAGGCCTTTTTCGAGACCAGATATTTCTGGGTAAACGCCGAATTTACCCCACGTGAGACGATGAGGGGTAAGATGGCCCTGTACGGCTATTTGTTCGGCATCAGGGGACAATGATTCTATTTGATTAGCATATTATTTTAAGTATCTTTGCGCCGCAAAAAAAAGAAGACTCACTCACTTTTTTAATCAAATAAAACGACAAATGGAAAAATTTGCTGTAATCGTCATTGACATGCTCAATGACTTCGTTACGGGCCCTATCGCTTCCCCAAGGGTCAATCACATCATCAAACCTATCAAAGAACTTTGCGACAAAGCCAGGGCAAATGGCATCCCTGTGATCTATGCAAATGACAGCCACACTCCTGAAGTGGACAAGGAGTTCAAGGTTTGGGGTCCTCACGCAGTCGAGGGCACTCCAGGCGCAGAGGTCATCGACGAGCTCAAGCCACAGAAAGGCGACATCATCGTCCCTAAGAAGACCTACAGCGCATTCTTCAGCACTCCGCTCGACCTCATCCTCAGAGAGCTCGGAGTCGACACTGTTGTGATCACCGGATGGCAGGCAGACTGCTGCTGCCGTCACACCTCTGCAGACGCATTCTTCCGCGGTTTCGGCATCGTTGTCCCTAAGGAGACTACCGACACCACGACTGAAGAGGGCTACATCGGAGGTCTCGAGTATATCAAGAATATCTACGGAGGCAAGATTGTCAGCGTCAACGACCTGTTCTAATCACGCAGCGACATATACGGCAGGAGGCTGGTCCGCAATGGTCCAGCCTCCTGTTTTTATGATATAATGGTTATTTCAGATATGTCCTGAGGGCTTCCACATACTGCCTGAAAGCCTCCAGTCCTTTTTCAGTTATCTTGCAGGTGGTACAAGGCATTCTGCCCTTGAACCCCTTTTCTACAGTTATGTATCCCGCAGCCGACAGTTTGTCGATCTGTACGCTGAGATTGCCCGAAGTAGCCTCTGTCTGGGTCTTCAGGTATGTGAAGTCGGCGGACTCCACATCCGAAAGTACAGACATCACCGCGAGTCTCAGCTCGGAATGAAGTATCGGGTCGAGTTTAGGAAACATGGCCTAGATGTTTTGTCTTTTAACGATAACACCGGTCAGGGCCAGGATAATGCCGGCGAAAGCAAATATAAGCATCTGCTCCGCGTTGACGTCGCTGAGGTAATAGATGATGACTCCTCCTATTCCGATGATCCAGCCTCCGATTATGATAAACCAGTTCTTGAGCACTATGCCGCTGATACTTTCCGCTATACCGAAAAGCAGCACGAGGGCAGGCGTGACTCCCATCGAGGACGTCTCGGTGAAAGTGCTGGCAATGACCATGCATACGGTGGCCATGGAGCATGCGAAGATTCCGTAAAGCGTCCAGATGCCTTTGATGATCTTGGTCACCAAGTTGGACGGAAGCTTCTCATCTTTCTTGCTCATGTGATAGACGAACGGATATCCGACAAGAGGCATTGCAAACCAGAGGATATTCCACTGGGCTTTTCCGCTAATCTTCCAGAAGTAGCAGATAACAAGAGAGAATACAGTCATAAGGATTCCCCAGAGAATGAAGTATTTTCCATTCACCCTGGTGATTTCCTTCCTGCTCCTGTTGAGTGTCTCAGTTATGAGATCCAGACTCTGACGTGCAGATAATTCATTGTTCTGTTCCATATTATAGTTTATTATTTGTTTCGGAGTCCCCCTTCGGCTGCGCAGTCCGCGTGGATTCCAATGCAAATATAAACAAGTTTATAATATAAACCAAAATAATTTTCTAAAAAATTTTCTGATCCGTTCAAATACACCAATTATTTATATAACTTTGTAACAATCCAGTAATTAATCACTTACAGCAGTCACTTAGACTTGACCATGAACTCAAACGAATTTGACGTAATCATAATTGGCGGAGGAATCACAGGAGCCGGCACCCAGAGAGACTGTGCCATGAGAGGACTCCGCACTCTTCTGATAGAAAAGAGCGACATCTCCACCGGAGCGACCGGACGAAACCACGGCTTGCTTCATTCCGGTGCCCGCTACGCAGTAAATGATCCCGAAAGCGCGGAAGAATGCATCCGCGAAAACACCATACTCAGGAAGATTGCAGCCCATTGCGTCGACGAGACCGACGGACTGTTCATCACTCTCCCGGAGGACGACCTCGGATATCAGGCTACCTTCGTGGAGGCATGCCGCCGTGCCGGAATCAGGGCCGACGTAATCGATCCCGAGGAAGCAAGACGTCTCGAACCTTCCGTCAATCCGGAGCTGATCGGGGCAGTGAGAGTTCCTGACGGAAGTGTCGATCCTTTCAGGCTGTGCGCCGCAAACATGCTTGACGCCAAGCTCCACGGGGGGCAGGTGCGTCTCTATACCGAAGTCACCAGGTTCATTCGAGAAGGCGACACAATCAAAGGAGTTCATACCAGAAACATACAGACCGGCGAGGAGAAAGACTTCTATGCGCCAGTCACCGTAAACGCAGCCGGAATATGGGGACATGGGATAGCCGCGATGGCGGGAATCAACGTGGGCATGTTCCCGGCAAAGGGAGCCCTTCTCATATTTGCCCACAGAATCAACAATCTGGTGATAAACCGCTGCCGCAAGCCTTCCAACGCTGACATACTCGTTCCGGGAGATACGGTGTGCATCATCGGCACCACATCTTCGAGAATTCCTTTCGAAGAATGTGACGACGTCGCCGTGACTCCGGACGAAGTGGACCTGCTTCTCTCCGAGGGTTCGAAACTCTCTCCATATATCATGTCCACAAGGATCCTCCGGGCCTATGCCGGGGTTCGCCCTCTCGTGAGCGCGGACGACGACCCGTCCGGGCGAAACATATCCAGAGGCATAGTCTGCCTGGACCATGAGACCAGGGACGGAGTCAAAGGTTTCGTGACCATTACAGGAGGCAAGCTTATGACATACCGTCTCATGGCCGAGAAGGTAACTGATGTCGTCTGCAGGAAGCTCGGAATAGAGAAGCCATGCGAGACAGCCACCACCCCGCTTCCGGGAAGCGAGGAGAAATCTTACAAGGAAGTAGCCCAGAGCATCTGGGAGTCACCTTCCACGGCCCAGAAGGCAGCGGCCTCCAGGCTCGGGACAAGAGCCTCCAAGATTGTCTCCGCAGATAAATATGACGATTCCCTGATCTGCGAGTGTGAAGAAGTGTCGATGGGCGAGATCAACGAAGCGATCGACAAGATGGACGTATCATCCCTCGTGGACCTCAGACGACGCACCAGGCTGGGCATGGGAACATGCCAGGGCGAGTTCTGCGCAGCACGTGCCGCCGGACTCCTCGCAAAGGCCCACGGATGCATCGAAAGGGAGAGAGAGGATCTCAGGAACTTCCTTACGGAGCGCTGGAAGGGCAACTTCCCTATCGGATGGGGAGATACCCTCCGGGAAGCGGAATATACACAATGGGTCTATAAACACGTTCTTGGAATATGAAATTCGATACTGTCATAATCGGCGGCGGTCTCTCCGGCCTTGTCTCCGGGATCAGCCTGCAGAAGGCCGGCCGTTCCACAGCCATCGTAAGTGCCGGGCAGAATGCCATGCACTTCTTCTCCGGCAGTTTCGAATCGCTGACGGAGGCTCCTGAAAGACTGATGGAGATATTCTCCGAATCCGGAGTGAATGTACATTATTCCAAAGGTGTCAGGCTGATGCCTCTCGGCACTTTCAAGGAAAGTTCCCTCTCGCTTGAGGACATATCCATCTTCCCGGACCCGGCTTTTGCAAGGAAGGTCATGGTCGTCAACCTGGCAGGATATCATGATTTCTTCTCATCATTCATAGCGGAAGGCCTGGAAAAGACCGGCATCGGATGCCGTGTCTGCACCATCCGTCTCCCGGAGCTGGAACATCTCAGGAAAAGCCCGTCGGAGATGCGCTCCGTGCAGATTGCCCGGGTGATGGACAGGATCTGGGAGAAAGTCATGCAGGAAATACGGCTGAT
>JAFZTP010000010.1 GCA_017618815.1 Bacteroidales bacterium | reverse complement strand
GCCTCCGCTGATATGCGCCGTAAAACTCTCCGCAAGCAGTCGAAGAGGGAAGATCAGCCAGAGCGAGTACAACCCGACGCGGTCCAGAAGGGTTGGCTTCGTTGTCCTGCGCATTCCGAACAGGCGCGAACGGACCCTCTTGATGATGGCCAGTGCGATGCCGCTGAGCACGACGAGCAGGAAGAAGTCCATCAGAAAGAAGAAGATGGCTCCGCGCAGCGTGTATTCGTTCTCAGCGACAAAATAGTTGAAGAATATCGGGTAGTAGAAGAGCTTTACCCTGTGGGGCATGTAAATGAAGCATTCTATATGTCCGAGGAGTATCAGCATGAACCATCCGAACGCGATGCTGGAATGCATGTAGCCCAGAAGCTTGTTGCGCTTCCATAGCTTGACATGGATCAAACAGTTGAGGAACAAGTCCTTGAGATTCTTCCAGATGGTCTTGGAGGTGATGAGAGACAGGAAAAACTTCTTCTTGTCTTCGGCATCCAGCTGCAGGATCAGGCGTATCGCCCCGATGATGCAGTATCCCAGGACAAAGGCCATTCCAATGAGGAAGGGGATTACGAAGGGATCGAAGCCCGATGCAAAACGGTCAATCATTTCTCTTCCTCCTTATATATGCGGCATAGGGAAAGGATCAGATGCCTTGTGTTGATACCCCTGGGGCAGACCATGGAACATTTGCCGCAAAGCATGCAGCTCTTGAGCAGCCTGGCAGCCTCCATTTCCTTTCCACGCTGTATATCCAGAATAACCTTGCGAACACTCATCCCCGTCCAGGGACCGGCCGTGCAGGTGGCGGAGCAGCTGCCGCACGCCATGCATTTCTTCGCATCCGGCTCGACTTCACAAAGCCGCTCGTATAGCGAGAAATCGACCTTGTCAAGGTTCATCGTCGAACTTGGCGATATGCTGAAACCGAACTCCATCATTGCTGCGATACGAGATAGTTGTGTATGGCGAGAGCGACCGCACGGGCTTCGGCGGCCGTTTCCGGAACAGTCTTGGCTCCAGTTGCCGTTCCTGCAAGGAAGACTCCCTTGGAATCTGTCTCTATGATATTGAGGATGTTGTCCTTGCTCTTCAGGAATCCGTCGGAGTCTGTCGTGACCTGTACCAGCGAAGCTGTCTGCACAGCCTCCCTGTTGCAGACTATTCCGGCCATCAGGACAAGCAGGTCAAGCGTGATTTTGGCAGGCTTGCCGGACAGGGTGTCCTCTGTCTTGACAATGACCTGTCCCTGGAGGTTCTCGCTGACCTCGGACACGCGGCCGCGGATGAAGTGTATGCCGCTCTCCATCTGGGCCTTGATGTAAAAGTCCTCGTATTTCTTGCCGAAGAGCCTGAGGTCCATATAGAAACAGTAGATCTCTGCATCTGGGAAGCGCTCCTTCATCTCCATCGCCTGCTTGATGGCGGTAATGCAGCAGACCTTGGAGCACTGCTGGTTGCCGGCCTTGACGTCGCGGGAGCCCACGCAATGGACGAAACCGACCTTCTTGATGTCCTTGCCTGTTATCCTCTTGTCATCTCCGGTATTGAACCACTGCTCTAGGTCGCGGTTCGTCATGACCTGGTCGTATATGCCGTAGCCGTACTCCTCCTTCTTGGAGGCGTCGAAAAGATCGAAGCCCGTGGCAAGGAGTATGGCCTTGCATATGACATTGACTCCGTTGGAGAACATCACATTGTAACCCATCTTCATCTTATTGATGAAGGACACTTCCGTCTCCAGGAAAATGTTGGCCTCTTTTATTTGTCCGGCCAGGTTTTCAATCACCTCTCGGGCGAGGGTCATATCGGGAAACAGACAGTGCCAGTCGGCGACATGTCCGCCCAGGTGGTCTGTTTTTTCAACTAGGATGGGCTTGTAGCCCAGCATAAGCAGCTGCCTTGCTGCTTCCATTCCGGCGATTCCTCCGCCGACGATTACGATGTTGTCTTTCATTTCAGCAGCATTTCAGGACAGTGGGAAGTCCAGGTTTCATTATCTCCTTGCCATTCAGACCTAGATACTTGGTCTTGGAATTGTACGGAATCCCGATCTTCTCAAGAAGGGGTTCCACTGCGACTTGATGGATTTGGAGTCCGAGATCCCAGGGGTCGAAGCCCAGCACGAGGCCCGCCACCTCTTCATATGTGAGAGCGGGAATGCCGTAGCCGTTCTGCCCATAAGTCTTTCCTTCCATCTCGGAGATGACATATTGCCAGCGGTCGAGGAAATACGGGCACCCTGGACAGTTGGTGATGATCATGTCGGGATGATAAGGTTCCATCGACTCGAACTTCTTGTGGGTGTTGGATACGCTGTAGCCTCGGTTGGCCCGTACGAGATACTGCCTGAAACCGAAGCCGCAGCAATGCCTGCGCTCGGGATAGTCTATAACATGCCCTCCCCAGGACTCGACCATTCCGCTGAGTACGCAGGGGTATTCAGCACCGCCGATACCCTTGTGGGGGAACATCTTTGAATAGTGGCAGCCAATATGTTCTACAACGCGCAGGGGCTCTCCGGTCACTCCGTCGACAAGGTGGAACTTCGCCATACCGGCAATATCGTCCCTGAATTTGTACACAAGGTCGCTGGCATGGGCAACATACTTCGGAATGTCGAACTCGCGCCTGCAGGCCTTCCATAGATTCTCCCGGATCTTTGCCTCCAGTTCGGGGAACTCCCGCCAGGTCTCGATGATCTCGGTATAGTTTCCAAAAGAAGTGATGCAGGAAGTAACCAGATTCTTGTATCCAGCTTCCTTCATCAAGGCGAATTGCCTTGCAACGATGGTCATGGCAGTCTCTTGGGGAATGGTGTCGCTGTGATATGCGATTCCTCCGCATGTAGTATGATGCTCTGTCTCGTAAATATCCTTCCCGAGAAGGTCCCGGCATATCTTCAGGAAATACTTCTCCGACGCGGGGAAGAAACTCTGCCGTATGCAACTGCGGACATAGAACCAATGGTCGTCCGGGATTTCTTTCTGGTAGTCGGACCAGATTTTCTGCTTTCCTTGGTATATCATAGATCTATTCTTCGTTGTTTAGATGCCCCGGGGAGCAATGGTTGAAAGTATAAGCTGTGTACTCCTCGATGCTCATGCCCATCTCTTCGGCCTTGGCCCTTGAATACTTTTCTACAAGTTCAAGGCGCTCAGTGCCGCCGCTGACATCATAGATGGCCTTCAGCTCGTCAAGATCCTCCTGTGGGATCCGGCGCAGGACTCCCGGTCCCTTACCTTGATAGTTCGCTCCCAATCTGCCGTAGACTTCTTCCTTGTTCTTAAGTACCCAGTCGAAGACGGGCCCGGACTCGGGATGGTCCGCATAGGCGAACGTGGCGGGATGGACACAGTAACCATAGTTGAGGACATTCCCGTTCAAGGCCTTGGTGAGGGGATAGACTTGACGTCCCTTCTCCGAACAAGTGAAATAACCCATCTTGATGGAGAGATTGCGCAGGGCCATGATCACGAGGCCGGCGCCGTTCTTGCGCGGACAGCGGGTGACACAGGACATGCACTCGCCGCAATACCAGATGGTTTCGCTCTTGAGCAGAGCTTCTATCTCAGCATCATCCTTTCGCTGGACGGTATCCACGATCTTGCGGGGATCGTAGCGGTAAAACTCTGCCGCAGGACATATCGCGGTGCAGGTACCGCAGTTAATACAGGTTTTCAAGCCTTCCTTGAGCCGATAGTCTTTGGAAAGCTCGTCGAACAGTTTTCCCATGTTTTACTTCAATAGGTTGCCCAGGATGGAACGGGTAAGCTTGCGCATGGCGGTGGTGGTGGCGGACTTGACGGCCTTGCCGGCCACGTCCTTCGCGCTGGTCTTGCCCTTGGTTTTCTTGCCGGTCACGCTGTTGGCGACTTCGTTGCCGATGCTGTTGGTGACGCTTGTGATAGCGGCGCCGACGGCTGCACCGATGATGGCCTTTCCGACAGATTTCTTGGACTTGGACGACTTTTTCTTGGCCGCTTCCTTGCTCTGGCGCTCCTCTTCCTTGGCCTCTTCCCTGGCTTTCTTTTCGGCAGCCTTTGCAGCTTCGGCCTCTGCACGCTCCTTCTCGGCGGCCTTGGCTGCCACCTCGCTCTCGGCGAGAAGCAGTTCGAAGGCGCTCTCGCGGTCGACCATGTGGTCGTAACGGCCGTAGACGCGGCTCTGCTTGATGATTGTCTCGCGCTGGCTCTCGGTAATCGCTCCTATCTGGCTGAGAGGGAAGAGGATCTTGGCGCGCTCGACCATGGTCGGAGCGCCTTTCTCGTCGAGGAACGAAACGAGGGCCTCGCCGGTACCGAGCTCCATGATGGCATCCTCGGTCTTGAATTCGGGATTGGCGCGGAAGGTCTCGGCCGCAGCCTTGACGACCTTCTGCTCCTTCGGACTATACGCGCGCAACGCGTGCTGGACGCGGTTTCCGAGCTGTCCGGCGATGTTGTCCGGGACGTCGGTAGGATTCTGGGTAACGAAATAGATGCCGACACCCTTGCTTCGGATCAGGCGGATGACCTGCTCGATTTTGCTGACCAGCGCCTTGGGCGTGTCGTCAAACAGGGTATGCGCCTCGTCGAAGAAGAATACGAGCTTAGGAAGGTCCATGTCTCCGACTTCCGGAAGCTGGGCGTAAAGGTCGCTCATGAGCCAGAGCAGGAAGGTGGAATAAAGCTTGGGATTGAGCATGAGCTTGTCAGCTGCGAGGACGCTCATGACACCCTTGCCCTGCTCGCACTGGAGGAGGTCATAGATGTCGAAGGAGGGCTCGCCAAAGAACTTGTTGGCACCCT
>JAFZTP010000009.1 GCA_017618815.1 Bacteroidales bacterium | reverse complement strand
GATCTTACCGACGACGCAAAAGCCGATACGGAAAAGATCCAGGCTATCTATGAGGAAATGCACCTGGTCGGAAAGCACCCGGAGAATTACATAACTCATTAGACAACTTATGCGACTTTACACCAACAGGTTGTGGTCAAACAAAGAGAATATCGTCACGACGCTGGGAAAGCTTTTTGACTATTCGACCATAACCTTTGCAAAAAAACAATTGTCGTGCTATGTGGACGGCACGTCCGGATACACCTATGCCTCCTTCCGACACAAAT
Source organism: Bacteroidales bacterium (assembly GCA_017618815.1). Lineage (GTDB taxonomy): Bacteria > Bacteroidota > Bacteroidia > Bacteroidales > UBA932 > Cryptobacteroides. Next base: position 4,897 of record JAFZTP010000009.1, on the reverse strand, counting down.
GCCTGGACCTTTCGCACAGAATGTCCAGATTCGGAATCAAAGCCGGAGACAAGGTGGCCATCCTCTCCCAGAACATGCCGAACTGGACCCTGGCGTTCTTCTCAGCCACGGCATTCGGCCGAGTAGCAGTGCCTATACTTCCGGACTCATCCGAAAGCGAGGTTACGAACATACTTACCCACTCGGGGACAAAAGTTCTGTTCATCTCCCAGAGAATGATGCCGAAGCTCTCGAAAGAATGTTTCGACAAACTGACCATGATCATCGACATCGAGACTCTGGACATGATCAAGAAAGACGATACGGCCTTCACTTGCGAGGGATGGACGATGAACCCTCAGCCTGACAGCCTTGCCGCCATCATCTACACCTCCGGCACGTCCGGAAAGGCGAAAGGCGTGATGCTCAGCCACAGGAACCTTGTCCAGAACATCATCGAGGCATCCTATGCCCAGCCTGCAGGCCGCAAGGACCGCTGGCTGTCCATTCTTCCGATGTCCCACACATACGAGATGGCGCTCAGCATGCTCTACCCTATCTACTGTGGCGCATGCGTATATTATATCCAGAAACCGCCTACTCCGAGCATACTGATGTCGGCCATGAAGACGGTCCGCCCTACGGTCATGTGCGCCGTGCCGCTGATAATAGAAAAGATCTACAAGTCCAGCATAATGCCGACCATCGAGAAGAGCCGCGTGCTCTCATGGATGAAAGAACATACGCCAAGGCTCCTCTACAGGCTCGTGGGCCGGAGGCTGAAATCCAGCTTCGGAGGCAAGCTCAAGTTCTTCGGTATCGGAGGCTCGAAGCTTGACCCTGTTGTGGAGGACTTCCTGAAAAGGGCACGTTTCCCTTACGCCATCGGCTACGGACTTACCGAGACAGCCCCGCTTATCACCAACGCCTGCGTAGGCAAGACAGTGGTAGGCTCCATCGGCGTCCCTGCCCACAATGTTGAGGTGAAGCTGGTCAATGTCAACCCTGAGACCGGAGAGGGCGAGATCTATGCCCGCGGCGACAATGTCATGCTGGGATACTACAAGGATCCGGAAAGGACCAGGTCAGTCATCACTGACGACGGTTGGTTCAGGACACATGACCTCGCATGCATGGACAAGAAAGGACGTTATTACATCAAGGGAAGGCTCAGCAACATGATTGTGGGAGCGTCCGGAGAGAACATATATCCTGAGGAGATCGAGCAGGTCATCAACTCTGTCGAGGGAGTCAATGAATCGCTGGTGATGGAGCGTGACGGCAAGCTGATCGCGCTGATCAAGTTCGATGATTCGATCATCAACTGGGACCAGGCTTCCGAGGATATATTCTTCGAGACTCTGCAGGCCAGGAAGAAGGCTGTGCTTGACTTCGTCAACAAGCATGTAAGCAAGCAGAGCAAGGTCAACGACGTGGAAGTCGTCAAGGAGCCTTTCGAGAAGACAGCCACCCAGAAGATCCGCAGATACAAGTATCAGCACGCCGAGGGTGACGACAAGAAACTTGAAGACAAGAAGAAATAGTGACTAACCAAAGAAGCCTGCCGAAATGATTCAGCAGGCTTCTTTTATAGGTCATTCCGGATTATTCAGCCGGTGAAATTGCGCCCATAGGGCAAACGCCTGCGCATGTGCCGCAGTCCAGGCAGAGGTTAGGGTCGATTGAATAAACGTCTCCCTCTTTGATTGCTCCAGCAGGGCATTCACCCTGACAGGTACCGCATGCTACGCACTCGGTCTCAGAAATTTTGTAAGCCATAATATTATCCTTAATAATTGTTGTCTAATTGTAATACAAATTTATTGCATTTAATTTGAATTATCAAATATCAGACCAACTTTACCCTCCCGGTCTCACGACAAAGGACCAATATTTGCAGGATAGGAAACACGATGAAAAAAATATACATAATACTATTGCTGATGGCAACTTTTGCAGCCGCCCGTGCCCAGGTCAGGACAGACGGGACCAAGACGACTGTAGCCAATGCCGTCGAGTTCGACAAGACCGTCCATGATTTCGGGGACATAATGCTCTCCGACGGACCGCAGTCCTGTTCATTTACAGTCAAGAATGTTTCTGACAAGCCACTGGTGATCAACAACGTGATTTCTTCGTGCGGCTGTACCGACGTCCACTGGACGCGCGAGCCTATACGCGAGGGCAAGAGCGGCAAGATTGACGCTACATTCTCGAATGACCAGGGACCTCATCCGTTCGACAAGACTCTGACCGTATATATATCCGGTCTCAAGAAGCCTGTCATACTGCGACTGAGGGGCTCTGCCCATGACAAGAAGAAAAGTCTCTCCGAGCTGTTCCCGGAGCACATCGGCAGTCTCGGGCTGAAGAACCGTGAGATCAAGCTCGGGAACATGGAGCAGGACAGCCAGAGAAGCGATGCCGTGAGCATAGCCAATCTCGGCAAGACTCCGATGAAGGTAAGCTTCGCAAATGTCAGCCAAGGACTGGATGTTTCAGTATCCCCTAACCCTGTACCTGCCGGAGGCACTTCCAAGATTGTCTATACTGTGACTTCGGACCGCTCCCACTGGGGAAGGAACGTATATAAGGCGACTCCTGTGATCAATGGGGCCACCGCAAAGGAGAGCATTGAGATAACGGCTTTCACTAAGGAGAATTTCGCTTCGCTTTCCGAAGCCGAGAAGGCGGCCGGTGCGCAGCCTATGTTCGAGGCAAGCACGTTCAATTTCGGAAAGGTCAAGGCCGGCGCGGCGGTGGAGGCTTCTTTTGCAATGACCAACAAAGGCAAGAGCGCTTTCAAGGCATACAAGATTGATTCCGATTCTCCTGCCGCTTCGTTAAGCGGAAGTTTCCCGGAAGTCGCTCCCGGAAAGAAGGCCACGCTGAAAGTCAGGCTCGACACTTCGTCCCTGCCCAAGGGCGAGACTCTTATCATACTGACTCTCACGACGAACTCCCCTCTCCGGCCGATAGTCAACCTTTTCCTTGCTGGATACGTAGAATAGTCGTTAGTCGGCCTGAAAATTTGTCAGTCAGATAAATAATTACTATATTTGCAGTCCTTTTAGTGCCTTTTTGGCGGCTAGAAGGACTTAAGTATTTATATTACAATTAATTAACAACAAAATGATCAAACAGTACGAAACCGTTTTCATTGCAACTCCCGTTTTGTCTGAGGCCCAGATGAAGGAAGCGGTTGCCAAGTACGTAGACTTCATCAACAAGAATGGCGGTGAAGTTGTGTACGAAGAGGACTGGGGTCTTAAGCAGCTTGCTTACCCGATCCAGCACAAGACATCAGGATTCTATCACCTGATCGAGTTCAAATCAACCCCTGAGTTCGTAGCATCTCTCGAAACCCAGTATCACCGTGACGAGCGTATCATCCGCTTCCTCACCGTAGCTCTCGACAAGCACGCTGTTGCTTACGCAGAGAAGAGAAGGGCTAACAGGCAGGCTAAGGCTGAGCAGAAATAATCAAGGAGGAATTATTATGGCACAGAATACACAGAACAGCGAAATCCGCTATCTTAACCCTCCTACAGTAGAGGTTAGAAAGAAGAAATACTGCCGTTTCAAGAAGGCAGGTATCAAATATGTTGATTACAAGGATCCTGAGTTCCTCAAGAAGTTCCTTAACGAGCAGGGTAAGATTCTCCCTCGCCGTATCACCGGTACTTCTCTGAAGTTCCAGCGCAAGGTTGCCCAGGCTGTCAAGAGAGCCCGCTCCCTCGCCCTTCTTCCGTACGTAACAGACCTTCTTAAATAATAGGAGATTAGCAATATGGATATCATTCTGAAGAAAGATGTGGCCAATCTCGGTCACGCAGACGACGTAGTAAAGGTTAAGACCGGCTACGCTATGAACTATCTTATCCCTCAGGGATTCGCTATTGCAGCTACTCCTTCAGCTCTCAAGCAGCACGAAGAGACTCTTCGTCAGCGCGCTCACAAAGAGGCTAAGAAGGTTGCAGAGGCAGAGGCAGCAGCAGCCAAGATCAACGAGCTTACCGTTAAAGTCAGCGCTAAGGTCAGCGAGAACGGCAAGATCTACGGCTCAGTTACCACAGCTCAGCTCGCAGAGGCTCTCGTAGCCGCTGGCGTTGAGGTTGACAAGAAAGACATCACCATCCTCTCAGAGGTTAAGGAGCTTGGCAACTACGAGGCTGAGGTTAAGTGCTACAAGGCTATCAAGGGCACCTTCAAATTTGAAGTCGTAGCTGAGTAATCAGGCTTATACATAATAAAAATGGCGACCGTATGGCCGCCATTTTTTTATTTGTACTTACTCTATTTCTTAGGAACGTTGGCGAGTACGGCCTTGAGGTATTCCCATGTGCGTCCGACTGAAGCGATGTTCACGCGCTCATCCGGAGAATGAGGATACTTGATGGTAGGTCCGATGGAAACCATCTCCCAGTTAGGATACTTGGCACCCATGATGGCGCACTCGAGTCCGCCGTGAGTAGCCATTATCTTCATCTCTTCGCCATATACTTTCTTGTACTGGGCCATCATCACTTCGTTCATAGGAGTGTCGAGCTTAGGCTCCCAGCCTGAATAGCCGCCGGCGAAGTCTACCTTTGCGCCTGCAAGCTCGAACACGCAGCGTACGCGCTCGGCGAGGTCAGCCTTGGCAGAATCGACTGCGCTTCGCATGAGAGAATGAACTTTGAGATGTCCCTTTTCGGTACGCACGATGGCCATGTTGATGGAAGTCTCTGTAAGGCCTTCCATGGTGCGGCTAATGCGGATCACGCCTGACGGGCACGCATAGAGAGCCTTGAGGGCGCGAAGCATCACGCTGTCCTGGATGTACCTGTCAGCGGCGCCCTTCTTCTCGAAGAACATCACTGAATCAGGATCGCTGTCCTTGAACTCTGCCTTTGCGTCCGCGAAGATATCCTCCACG
>JAFZTP010000008.1 GCA_017618815.1 Bacteroidales bacterium | reverse complement strand
CGGCGGTCAGGTTAGGGTTGTCTGCCTCAACCTTGCCGAATACGAACAGACCTGCTGAGTCCGGGTTGTACTTCGCTCCGATGGTGTCCATGATGCGGCATGCCGCAGCCCTGCGGCGACGGTACTCCTCGTTGAGTTTCTCGAACCATTCAGGGCCCTGTGAGAGGGCTTTGATGGCTGCAAGCTGGAGAGGCTTGAACATACCTGAGTCCATCTGGCTCTTTACCTTGAGGATGAGGGAGATGGCCTCGGCGTCTCCGGCGATCATTCCGACACGCCAGCCGGCCATGTTGTGGGCCTTGCTGAGGGAGTTCATCTCGAGGCAGCACTCTCTTGCTCCTTCGATGGAGAAGATGGAGATAGGGTCCTCGTTAAGTATGAAGCTGTATGGGTTGTCGTTGATGATAAGTATCTTGTGGCGGCGGCCGAAGTCCACGATCTTCTTGTAGAGCTCGCGGGATGCCTTGGCGCCGGTCGGCATGTTCGGATAGTTGGTCCACATGAGCTTGACGCCTGTGAGATCCATTTTCTCGAGGGCGTCGAAGTCAGGATACCAGCCGTCCTCTGCCTTGAGGTCGTAGCGTACGAGCTCGGCTTCAGCCATGAGGGCTGAAGATGCGTATGTAGGGTAGCCAGGGTCCGGGACGAGGATCTTCTCGCCTTTGTCTACGAATGCGAGGGTAGCGATGAGGATACCTTCCTTGGATCCGGTAAGAGGCTGGATTTCGGTCTTAGGGTCGAGCTTGACGTTGTAATATCTTTCATACCATTTGGCAAATGCCTCCCTGAGGGCAGGAATACCCATGTAGCTCTGATATCCGTGGACATCCGGCTTCGGAGCGTTCTCGATGAGAGCGTCGATCGCCTCCTTTGGAGGGACTCCGTTAGGGGATCCGATACCGAGGTTGATGATCTTCGGCTGTCCTTTCTCTGCACGGGCGGCATTGAGGGCGTCCATTTCCCTGTTCTTGCGTGAGAAATAATACTCCTGGACACTTTCGGTCCTTTTGGCTGGTTTGATGATCATATTAAAATACTTTAAATTGCCGATACATATTCGCCCAGTATGTCCAAATCTTCAAGCAGCGGCCTTACGGCTGAGAGCGCCTGGGTATAACGCTTGTAGCTGTCGAACTTGATGTCCGCGTAGAAGAAATACTGCCATTTCTTTCCCGGTATCGGGAGCGACTGGATCCTGGTGAGGTTCATGTCGTAGAAGGACAGTATGGTAAGGATGTGCGCGAGGGACCCTGGCACATGATGGAGTGTGAAGCAGAGGCTCGCCTTGTTGACGAGTTCCTGTGGTACGGAAAGGGATTCGTCGAAGACGAGGAATCTCGTGAAGTTCTCTTTGTATGTCTCGATTTCGGGACGGAGGATTTCCAGACCGTATTTTTCCGCGGCGAGCGATGATGCGACTGCTCCGACGCCTTTCAGACCTCCGCGGGCTATGTCGCCTGCGCTCTTGGCGGTGTCTTCGGTCTCGACCATGCGAATCCATGGACATTCAGACTCGAAGAATACTCGAGTCTGGTTTATGGCCATGTAGTGGGTATGGACCTCGCGGATGTCTTCCAGTTTCTGTCCCGGAAGAGCCATCAGGTTCTGGTGTATATGCAGATAGACCTCACCCTTGATCTTCTGCGGATATTTGCGCAGAAGCTCGAAGTTCGGGATAAGTCCGCCCGACGTGGTGTTCTCGATGGCCATCACCGCGGCCTGCGCCTTGCCTTCGCCCATGGACTTGAAGAGCCCGTCGAATGTCGAGCATTCGACGATCTCTATGTCCTGGTCGAAATGCTTCTTGTAGAAAGAAGCGGCGGCCTGCTCATGGAAACAGCCAGAGAAGCCTTGTATTGCAACTTTTGTCATTTGTCAAGTCCGTTATTGTGGGGAATCTAAACGGTCAGGATGTCCTTTTCTTTGGCTGCGATTACGTTGTCCACCTCTTTGACGTTCTTGTCGGTGAGTTTCTGGATTTCGTCCTCGCCCTCCTTCTGGGCATCTTCTGTAAGCTCGCCGGCCTTCTGGGCTTTCTTGAGCTGGTCTACAGCGTCACGGCGTGCATTTCTTACGACCACCTTGGCGCTCTCGCCTGCGGCCTTTGCTTTCTTGATGAGTTCCTTACGCCTGTCCTCGGTGAGGGCCGGAACGATGCAGCGGATGGTCTCGCCGTTGTTTGACGGGGTGAGTCCGAGATTGGCGTCGATGATGGCCTTCTCGATCTTTGCGATCATGCTCTTCTCCCATGGCTGGATTGCGAGGGTCCTGGCGTCCGGAGCGGTAATGGATGCAACCTGAGGAATAGGAGTGGCGGTGCCATAGTAATCTACAGTCACGTTATTGAAAACTGTCGGATTGGCTTTGCCTACCCTGTATGTCTTGAGGTCTTCCTCGAGGAATGTCAATGCATCCTTCATCTTTGCTTCAACTGCGGAAACAATGTTCTTTGCGTTTTCCGGTAACATATGATTCTTGTTTAGTTGTTTGTTATACGTGTACTAATGTCCCCACTTTCTCTCCTTTGAGGAGCTTGGTGAGGTTGCCGCGGCTGTTCATGTCGAACACGATTATCGGCATGTTGCCTTCGCGGCAGAGGGAGTATGCAGTCTGGTCCATGACCTTGAGCGATTTTGCTATCGCCTCGTCGAAGGTGAGCTCGTCGTACTTGACTGCCGTCGGGTCTTTCTCCGGGTCGGCCGTGTAGACTCCGTCGACTCTGGTGCCCTTGAGGAGGGCGTCAGCCTTGAGCTCGAGGGCCCTGAGGGCTGCTCCTGAGTCGGTCGTGAAGAACGGGTTTCCGGTACCTCCGGCGATCAGCGCCACTCCGCCTCTTTCTAGGACTTCGACTGCCTTGTCTCTCATGTAATAATTCGCAACCGGTTCCATAGGGGTGGCCGTGAATACCACGGCT
>JAFZTP010000076.1 GCA_017618815.1 Bacteroidales bacterium | reverse complement strand
TCTTGCCCACGAGCACCAGCTTCTTTGACTCCGTAGCCGGCTTCGCCTGGGCGTAGAAGTCCATGGTGAAGAGGGTGGAGGTCGAATTCAGTATAGCGCTGAGGGTTGATGTCAACGCGGCCAGAAGAGCGGAGAGCATGATTCCGAGAAGTCCTGTCGGCAGCATCTTCAGCACGAGGGTAGGATAGATCATGTCCGGTCTTTCGAGGCCCGGGAAGAGATTGCGCGCGATGACACCCGGGAATACTATTATGAACAGTGTCGCGAGGGTCAGCAGTCCGGCGAACATGACTCCGCGGCGGCCTTCATCGACGCTCCTGGAGCTGAGGACTCGCTGGACGAGGGTCTGGTTGTTCGCCCAGAAATAGATGCCCGATACCGGCATGCCCACTATCAGTCCGAGCCACGGGGTTGCGGGATCATTCAGCGGCCGGATCAGCTTCATTGACAAATCCCCGCTGGAGAGCAGGCCGGCGAGATATTCTCCTCCGCCGTTGGAGAAGCATGCGATGGTCAGTATGACCGATCCGACTATGAGGATTACGGCCTGGATAAGCTCGGCGTTGATGGCCGATGAGAGTCCGCCGGGGATGGTGTATGAGGCCGCGATGACCGCGAATATCAATATGAGCAGTTGCAGGTCGGCCTGCGGGAAAACGAGCTTTATGATCAGGGCTGCCGCATACAGGGCTCCTGCAGCGTCCAGAAAGATGTTTCCGATGATGCAGATCGCCGAAAAGAAGTAGCGGGAGCGCTTGTCGAAGCGTTTCTGCAGGAACTCCGGGATGGTGAAAATCTTGGACTTGATGTAGAGCGGCAGCAGGAAGACCGCGAAGAATACCATCACGACGACTCCGGTGAGGTTGTAGTTGAATACTGCGATTCCGGTATCATATGCGTCTCCGCACTGCCCGATCAAGGTCGTGGAGGAGATGCTGGCGGCGAAGAGGGAGAGGCCGACCACCCACCAAGGCATGCTCCTGCCTGCAAGAAAATATGATCCTGCGTCAGAACTTTTGCCATGACGCAATCCCCACCAGATAATGAATACCAGGTACAGTAAGACAATGGTTATGTCTATCCATCCGATTGAAACAGAGCCCATTTAGCTAATTGGTTATAGTTTTCATTGCAAATATAGAAGAATAAGGCATTAATTTGTTGTATATCTTGGTCAAAGAAATATACTTTTTTGAATCGCTTATTTACAATTCAGAATTCTTTGTACCTTTGCAGAAACGATAATATCATTGATTATGAATGAATTCCAGCAGGAAATAGTTCCTATACATAAAGACGACTTGTTTATTATTCTTAACCACCCAAATGCAAAATTCGACTATCCGGTGCACTATCATCCGGAATACGAGATCAATTTGGTGATGAATTGTACGGGAACCCGTGTCGTGGGTGACTCGGAAGAGGAATTCGGGGATTCTGATTTGGTGATGGTCGGACCGTCGCTGCCTCATGCATGGAAATCCGACTCGAATGTGAACCATGTGATCACGATACAGTTTTCGGAGGACATGCTGAATTACCCGATGCTCGGCAAGCGAATCTTTTCTCCGATCCGCCAGCTGCTGCAGGATTCTGTCCATGGTCTCAGCTTCGAGGGTCCGGAGCAGGCGATAATCAAGGAACAGATAATCGCTCTTACGAGGATGCAGGGTTTCCAGTCGGTCACGACTTTCCTCGACATCCTCAATTTAATGGCCAATTCCAACCGCAAGAAGCTCGTTACGAACCTTTATGAGCCGGAACTGGGGGCGACCACCAAAAGTCGCCGTATAGCCCGTGTTTGCGAGCATATTGACAAGAACCTGGACAAGAAGCTGAGCCTCCCGGAGGTTTCGGCTCTGGTAAACATGTCCGAGTCCGCTTTCTCTCATTTCTTCAAGAAGCGGACCGGCATGTCTTATATAAATTATGTGAATAATCAGCGTATCGCGAAGGCCTGCACTCTGCTGGGCGACACGACGCTTAGCGCATCGGAGATATGCTATGACTGCGGATTCAACAACAAGTCAAACTTCATACGCATCTTCCGGAAGAAGAAGGGCATGACCCCGATCGAGTACCGCAAGTTTATCTCGCAGATGCTTATAAAGTACTAGAAGTTGTACCTGAGACCGAAGGAGAGGTCAATATGTCCCAGGCCTTCATAGTGATCCTTGTCAAGGGATTGAGTTTCGCGGACTCCGCCAGCCTCGGCCGTCATACTTTTAAGAACACCGCCATAAAATCCCAGTTCGGCACCTATGGCGAAATGCTTAGAGAAGTTATAGTCATACCCTAAGCCGCATACCGCACCAAACGTGCTTCCGGACAGTTTGACTTTGCGGTTCAAAAAAGCATTGTCCACATATCGCATATATCCAAAACCGAGATGCGTTAGGAATACATGTTTGTTTGAGGAGGAGAAGAGACGGTAAGTCACGATTGGACCGATAAAACTTATGTCTATGTCATCTGACATATATCCATCAAATCTGTTCCCTTTGATATATTGTGTTCCGATTGCAGCCGCGCTGCCATGGAAATTATGATATCTGATTCCGACTCCCATGTTCTCATAAAAGAAGTACTCGACATCGGCTCCGTATGAGTATCCTCTTTTCAGGTGATTCATGTAGTTGCTCGGCATGTCAGAATCGGATTTGGCCGTCCTGATCGAGCCACCTCCCTGGACAGCCATGCGCCATGAAGATACATTGTCAAATTCGTCTTTGATTTCAGAGCCAGTCCCGTCGGCCGTGCCGGTCATGCCTGACAAACATGTCAGATATCTGTTTCTCGCATACTGCGCCGGAAGATCCTGGAATGACGGCTGTCCGACAAAAAGGCCTGTAGAAACGCCACAATAGACGTAGTATTCGCCTCCCGGAACAATGTCAAGGATTAAAGATGACTTTGACTCGGTCTTGGCCCAAATCTCTGTTTTGCCAAAATCATAAAGCCTGACTTCTTTGGCGGAGTAGTTCTTGGCACGATAGACACGCTCTTCGCCAATATAGACGTCATAATTGACCAGAGACGATGATTCCCTGAAGAAGCAGATCACGGCATAATCCAGATGTTCAGGATTGATGGTTGCGACATTCATTTCATCGACGATATCCACGCCTTCCGCACGGAGAATCTCTGCCTGGATCCTATGAATTGAGCTGACCCAGTCCGGAGCTGTGTGTTTTGTAATTCTGAGCACGTTGCCACCTGCCTGTCTGGCACGCTCTTTTGCAAGGGAGATAACCTCTTCATAGCTTCCGCCGTTCATAGTGAAACCGGTATCGCCGATAGAGACTGTTCCCAAGAGGACGGAATTGTCAGGTCTTGGATCGTTTATTCCCAGAACGGCGATTGGTTCATCTTCGTTCAGAGGATCGTAAGTGGTCTGAAGGTTTGTAGAAACCCTTGGGGAGCATCCAATGAGAAGGATGGCAAGGAGGAAAGAAAATCTTTTCATGATGACGGTTGAATACTATTATGATTAGAAATTATA
>JAFZTP010000075.1 GCA_017618815.1 Bacteroidales bacterium | reverse complement strand
GGTAAGCATCTCCGGGACAAGGAGGGGCTTCTTTTCCCTGGACGCGGCGACAGCTTCTCCCAGATACTTCCGGAAGAAAAGCATCGACCTGCGGTTAGGAAAAATAAAGCATCTGCGCTCAATGTCACCGGCGGAGTAATAGTGCGCCGCCACCTGTTCCAGGAATTTCATTATAGGTTATCGTCGTCTGTTATTCCGAATCTGAATGCGATATCGTCAGGGATGTCCTCTCCCGCGTCGAAGCTGATGGAGCCTATGGCTTCGTCCATCTCGCGTCTGTCCTTCTTGGTAGGACGGCCGGTGCCGCGGTCGCGCTTGAGGAAGAATGTCTCCACAGGTGCCTTGAGCTTGTCAAGCTCGGACTGAGGGGTCAGGTTCTCGGCATAGTCGGGCACAAGCTTCGCTCCGACGCGGTTCTCTATGAGTCCGATGACTTTGTAAGTGTAGAGGACCGAACCTTTGCGTATCTCGAGGGTGTCCCCGCGGGATATCATCTTGGAAGGCTTGGCGGCGACTCCGCCGACTTTCACTTTGTTTCCTTTGCAGGCTTCAGTAGCCTCGCTCCTTGTCTTGAACACCCTGATTGCCCAGAGGTATTTGTCAAGTCTAACAACATCAGCCATATTATTCTGGATTGATGTACTGGTCCGGGACGTCGTCACGCTGGACGTAGGTCTCAACCAGCACGGTATTTCGCTCGGTCGGAACCAGCAGGAAGTCCTCGATCTCCGCCGGGATGAGCATGCACTCCCCTTTCCGGGCCATGTAGCTCCTCGTCGCCCCTCCTTCTTCCTTTACCTGGAATGAAGCCTCTCCTTCGAGGCAGTAGTAGAGCAGGAAGCTGTCGAACTTCTCGGAATAGATATGGAGAGCATCATTCAGCGTCAGTTTTGTTATGATGAATTCGTCCTTCACTGCCAGTTTCTCAGAGACCTTGTCCTCCGGATGATGCTGATGGCCGAAGTCTTCGATGTCGGGAACATGGGCGGAAAGATTGACGAAGTCGATGGCGTCGATGACGCCCAGCTCGTCCGGCGCGATCTCATGACCCCAGTCCCAGAGCTTGCAGTCGAGGGCGGAGGTTTCGGAGATTTCCACGATGTCCATGCCGCCCCAGGCTGAATGGACTTCTCCGGGGCCGATATAAAACGAGTCTCCGGCTTTCACGTCCATGACATTGAGGCTGGATTCGATGCTGCCGTCGAGACAGCCTTTATAGAGGTCGGAGGCCGTTATGTCCTTTTTGAAACCGATGGCGACTTTTGCATCGGAACCGGCGGAACGGACATACCAGAATTTGGCTTTTCCCAGAGAGTCGAAACGGGCCTCGGCGATCGAGTCGGACGGGGTCACCATCAGCGGAAGCCTGCCTTCCGGCCTGACCATCCGGACTGATACCGGAAACTGACGACCATAGTAGTTGTACACCTTTTCTCCGACGAGCCTGTCGAGATAGGTCTCCATTATGTCCGCGACCGAACTGCCTTCGAGCCAGCCCTCCCTGACTACGGCGTCTTCCACTCCCTGCTCAGGGACAAATTTCAAGGGATATAATTTTTTCTCCATACGATGTCTTGTTTTAAAATCTTTCGCCACTGTCTGAATATACTGCGAATATAATACAAAAATTGTATTTTTGCATATCAAAAACGACACGCATATGAAAAACAGACTTTTAGCCGCGATAGTACTTAACATACTGATAATCATCGGGGAAATGATAGCAGTTCCGAGACAGTTCAGCATCGTTGGATGGCCCCTTCTCAAGTATTACACTTATCTGAGCAACATACTGCTGGGAATCGTCTCCATACTGTTTGTACTGTATGCTGCCAAATCCCCGCTCTGGCTGAAGAGACTGAGGCTCCTGGCCACAGGCGGAGTGGCGATGACGCTTACCGTAGTACTGGCGGTACTCGCCCCGTCAGAGGAGAACGGTTATTTCACATACTGCATCCAGGGTGACGGCCTGTGGGTCCACACGATATGTCCAGTGCTTTCCATCATCAGCTTCATATTTGCCGAGGACAATTCCGGCCTGAAGTACAGGGACTGCCTGCTGCCGTTGGGAGCGACCCTGCTTTACGGAGTCGTGGCGATAACCCTCAACCTTCTCCGCCTCCTCTACGGCCCGTATTTTTTCCTGCATGTCTATGAGCAGCCGATATATGTGAGCATATTCTGGGTAATCGTCCTCATGGTGCTCGTATATGTTCTCGCAGCCCTGCAGCTCATGCTTTCCAGACGCTGCAGCCGCTCAGCAGCGCTGTAAGCCCGATTTGTCATGATAAGAAACATTTTTGGCCGGAAATGGAACACCGGTCACAAGTTTTTTTGCGACTTTCGTACATTGTAAACTATATCGAATAATTAACACACGTACTAATGAATTTCAATAAAGCATTCATCATGCTGGGAATTGCTTTCTTGTCACAGGCAGGACTGCACAATTCCTTCGCAGCAAATAAACCGCAGACCGTACAGTCTCCGGACGGTCATCTCAAAATTGAGATCAACACAACCGGCGACCTGAGCTACGACGTATATGCCGGAGAAAAGGCGATAATGACCGGGAATACCCTGTCGATGAAAATCGGGGACAAGGTCTATGGCCATGACGCCAGACTAGTGAAAGCCACCCGCAAGTCAGTCAACGAGACTTTCCAGCCATTCCTTGCGTTCAAGTCCTCGACAGTCGAAAACAAATACAACCAGCTTCTGCTTAAGTTCAAAGGAGGTTATTCGGTGGAATTCCGCGCATTCGACGACGGTATAGCCTACCGTTTCATCACAAATCTCCCGGGCAAGGTGGAAGTTCTTGACGAAGAAATCGGAGTCCGCTTCCCTGAGGCCTTCAGGATGACGCTCCAGCAGTGCGACCGCTTCAAGACTTCATACGAGGAGAGATACTCCCATCCGCTTTCTTCAGAATGGAAGGAAGGCGACAAGATGGCCCACCTCCCGATACTCGCCCAGACAGGCGAAGGCTGCAACATAATGTTCAGCGAAACCAATCTCTTCGACTACCCGGGAGCATTCTTCCGCAGCAAAGGCGACAACGGATTCACCTCAATCTTCCCGAAATATCCTGCAAAGCAGGTTCAGGAGCCGGACAGGGACAGAAGCCTGAAGATCGAGGAAGAGGCTGAATATATCGCCCTCACCGACGGAAAGCGTGAGTTCCCATGGAGATATTTCGTGATCACAAAGGAGGACGGAGACCTTCTCACGACCACCCTCC
>JAFZTP010000074.1 GCA_017618815.1 Bacteroidales bacterium | reverse complement strand
TGCGAAATATGACGGCTCCGTGGCCCATACTTCCCTTGCGGTGCGGCCTTTATGCTTTCCGAAGCTTATCGTAGGCTCGTCGTTCTCTCCATAGTAGAGACGGCCGGCGTAGTCCACGTTCTTCGGCTTGCCGCCGAAATTGGCAAGGAACTTGACGTTGTTCTTGAGCTCCTCTGGATATCTGTCGAGCTCTCCCTTGAGCACGGCGTATGTCGCAAGGGTGTCAGCCTCTGCGGAGTGGGCGTTCTCGAAATCCTCGCCGCCGCAGTAGAAACGGTATGCTGCCTTGAGGTTACGCGGCTCCATGAGGTGGTAGATGGTCTGTACGTCCACCATTTCTTTTCCGTGAAGGTTGATGTCGAAATCCTTTCCGCAGTACTTCCTTACTCGCTCTATCTCTTCGGCGAGCATCGGGAGGTCGAACTTGGCCGAGTTGAATCCTGCGAGGTCGCAGTCTTCGAGCCATGAAACGATCTCGTCCGCACATTCGGCGAAAGTAGGGCAGTCCTTCAGGTCATCATCTACGATCCCGTTGACCTTGCTGGCGCTGGGATTCATGGCCTTCTGGCATTTGTTCTCATAGTCCCATGGCTTGAGCCTCCATGTCTTGATGCGCTGCTCGCCGCCAGGGAGAATCTTTACGAAGGACAGCTCGGCAATTGCGTCGCTGGCTATGTTAAGGCCCGTGCTCTCTATGTCGAAGAAGAGCAGAGGTCTTTCAAGGGAAAGTTCCATAAGCTGAATTATCTTACCATTATTGGCATTACGATACCGAAGGCCCTGAACGTGCCGATCTCGTCTTCAGACGGCATGATGAGGGCGGAACGGCGCTTGTCTGCGAATTTCATGACAATCTCCTCGCAACCTATGTTGGAGAGGATGTCCACGATGTGGGTCGACTTGAATCCGATCGTGAGGTCCTCGCCCTCGTAGCTGCAAGCGATCTTCTCATGCGCGGCGATCTCGAATCCGAGGTCCTGGGCCGAGATCTCGAGGGATCCTGCCGTCAGGTCGAAACGGATATGGTTGGATGCCTTAGGGGAGCAGACTGCGATACGCCTTACGGTGTTGAGCATCTGCATCCTGTTTATCCTGAGGATGTTTGAGTTGTTCTTAGGGATGATCGTGCTGTAGTCAGGATATTTGCCGACTACCAGGCAGCTGATCATCGTTGTGTTGCCGAACTTGAAGATGGCGATCTTCTCGTCGAAGTTCACCTCGATCTCTCCGCTTTCCTTGCCGAGAAGGCTCTTGAGCACGTTTGCATGTCTCTTGTTGAGAATGAACGAAGAGTCTGCAGGAGCCTTTACGTCGTCTGCGGTGTAGCAGATAAGTTTCTGGAGGTCGGATGCGACCAGGGTGGTGCAGTCAGCCTTGATGTCGAAGAAGATACTGTTCATCACAGGCCTGTTGTCCTCGTCGGAGGATGCATATACGGTGTTGGAGATGCCGTCTGCGAGGGTCTCCGCCGAAATCTTGATCAGGGTTGCGTTGTCGCCCACGGTCTGGACCTGAGGATAGTCGTCAGGGTTGAAGTAAGGGAGAGTGGACTCTCCGCTTGCCCATGCGCAGGTGAACGAGCTTTCGCTGACCGTGCTGATGGTCAGCGGCTGGTCTGGAAGTTCCTTGAGCAGATCTGTCATCTGTCTGGCAGGAACGGCCATGCGGCCCTCCTGCTCGGTGCTCTCCACTTCGATCACCGTCTTGAGGGTGATTTCCTTGTCAGAGGCAGTGATTTCGAGGGTGCTGCCGCTGAGCACGAAGAGATAGTCTTCGAGGATGGCTTCTGTGGTTTTTGCAGGGATAGCCTTCTGAACTGTAAGGATTGCTTTCAGAAGTTCGGAACTTGATACTACCAGTTTCATATCTAAATCTAAATTTATATTCAATTTCCGACAGGCCGTCATATCGCCTATCAGATGACAAAGTTAATAAATTATTCGTAAAACTCCGCATATGTTTTGGCATATTATTTGACTTTGCAATGACCGGAAAATTCAAATAACAAAGATATCATGAGTAAAGCATTTCAAACTATCTTGACCTCAGCAGTAATAGCTGTCGTCACGGCATTTACAGTTGTGAGGGCATGCGCGCCCAAGACTCAGGACCAGGTAGTCACAAACCTGGACGGAAGCATGTACAGGACTGTCAATCTGTCACAGGATGACGTATTCCCTGACCTGACATACGCAGCCGAGTCGGCCGTTGACGCCGTAGTCTACGTCAAGGTTACCGTGAAGAGCGATTATTCTCAGATGGATCCGTTCCTCCGTTACTTCTTCGGCTTTGACGGCCCTAGGGAGCAGCAGGGAAGCGGCTCGGGCGTGATCATCCGTCCTGACGGATATATCGTGACCAACAACCATGTGGTCGCAAACGCCACAAAGGTTGAAGTGACCCTGAACAACAATAAGTCATATGAGGCAACCGTGATCGGAAAGGATCCTGTCACTGACGTCGCTCTCGTGAAGATCGATGCGGAAGGTCTCCCGACCGTCACCTTCGGCGATTCAGACAAGCTCCGTCTCGGAGAATGGGTGCTTGCGATCGGCAGCCCTCTCGGCGAACAGCTCAAGGGTACCATCACTGCCGGAATCGTCAGCGCTAAGGGCCGCTCGATGCAGAATGAAAGGGAATTCAAGATTGAATCATTCATCCAGACTGACGCTGCCGTCAACCCTGGAAACTCCGGCGGAGCCCTCGTCAACAAGAGCGGCGAGCTCGTTGGAATCAACACCGCGATCATCTCCCAGACCGGCGCATATTCGGGCTATTCTTTCGCCATCCCGTCCAACATGGTAAAGGCTATAGTAGAGGATCTTATCGACTTCGGAAGCGTCCGCAGGGCCGTGCTCGGAATCACCATGTCTCCTGTTACCGAAGAAATTGCAAAAGATTTGAAACTTTCTTCACTTTCAGGCGTATATATTAACGAGGTTTCAAAGAGCAGTGCTGCTGACAAGGCAGGATTGAAGAAGGGCGACGTCATCGTCTCAATCAATTCCGACATGGTCAAAGGCCCTGTTGATGTGCAGGCAAAAGTCGGTAGTTTCCATCCGGGAGACAAGGCTGTGGTCACAGTCGTCCGCGATGGCAAGAAACATGATTTTGAAGTTACATTCCAGGCTTCAGCCGAGCAGACCGGAACAGTCGCTGAGGACGGCTCCGTAGCATTCTATGGTGCCAGGCTCAAGACTCCTGAAAAAGGAACTCTGGAGGCTCTCGGATTGAAGAGTGGAGTGGAAATCGTATCTCTTGGCTCGGGCAAGGTGCTCAATGCGGGAGGCAGCGAAGGCTTCATAATCCAGTTTGTGAACGATGAACCTGTAAGCAAACCTGAGGATGTTATAAATATTGCCAAAAAGGCGAAGAGGTCGATATTCATTCAGGGTGTAACGGCATCCGGACGCGAATCCTACTTCGGCTTCGGCAAGGATTAATGCTTATTAGATTTAGATGAGACAGCTAAAGATCACCAAATCGATCACAAACCGCGAGAGTGCATCCCTGGACAAGTATCTCCAGGAAATCGGAAGGGAAGAGCTGGTATCTCCGGAGGAGGAGGTAGAGCTTGCACAGAGAATTCGCAAAGGCGACCAGGTCGCACTTGAAAAACTTACAAGAGCAAACCTGAGATTCGTGGTTTCTGTTGCGAAACAGTACCAGAATCAGGGACTCAGCCTGCCGGACCTTATCAACGAGGGTAACCTCGGACTTATCAAGGCCGCAGAGAAATTTGACGAAACACGTGGATTCAAGTTCATATCCTATGCGGTATGGTGGATCCGTCAGTCCATACTCCAGGCTCTTGCAGAGCAGTCACGTATCGTAAGGCTCCCGCTCAACCAGGTGGGATCGCTCAACAAGATCAATAAGGCTCTGTCCAAGTTCGAGCAGGAGAATGAGCGTCAGCCGTCAAGCGAAGAACTTTCCGAGATGATCGATGTCCCTAAGGACAAGATCTCAGATACCCTCAGAGTATCCGGCAGGCATGTCTCAGTAGATGCGCCGTTCGTTGAAGGCGAGGACAACAGCCTTCTGGACGTGCTTCCGAACGATGATTCTCCGAGCGCGGACAGGGTTCTCGTGAACGAGTCTCTCAACACCGAGATCGAGAGGGCGCTGCTTACCCTTTCAAGCCGCGAGCGCGAAATCATCAAGTCATTCTTCGGCATCGGCTGCCAGGAAATGACTCTCGAAGAGATTGGAGAGCGTTTCGGCCTTACCCGTGAGAGGGTCCGCCAGATCAAGGAGAAGGCGATCCGCAGGCTCAAGAGCCCGAACAGAAGCAAGCTGCTTAAAGGTTATCTTGGATAATAGAGGGGAAAGCTAATGACACCGGAAGTATTTGTTCAGAAAAAGGCCGCCGAGGCCATCAAGGCTCTTTACGGAGCCGAAATCGATGCTGCGCAGCTGCAGGTAAGCGTTACAAGAAAAGAATTCGAAGGGGATTATACCCTCGTGGTTTTTCCCCTTCTTAAAATATCTCATTCAGCCCCGGAGAACACCGGTAACGCGATAGGCGAGTGGCTGGTTGCGAATGTCCCTGAAATTGCCGGATACAATTCCGTCAAGGGCTTCCTGAACCTCCTCTTCTCTACTGTTTACTGGAACGAAATGTTCGCCGGAATGGTCGCTGATGCAGATTTCGGCCAGCTTGCTCCTACGGGACGCAGGATCATGGTCGAATTCTCGTCTCCTAACACCAACAAGCCGCTCCATCTTGGTCATATCAGGAACAATCTCCTCGGTGACTCCGTATCGAGGCTTCTCAAAGCCTGCGGTAACGAGGTCATCAAGGCGACTCTCGTGAACGACCGTGGAGTGCATATCTGCAAGTCGATGCTGGCTTGGCAGAAATGCTTCGACGGCGCCACTCCGGAATCTACCGGAAAGAAGGGCGACCATCTCGTAGGCGACTGCTATGTGGCCTTTGACAAGCTTTACAAGGCTGAGGTCAAGGAACTTATGGACAAGGGCATGAGCGAGGATGAGGCCAAGAAAGAGGCTCCGTCTCTCAAGGAGGCTCATGAGATGCTTGTCAAATGGGAGCAGGGGGACAAGGAAGTCCGTGACCTCTGGGAGATGATGAACTCCTGGGTGTTCAAGGGTTTCGACGAGACTTACAAGGCTCTCGGCATATCCTTCGACAAGGTTGACTATGAATCCCAGACCTATCTTCTCGGCAAGGAGCTCGTGCAGAAGGGCCTGGACATGGGAGTGCTCGAAAGAGAGGCTGACGGTTCGGTATGGTGCGACCTTACCGCCGACGGTCTCGACCGCAAGCTCGTGCTCCGCGGAGACGGCACATCCGTATATATTACACAGGACCTCGGTACGGCCGAGAGACGTTTCGCCCAGTATGACCTCGATTCCCATGTATATGTGGTCGGCAATGAGCAGGATTACCATTTCCAGGTGCTCAAGCTGATCCTCAAGAAACTCGGCTTCGACTGGTCAGACCAGATCTACCATCTCTCATATGGAATGGTGGAGCTGCCTGAGGGCAAGATGAAATCACGAGAGGGAACCGTCGTGGACGCAGACGACCTTATCGAGAAGATGTACGAAGAGGCAAAGGCCACGTCGCTGGAGTCAGGCAAGCTTGCCGACATGCCGGCCGACGAACAGGAGAAGCTCTTCCACATGATCGGTCTCGGCGCGCTGAAGTATTTCATCATGAAGGTGGACCCTAAGAAGACCATGCTCTTCAATCCTAAGGAGTCCATTGACTTCAACGGCAACACCGGTCCGTTCATCCAGTACACGCATGCGAGAATCTGCTCTATTCTCCGCAAGGCGGAAGAAAAGGGCCTCAGCTACGGCGCAGCCTCGGTATCTTCCGACATCGTTCCTTCTGCCAAGGAGATTCGTCTCATCAAGATGATGGGACTCTTCCCTGAGAAGGTGGCGGAAGCTGGCGCAGCCCTTTCGCCGGCAGTCATAGCCAATTACGCGTATGACCTCGCCAAGGAGTTCAACCAGTATTACCATGACACTCCTATCCTGAAAGAGTCTGACGGCAAGGTACTTGCCTACAGGCTCACGCTCATCGGAACAATCGCCAGAATCCTTGTAAAGGCTATGGGCATCCTCGGAATCAACCTGCCTGAGAGGATGTAGACAAGAACCTAACTTAAGGATCATATATATGTGAGAAAGCCGTCATGTCAAACAGATATGACGGCTTTCTTGCCTTCATTCGATAAAAAAATATTACAATCTCGTTACAATCAGCAAGTTTTCTTTTGTATTGCGCAAAGAGAAATTAAATTTGTGGTGGATAATACTCGGATAATGTTAATTGTATTCAAACTCTTAGGGGCGTTGGCTCTCCTTATCTTCGGTATGAAGACCATGAGCGAAGCCCTTCAGAAAATGGCCGGACCCCAGCTTCGACATGTGCTGGGAGCAATGACGACCAACCGCTTGACTGGAGTGCTCACCGGAATGGTGGTGGCTGTAGCCGTACAGTCGTCCGCCGCAACGACCGTGATGACGGTCTCCTTTGTAAATGCAGGCCTGCTTTCTCTTGCTCAGGCTATCTCAGTGATAATGGGCGCAAATATCGGCACGACTCTGTCTGCATGGATCATGTCTGCCGGATTCTCCTTCAACATAACGAATCTCGTATGGCCGGCTTTCCTTGTGGGAATCACCCTGATCCACATGAAGAAGCAGCGCTATCTCGGAGATTTCCTGTTTGGAGTTTCGTTCATGTTCTTCGCGCTCGGAACGCTCAACATTACCGGCCGCGAGCTCGACCTGGCCAGCAACCAGCAGATCGTGGATTTCTTCACGTCCTTCGATACTGGAAGCTATCTGACAATACTGCTGTTCCTGCTCATCGGTACGGTGCTTACCGTGATCGCACAGTCATCGGCGGCGCTTATGGCCATAACAATGGTGCTCTGCACCAGCGGAGTACTCCCGATATATCAGGGACTTGCCCTGGTCATGGGCGAGAACATCGGAACCACGCTAACGGCAAATTTCGCCGCCATGAGCGCAAATACTCAGGCCAAGAGGGCGGCGTTCGCCCATCTGGTATTCAATATCTTCGGCGTGATATGGGTACTGATTCTGTTCTATCCGTTCGTCAACATGATCTGCAGGCTTACGGGCGTCGATCCGGGCTCGGATACCCAGGATCCGACCAGGCTCTCGTTTACCCTTGCGACGTTCCATACCGTATTCAACGTGACTAACACCCTGATACTCATCTGGCTGATTCCACAGATAGAGAAATTCGTATGCAAGGTGATCAAGGGCAAGAATCATGAAGAAGATGAGGTCTTCCGCCTCAGCTATATCCAGAGCGGTATCATGAAGACCCCTGAGATTTCCGTGCTCCAGGCCCAGAAGGAGATGCTCGTGTTTGCCGAGAGGGTCACCAGGATGTTCAACATGGTCAAGGAACTCAGGGCCATCAGCGATGACGACGAGTTCGCCGCCATGTATGAGCGCATCGGAAAGTATGAGCAGATATGTGACAACATGGAAGCGGAGATCGGAAAATACCTTTCTGATGTCAGCAATGCCCATTTGAGCGATGATACCAAGGCCAAGATACGTACTATGCTCAGGGAGGTGAATGAAATCGAGAGCGTAGGCGACAGCTGCTATTCTTTCGCAAGGACATTCAACAGGAAGAAGGAAAGCAAGGCTGCGTTCGATCCGAAGCAGGATGAGAACCTTGACAAGATGTTCGGCCTGTTGACGGATTATCTCGAGGAAATGAACCATATTCTCGAGAATCCGGAGTCTGCAAGAAGACTGTCCCTCGGCCATCAGATCGATGCCGCATGCAATGCTTTCAAGAACGAGAATGCATCCGACGTGGACAGTCATCTGTACTCATATGCCGTCGGTACGATATATGTCGATCTGCTTAACGAAGGCGAGAAATTTGCCGGTTATGTTGAAAATGTGATAGACGCAAGAATAGGAATTGCGTAAAATTGCTTATCTTTCGGCATGATTCCGAAAAAAAGCATACTTGTGGTCGATGACGAGCCCGATCTCTGTGACATCATCCGATTCAACCTGGAGAAAGAAGGCTATCACGTAGACAGCGTTTTTTCGGCGGAGGATGCCCTTGAAAAGGACCTGCGCGGCTATGACCTCATGCTCCTTGACGTCATGATGGGGGGTATGTCCGGATTCGACCTTGCCGACCGGATAAAGGGGGACTCGCGTACTTCCGACATTCCGATAATCTTCCTTACTGCGAGAGATTCAGAGGACGATACCGTCCGTGGGCTGGAACTCGGGGCTGATGACTATGTCCCGAAGCCGTTCTCCATCAGGGAACTGCTGGCCAGGATCAACGCCGTGCTAAGGAGAAGCTCCTCCATTGAAGATGACAAGCTGGTCTATGAGGGACTGATGCTGGACAAGGAGAGGAAGACTGTGAGCGTGGACGGGGAAGAGGTATTCCTTACCAGGACGGAGTTTGACTTGCTGCAGCTTCTGCTTTCCGAGCAGGGGCGGGTATTCTCCCGTTCCGAGCTTATCGCGGAGGTATGGCCTGACGACGTGCTGGTACTTGACAGGACCGTGGACGTGAATATCACCAGGTTGCGCAAGAAGATAGGACAGTATTCGTCCAGGATACATACCCGTTCGGGATTCGGCTATTATTTCGGCAAATGAGTTACAATACCATCATAGGGATTGCCCTGATAATGATCGTAGTGCTCATAATCGTCCTTCTGGTTTTCGTGGCGATTATCAACAGGATCATATCGGAGCAGAGCAATGAGGAGAACTCGAGGATGCGCCGTGAGCTCACCCAGAATATCTCCCATGAACTTAAGACCCCTGTGACCAGTATCCAGGGCTATCTGGAGACCATTATCTCCAATCCGGACATGGACGATGCGACCAAGACGCAGTTCATCAAGAGATGCTATGCGCAGTCCGGGAGGCTTTGCTCCCTGCTGCAGGACATCTCGATATTGAACCGTCTCGATTTCGGGGCGAAGATGCATGAATATGAGGTCGTGGATGTGACGGCCATGATCGATACGATAATCAAGGAAACGGCTTTGCAGAGGGGAACGGCCAGCATGGCCTTCCACAACAGGCTGCCGGAGAAGGTGCTCATAGAAGGCAATTATTCGCTTCTGTACAGCATTTTCAGGAACCTGACCGACAACAGTATCAACTATGCAGGGGAAGGGGCCACGATCACGGTTTCCGCGGTCGAGAACTCCGCTGCATGGAAGTTCCTGTTCTCGGACGACGGGGTGGGTATTCCTCCGGAACATCTGAAGCGCATATTTGAGCGTTTCTACCGCGTCGACAAGGGCAGGAGCCGCAAGATGGGCGGCACCGGACTCGGACTGTCGATTGTCAAGAATGCAGTGCTCTTCCACGGAGGGGCAATAACGGTCGCTTCGGAGCCCAATGCAGGAGTCCGTTACACATTGACGATACCTAAGAAAGCTAAAAGAAAGAGGAAGTCATGAGTGAAGACAGATGGTATATGATTCCTACCTCCGTGAAGGAGGTTGAACGCCTTGGATGGGATTACATTGACGTGATCCTGTTCACGGGTGATGCGTTCATCGACCATCCTTCGTTCGGAACTGCAGTAATTGCCAGATGGCTCCAGAAGCATGGCTACAGAGTTGCCGTCGTCCCTCAGCCTAACTGGAGGGATGACCTTCGCGATTTCAAGAAGCTGGGTGCTCCGAGGCTGTATTTCGGAGTGAATGCCGGAGCCATGGACTCCATGGTGAACCATTACACTGCCGGGAAGCGTCTGCGCCATGACGATGCCTATACTCCGGACGGGAAGGCCGGCCAGCGTCCGGACTATGCCGTGACTGTCTATACGAAGATATTGAAGCAGCTGTTTCCGGAGATTCCGGTGGTGATCGGCGGCATCGAGGCTTCCCTCCGTCGTCTGACGCATTATGATTACTGGCAGGACAAGCTGCTGCCTTCGGTGCTGGTGAGCAGCGGAGCTGATTTCCTGTGCTATGGAATGGGGGAGAGGACGATGCTGGAGCTGACCCGCGGCATAGAGGCCGGCAGGAACATGCATCAGCTGCACCAGATCAGGCAGATAGGCTTCTACATGAGCGGAAAGCCCAAGGTCAAGGATGCGAAGATCCTTCATTCTTTCGAGGAGTGCTGCTCCGACAAGAAGGCTTTCGCCGAGAATTTCCATGAGATCGAGATATTGGCGAACATGATGTATCCGCCGGTGATCATAGAGCCGTATGGCGACGGATATGTGCAGATCAACCCGACTTATCCACCTGCGACCCAGGAAGAGATGGACGATTTCTGGGATATCCCATATACGAAGCTGCCTCATCCCCGCTATAAGGACAAGAGGATTCCGGCCTTCGACATGATCAAGTTTTCCATCAATACCCACAGGGGCTGCTTCGGCGGCTGTAATTTCTGTACCATCGCGGCCCATCAGGGCAAGTTCATCTCTTCACGCAGCGAGGCTTCGATCCTGAAGGAGGTGGAGGGTCTGAAGAAGTTGCCGGGCTTTGCCGGGAATATCTCAGACTTGGGCGCCCCGACGGCGAACATGTATGGAATGCGAGGCAAGAACGAAGCATTGTGCAAGGTCTGCCGCCGACAGTCGTGTCTGTTCCCGTCCCCATGCAAGAACATGAACAGGAACCATGAGCGTCTGCTGAAACTGTACCATCGCGTTGACTCTGTCAAGGGAATACGTCATTCCTATATTGGAAGCGGCATCCGTTACGATTTGTTCCTTGATGAGAAGGGTTTTGTGGACGAGAGTTCGAAGCCTTATCTCAAGGAGCTTGTGCTGGACCATACTTCGGGGCGACTGAAGGTGGCTCCGGAGCATACCGAGGACAAGGTGCTGTATTATCTCGGCAAGCCTACGTTCAGGCTTTTCGAGAGGCTTCGCGGGGAGTTTGACCAGATCAACCGGGAGGCGGGCCGCCATTCGGAGATAGTGCCTTATTTCATTTCGTCGCATCCCGGATGCGAAATGAGTGACATGCAGAAACTTGCGCGTCATCCGGCCCTCCGCGGCCTATATATGGACCAGGTGCAGGACTATACTCCGACGCCTATGACCACGTCGTCCGTGATGTTCTATACGGGGATTGATCCGAGGACTATGAAGCCTGTTTTCGTGGAGCGTGATCCTGAGAAAAAGAAGCGCCAGAAGTCGTTTTTCTTTAACAGAAAATAATTTTTGAAAAAAAAGTCAAAAAGCGTATTGCTATTCAGAAATAATGTCCTAATATTGCAGGCAGAAACGGAAAAACGACTAAATCTAAATACTAAACTGACATTTATCAAGTATGGCGACTACACCAAAGAAGAGAGCGGTTGTAAGCTACGAAAATATGTCCAAGGAGCTTGCTGAGGCTTTTGCCGAGAAGTACCCTAAAGGATTTAATGATTACCTTCCTGACCTGCTTAGATATGACAAGCCTGATGGCACATGCTTCTATGCCGTGACCATTGAAATTCCTGATGCAATCTATCTTGTCAAGATAAAGGTAAAGACTGATAATATCGATGATATCGAGCGCTGGCTCGACGGAGAAGACGGAGGCGATGAGGACGAGGCAACAACTGGCGATGGCGATACCGGAGGCGAGCTTCCGGATGACAATATCTCCCAGTATTCAAATGGTGATGATGATTCGGCTGATGCCTAGTCTGGCGATCTGACGTTGATTCGCTTTTCCGCTTTAAGCAAGATATAAGGACGACCCTTTCTCGGGCCGCCCTTTTTTGTTCCTTCCGGTCTCGTCCGTCATCCGACGCGGAAGGGGAGGAAAGTATTTGGTGGGGCGGACTGGGATTTTCCGGGAGATTTTCGTAGCTTTGTAAGGATGGAGAAAAAGACAGCAAATAAGCCCTGCTCATCGCCCTTCAAGGCCGTGATGAACATGTCCGAAAAGAGGAAGTTGCTCATACTTTCCCTTGCAGTCGGCATATGCAGCGGACTGGCCGCCGTCGTGCTCCATAAGCTGATAGACTTCTTCCATGAAGCCCTTGCAGGCGTATTCGGCGAAGGATATGACTATCTGCTATTTCTCGTCGTACCGGGCGTCGGAATGATGATATCCCTGCTCCTGCTGAAGTATGTGGTAAAAGATAATATCGGCCACGGCGTCACTAAAGTGCTCGTCGCAGTATCGAAGAACGATTCCCGTATCAAGCCGCACAACATGTGGACATCGATACTTACCAGTTCCATCACCATCGGATTCGGAGGATCAGTCGGAGCAGAAGCTCCGATCGTTTATACTGGAGCGGCCATAGGATCCAACTTCGCCAGGAAAATGGGCATGTCATACAGGAACATGACCATACTCATCGGATGCGGAGCCGCCGCGGCAGTCTCCGGAATATTCAAGGCTCCGCTGGCGGGAGTGCTGTTCACCCTCGAGATACTGCTGTTCAACATATCGATGACATCAATGATGCCTCTGCTGCTCTCCAGCGTGTCTGCGGCCGTGGTCTCATATATATTCCTCGGAAACGACCTTCCGTTCGAATGCACCCTGTCTCCGTTCATGCTCCAGAACCTGCCGTTCTATGTGATGCTCGGAGTATTCTGCGGATTCTGCTCCCTGTATTTCACCAGGACGACCCTCTGGCTGGAAGACAAGATGAGTGGAATCAAGAACAGGTATGCGAAATGGGCCTTCTGCTCCGTGGGACTTGGAATACTCATATTCCTCCTTCCTCCGCTCTACGGAGAAGGCTACAACTTCCTGCACCCTTTGCTGAACGGGACTGACATCAACTACCAGGGATCATCCTGGCTCTCATCGATACTGGACATACCATGGATGATACCGGTATTCTTCCTCCTGGTAATGCTGCTGAAAGTATTTTCAATGACATTCACCAATGCCGGCGGCGGAGTCGGAGGAACCTTCGGTCCTACGCTTTTCGTCGGAGCGATCGCCGGTTTCGTGCTCGCCAGGACGCTGAACCTCATACTGGCAGGATCTTCGCTGAGCCTGCCGGAGCAGAACTTTGTTCTCGTCGGAATGGCCGGACTGATGGCCGGAGTCATGCAGGCTCCGATGACCGCCATCTTCCTTATCGCCGAGATTTCCGGAGGCTACGACCTGCTGCTGCCGCTGATCCTCACGGCGACCATTTCCTTCGGAACCATAAGACTTTTCGAGAAATATTCGATATATACGAAACGAATCGCCCAGACCGGCGAATTGCTGACTCATGACAGCGACAAGGCTGTGCTCACGCTGCTGAAAGTCACCGACCTGATCGAGAATGATTTCAGCCCGGTCCAGATCGACGCCACTCTCGGAGGCTTCGTGCAGATCATCTCAAAATCATCCAGGAACCTGTTCCCGGTCATCGACTCCGTCGGTCGCTTCCAGGGTTATGTTTCCCTCGAAGATGTCCGCATGGACATGTTCCAGACTGACTTGTACGAGAGCCAGCATGTATATAATTACATGAAATCCGCCCCTGAGTATGTCGTGGAAGGGGAGTCGATGGACAGCGTGATGCATAAGTTCGAGAGGACGGATGCATGGAACCTCCCGGTGGTCGACAAGGACCGTATGTATCTCGGTTTCGTTTCCAAGTCCAAGATTTTCTCGGCTTACAGGAGCGAACTCAAAGAACTTTCACAGGATTAAAATGAAGGAAATCTACATCAAATTTATATCAGAGAAACTGTCGGTACGAGGCTGGCAGGTGGAGAACTGCGTCGAGCTGTTTGAAGAAGGGAACACCATCCCGTTCATAAGCCGATACAGGAAGGAAAAGACCGGTGGCCTTGATGACGTCGAGGTTGCCGAGATAAAGCACTGGTCGGACATCTTCGACGAGATGGAGAAAAGGAAGGCCTCGATACTCAACGTCATTTCGGAGCAGGGAAAGCTGACCGACGGACTCCGCAAGCAGATTGAAGACTGCGTGGTTTCCGGTGAGCTGGAAGACTTGTACCTGCCGTACAGGCCGAAGCGCCGCACCAGGGCAACGGCCGCCAAGGAAGCTGGCCTGGAGCCTCTTGCGGACAAGATGTATGACGTAGCCGTGGCCGATCCGAGGATCGAGGCAAAGAAGTATGTCAAAGGCGATGTCAAGGATGTTGATGCCGCCCTCGCAGGTGCAAGGGACATAATTGCAGAGAGACTTAGCGAGACTGCTTCCGTAAGGGAAACCCTAAGAGGGATATTCAGAACCCGAAGGATAGTTTCCAAGGCTACCAAAGCCGGCAAGGAATCTCCGGACGGCCTCAAATACAAAGGCTATTTCGATTATTCCGAACCATTGGCAAGGATTGCCCCGCACAGGCTTCTGGCCATTCTCAGAGGCCAGGACGAGGGCTTCCTGACGGTCAAGATAGACGCCGATCCGGAAAAATGCGGGAACAAGCTCTACTATGACTTCTGCCATGAGAGAAGATACCCGTCGCAGGCGCTTGCCACGGAGATAAGGGAAGCAGTGGATGATTCATACTCCAGGCTGCTCTCTCCGTCAATCACCAATGAAATCCTTAAAGAATTCAAGGAGAAGGCTGACATCGAGTCAATCCGTGTGTTCGGAGAGAACCTCCGTCAGTTGCTTCTCGCTCCGCCGGTTGGCCAGAAAAGGACCATGGCCATCGATCCGGGCTTCAGGAACGGCTGCAAGATAGTCTGTCTCGACGCGCAGGGCAATCTTCTCCATCATGAGATCGTATACCCTCATCCTCCGCAGAACGAAAAGGTAAAGGCAATCACGTCAGTCAGCAGGATGGTCCAGGAATATGACATCCAGGCAATCGCCATCGGCAACGGAACTGCCAGCCGCGAGACTGAGGACTTCATAAAGAGGATTCCTCTCCCGGAGGGGTGCAAGGTCTATGTGGTAAGCGAAGACGGAGCCTCCATTTATTCGGCTTCGGAAGTCGCCAGGGAGGAATTCCCGGACGAGGACGTAACCGTCCGCGGAGCAGTTTCCATAGGCAGAAGGCTCATGGACCCTCTCGCAGAGCTGGTCAAGATCGACCCTAAATCCCTCGGAGTAGGGCAGTACCAGTACGACGTGGACCAGAACCTGCTCAAGGAGAAGTTGGACAACACCGTCGTAATTTGCGTGAATACCGTCGGCGTCAACCTGAACACGGCCAGCAGCTATCTGCTGAGCTATGTGTCCGGAATCGGTCCTGCTCTTGCATCCTCTATCGTGAAATACAGGGCCGCCTCGGGCGGATTCGAGTCAAGGGCTGACCTGATGTCCGTACCTCGTCTCGGAGCCAAGGCCTTTGAGCAATGTGCCGGCTTCCTCAGGATTACGAATGCCGCCAATCCACTGGACAACTCTGCAGTCCATCCGGAGTGCTACCATATAGTCGACAAGATGGCCGCAGACCTGGGCGTCTCTACAAAGGAACTCGTCGGCAACCAGAAACTTATATCCGGAATCAAGCCGGAGAAATATGTGGAAGGGGATTTTGGCCTTCCGACCATCAATGACATTCTCAAGGAGCTTGCAAAGCCGGGACTTGACCCGCGCGAGGCTGCGCAGGAATTCAGCTTCGCCGAGGATGTCCATGAAATCGGCGATCTCGTCCCGGGAATGGAGCTTCCTGGAATCATCACCAATATCACGGCGTTCGGCGCGTTCGTCGACATAGGTGTCCATGAAAACGGACTCATCCATGTCTCCCAGATGAAAGCCGCCGGCGTCAAGGGGCCTGTCGATCCTTCGAAGATACTGAAGCTTCATCAGCATGTCAGGGTCTCCGTGCTCCAGGTTGACTTGGACAGGAAAAGGATTTCTCTGCGTCTTCTAAAATAAAATCGAGTTAAATCGTTTAGTTTGTTATTATTTTTGACGAAACGCTTACGATTTGTAATTTTTTCGTCAAAAATAATTATATTTGCATCCTGATTTGCATTTTAAAAATATGTCAGCCAGGCAGAAAAAACTTATAATATACATTGTATCGGTATTCACGATAATACTCTGGGGCATGTCCTACATCTGGTCGGACAGGCTGATCGCCCACGAGATACCGGTCGTATATATTGTGTTCGCCAGGTCTCTGGTCGCCGGAGTATTCCTGCTTCTGCTGAACCTTGTGATCGGGAACGACTTGCGTATAAAGAAGAAGGACATTCCCAAGTTCGCGCTGCTGACATTCTGCGAACCGTTCATCTATTTCGTCTGCGAGGCATACGGCATCAAATACACCGAATCTCCGACGTTGAGCGCCCTGATGATCGCTACGGCGCCTGTATTCTCGGTTACGGCGGGAATCCTTTTCTTCAAGGAAAAGATCAACTGGATCAACATAATAG
Source organism: Bacteroidales bacterium (assembly GCA_017618815.1). GTDB lineage: Bacteria > Bacteroidota > Bacteroidia > Bacteroidales > UBA932 > Cryptobacteroides. The sequence goes on along the minus strand of JAFZTP010000074.1, from coordinate 25,623 downwards.
GAATCGTGATCTGCATCGCAGGACTTTCCGTAGTAACCAGGCATGCATCATGTTCAGGAGAACATCTCAGTCTGGGACTGCTGCTGCTCCTGGTTGCAGTGCTTGCCGAGGTGGGATATGCTTCTGTCACAAAGCTGCTTGCCGAGAATTACAAGCCGATGGTGATAGTGATGTACCAGTTCATGGCCGGTGCCGTGCTGATGTATCCTCTGGCTCATTACTGCTGCCCGGATTGCTTCAGTCCGAAGGTGTTCCTTATTCCTGACGTGCTGAAACCTCTGCTTTGCCTGGCAGTGCTTTGTTCAGGAATAGCTTTCACTCTCTGGGCCAGTTCCATCAAGCATCTCGGAGTCGGCAGGGCCAGCGTGTTCCTCGCGATGATCCCGGTGGTGACGGCCCTTATGGGATTCTTCCTCGGCAGGGAAATGCTGAGCCCATTGCAGTGGACCGGCATAGGCGTTGCCTTCGCAGGCCTCGTCCTAACCCAGTACGTCCTTAAAAAGAACAGAAAACGCGACTCTCAATAGAGCCGCGCATCCTTTACTGTATCTTGCTTGTTATAAACTTCTTGAGACGCCTCATTTCCTCCTTGAGAGATTCTACGTGGCGCTTTTTCTTTTCGGGATAAAGCTCGTCGAAGGCGAAGAGTATGCCTGAGTCATATACATTGGCGAACTCGTCGTTGATTCCCGTCCCGAGATAGACCATGGAAGGGGAGAGGTTGATGTAGGAATTTACGAGAGGCGGGATGTTCACCCCGTATTTCCTTACCTCGGCGTTCAGTATTCTGTAATCCTCCTTGAAGTCGCTTCCGTTGAACATCTTGGCGTATTCCTTATTGTGGACCTTGACCGGAAGCCTCAGTTTCATGAGCTTCTGCTTGTCAGGGAAGTACTTGTACATGAAAGTCATGATCAGTTCCCTGGCTTCCGTCGGATAGTCCGGATATATGGTCATCTTTCCGAAGAAGTACTTCATCCTGCCTGCACACAGCATCATGAGGGCTCCCAGGCCGTCGAACAAGTTGTCGAGGGCGAATATGGATTTGGAACCGTCCTTCGAAGCCTGATATTCCACTGATACGAAGGACCTTCCCAGCTCGATGGTGTATGGAAGGTAGTTCTTGATGAATTTCTTGGAGAATTCAAACATGTGGGATGAAGTAAGATGCGGCTGTCCGAACCTGTCGAACACGGCCTCGTCACAAAGTACGAAGCGGTATCCACCGATGATCTCCTCTGCCTCGGGATCCCAGAGCACCAGCTGCTTGTAGCCGTATGCCGGATCGGTATCGAACTTGTCTATGTCCAGAGGTTCCCCGGTACCGCCGCCACCGTCTCGGAAAGCGATTTCCCTGAGTCGTCCGATCTCCCGGATCACATTAGGAGCCGTTTCGTTGTTGACTACGTACAACTCGTTGTTTGCACGGTTCGTCTTTCGGAGCATTTTCTCCGGAGTGAGTTCAGCCTTTAATATATCCTTTGCTATAGGATCGATAATCTTCTTCATATCCTTAGTAACGTCGTCTTTCTAAACCTGCAGATAGCTGATCATATCGGCTACTGCCAGTTTAGCGGACTGAACGGCCTCCACGACAGTTCTCGGACCATAGAAGTAATCACCGGCCTTGAATATGTCCGGGTTATCTTCGTGGTCGTATCCGTCAAGGATACTCTTGTCTGCTTTCTCGCTGACAGCGACAATCATTGTGTCGAAATCAAGTTCGTGGTCCGTCCCATCAATGACGCGAGTCGCTACCTTGCCGTTCTCTTCGACGTTTTCGCAATCACGAAGAATCGCAAACGTGCGGTCTCCGTCCTTGCGTACTTCCACAGGTACTTCAAAGACTCTGAACTTGACTCCTTCGGCCTGGGCTTCTTCTACTTCCAGGTGGTTTGCAGGCATGTTCTCAAAAGTCTTCCTGTACACAACGGTAGTATCGCATCCTCTGCGTATCGCCGTACGGCAGGCATCCATCGCCACATTGCCGCCTCCGATAACGATCACTCTCTTTCCAAGCTCGTATGAAGACGGTTCCTTCAGGAATTCGAGGGCATGGATCACACCGGGAAGATCTTCTCCCGGTATCCTCATCTCCTTTGCCACCCATGCGCCGGCAGCGACAAGGATTGCATCGAACTCCTTCCGGAGGCTTTCAATCGTTATTTCCTTTCCGAGCGTCGATTTCCCTACGAAAACGACACCGATCTCTTGCAATATCCTCTCATACGCATCGACATATTTCTTGTCGAGGCGAAACTCGGGGATCCCGTATCTCAGCACGCCTCCGACCCTGTCAAAGGAATCGAAGAGTGTGACGGAAATACCTTTCTTGCGCAGCCATATCGACGCGGCGATGCCACAGGGGCCGGCACCGATGACTGCGACTTTCTTCCCGTTATCCGGGACGTCAATTTCAACATGGGCATCAAGCAGATAGGCCATCGATATTTCCTGTTCCACTTCATACCATCTGACAGGCATCTTCCTCGCATTGAGGACACAGTGGCCCTTGCAGAAGAGCTGCCAGTCACAAACCTGACTCGTTATTGCCGATAGGGGATTATTCTCGAACAATAATTTGGCCGCGTCCGTCAGGTTACCTTCGCGGTAAAGTCTCATCGCCTCAGGCACGTCAGTATGCACAGGGCATGCTTCTGAGCATTTAGGCTTTTTGCACAATAGGCAACGGGATGCTTCCTGGTTCATTTTATATACTTTGTACACTCTAATGCAAATATACTGAACTTTAGTCTAAAAACAATAGCTGCCCCGCCTGTATTGAGGGGGACAGCCATTACTTTTTTCTATCGGAAACCTTACTTTACAAGGAAGGTCGCAACAAGTCCGAGGATCGCATAGAACTCAGGGAGAGCTGCATAGATAAGGGTGTTCACGAATACATCATGACCCTGGCTGATGCCTACGATGCCGTTGGCGCAAACCTGGCCCTGACGGATAGCCGAGTAGAGGCAGACGAGACCTACGCATGCACCGACGCCGAAAGCGACAAGACCGCTCTGGTCCATGTCCCATGCTCTCCACATGAAGTATGCTACGAAACCGTAGATACCCTGGGTGGAAGGGAGGGCTGAGAGGATCATGTATGATCCAGACTGCTCAGGATTGAGTTTGAGGGCTCCTTCAGCTGCGTTTCCGGCGATTGTCGTTCCGAGTACGCTGCCGAGTCCGGCAAGACCGATGAGAAGTCCGAGTCCGATGTAACCTAAAAGTGCTGTTACTGATAACATAGTTTTATTATTTAATTAATTATTGATTTGTTCCAATGGTTTGTAAGTCCTTCCCTTTCCCGCGTATCCGGAGTTCTTGAAGAATTCGAGGAAGTTGAGTCGGAGAGGATGGACGAAGGCGCCGAGGGCGCACATCGCAATGTTCAGAGTATGTCCGAGAAGGAACAGGATTATGCACGGAATCCATAAGAACAGATTCTTGCCGTCTCCGAGCACCATCTCGCCAAGCTGGTTGAATGCGCCTCCGAGCATCGCTCCTGCAAGTCCGAGAGCATAGAGCCTAAGGTAGCTGAGCACGTCGCCGAGCAGGCCGCTGGCAGTATTGTATGTCTCCCACAATCCTGCTCCGATGTTGGCGAAGACGTTCCTTCTGACATCGTTTAGCAAGAATATGCCCACGGCGGACAAAGATCCGAGGATTATTATGATCCACTTGGTCAGGCGTGCGTCGAGGACTCCAGTCAGGGCGATACCTCCGACCGTTACGCCACCCACTATCAGCAGCGTCCAGCCCCATGTGCCGAGGGAATTCAGGAAACCTTTGTTCCTCGTAGACATTATGGACTTGACCACCTGCGCAACGCATATATGGACGATACCCACGATGATTGCGAGGACCATTCCGGCGTCGAAGCCGAGAGCCTGGGTCGGCAGCATTACTTTCTGCATCCATGAAGGGAGGAAGGCCCATTCCTTCATGTCTATTCCGAAGAAGGTATGCAGCACGATGCCGACCAGAAGGGTTCCGATGCCCAGGGTGACTACGAGTGAAGCCATGGATGCAAAGCCCTTGCTCCGCTTCATCAGAAGTCCGACAATTATGAGTATCAGGCCATATCCCGCGTCTCCCATGCACATGGCGAAAAACAGCAGGAAGAAGATGGAAATCATCGGGGTAGGGTCGAACTCGTCGTACGATGGACGTCCGTACATGTCGGTGAGTACCCTGAACTGCGACGTGAATCCATTGTTCTTCAGCTTGATAGGAGGATTGTCTTCCAGGACGGCAGTGTCTTTGATGTAAAAGATGCCCTGCTTGTCGAAAGCTTCTTTGAGCCTTTCGTCTTCTTCTATCGGAGCGAACCCCTCGAATACGAGAACATGGTCTTCTGCAGCCTTCTCTGGTGAGACTTCTGCAAAATACATGTCCATGTCCGCAGTGATTGCTTTTTTCTCAGCCTCAAGTTCCGGAACGCGGGATTTGAGGGCCTGTACCATGGCCTTGGCAGAGAGAAGTTCCTTGCGGAGGGCCTTGATCTCTTCGCCTTTTTCGGCGCCGGTCGTCTCCGGAGCGTGGATTTCCTTTACCGGGAACGAATACTCGGGATCATCCGATACAGTGACGAACCAGACAGTGCTGTCATCTCTGTAGATTTCCTTGAGAGGAACCAGATTAGTCCATTCTGCATCGAATTTCTTGGCAGGAACGCTGTAGTAGCGGATTTTCAGCCCCATTTCCCCAAGCTTTGACAGGCTTTCCTTGTCGAACCGGCCCCAGTGGTCCAGATAGTCTTTCTCCTTTTCTGCCGCAGAGATTTCGGCTGCCAGCTCCCTTATTTGGGAGACCAGCTCAGGATAGATGGCCACAGGGTCATCCTTGACCTCGATTCTCTTGCTTTCTTCGAGGATCGTCTCATAATCCGGATCCTTGGAGAAATCCGATACGGAAAGCTTGCCCAGGGTCGTGCCGAGAGATGATATCCTTGCCAGCATCTGGGCTGAGCGCTCGTCTACCGGCTTGGAGGACCTTGTGATATCGACAACTCCGAGTTCCTGCAGCCTGGCAAGGAATCCGGTCTCTTCACCTTTTAGCAGGATGAAGGAGTATTTGCTCATTTTCTCTATCATAGCTCTTCCTCCTCTTCTTCGGCCGCATGACGGCCCTTGACTATCTTGGACGACGCCTTGCTGAGGTTTTCTTCGTCCTCCATGTAGCGCTTGATCTTTCGGATCGCCTCCTTGTACCCGGGAATCTGGACCTTCTCGTAAAGGTTTACTTTCTGGGTGGTCTTCTTTCTCTGGAATTCCAGGATACGGCTCTTCTCGAGATATACCTCAGATTCTATTCCAAGTCTGGAAAGCTCCTTCAGTATGGCCACGCCGTCGGCAAACCAAGCCGGCTTGACAAAGGCGTTGAACGGAAGGATCTCATAGGTGATTCCCTTGAGCGAAGGTGTCTTGACTCCGGCCACCTTGACCGTTTCAAGCTCTACGTCAGTGATTGAAATCAGACCCGGATCGAATTCGTTCCACAATGCGGCGAGATAGTCGTATTTCTTAAGGGCGGCTTCAAGATCGGCTACAAGTCTGGCAGAATAATCCTTGGCTTTGCGGACTTCGAGACGCAGGGCGCTTTCCTTGCTTTGCAGGGTAGGGAGTGCCTTCTGCCTCATCTTCAGCTGCTTGCCGAGATTGTTCAGCGACGTCTTGTTATATTGAAATCTTATTGCCATAAACTTATGCCTTCCAGTATTTGTCTATCAAGGCCTGTTTGATACCTGTTTCTGCCTTGGAGAAGTACTTGCCAAAGAGCTCCCATGCGGTGTCAAGCATCTCGTCGATCTTGATGTTGACATCGATTGAAAGCAGTCTCGTGGCGTATTCCTTGGCATATTTGAGACAGCGGAGGTCATAATCCGAGAGGTCGAAACCGTTCTCCAGCTTGGTCTTTGCGTTCTGCGCGTCAGCATAGAGACGCACGCCGGCGTTCATGACCTGGCTGTGGTCCTCGCGGGTCTTCTTGCCCTGTACGAGCTGCTTGAGTCGCGAGAGGGAACGGAACGGGTCGATGATGACCTTGCCGGAATCCGAATCGGCACGGAGGAAAAGCTGTCCCTCAGTAATGTATCCGGTGTTGTCCGGGATGGCATGGGTGATGTCTCCGTCGTTCAGCGTAGTCACCGCGATGATGGTGATTGATCCGCCGGAAGGGAGCTGCACGGCCTTCTCGTAGATCTTTGCGAGGTCTGAGTAGAGTGAGCCCGGCATGGAGTCCTTTGACGGGATCTGGTCCATACGGTTGGAAACGATAGACAGGGCATCTGCATACAGGGTCATGTCGGTGAGAAGAACGAGGACTTTCTCATTCTTGTCCACTGCGAAATACTCTGCTGCGGTAAGGGCCATGTCAGGGATGAGCAGACGCTCTACCGGAGGCTCCTCGGTCGTATTTACGAAACTGATGATCTTCTCGAGCGCGCCTGCCGCCTCGAATGAATGACGGAAGAAAAGGTAGTCGTCATTCGAAAGGCCCATGCCGCCGAGGATGATCTTGTCCACGTCAGCTCGGAGAGCCACGTCTGCCATCACACGGTTGTATGGCTGGTCAGGGTCGGCGAAGAACGGAATCTTCTGTCCTGACACTATGGTATTGTTAAGGTCGATGCCCGCGATACCCGTAGGGATCAGCTGGGACGGCTGGCGTCTCTTGTACGGGTTGACGGAAGGACCGCCGATCTGGCGCTCTTCGCCTTCCACCTCGGGACCGCCGTCGATAGGATGCCCGTATGCGTCGAAGAAACGGCCTGAGAGGTCGTCGCTGACCTTTAGGGTAGGAGGATTGCCGAGAAATGCGACTTCGGCATTGGTCGGGATACCCTCGGTGCCGGAGAATACCTGCATGGTCACTGTGTCACCCTTGGTCCTTACGACCTGGGCAAGCCTGCCGTCGACAATGGCAAGCTCGTCGTTGGTTACGCCTTTCGCCTTCAAGGCTACCGTAGCCTTGGTGATAGCGTCCAGCTGTGTGTAAACTTTCTGATATGCCTTATTTGCCATTTGCCTCTATGAGTTTATTCAGTTCTACATTGTATTTCTCGAAAGCTTCGCTGTGGAACTCCGAGTAGTTCATCTGCTTGATTACGTTGATGATCTCCTTGAAGTAATCGCGGCATTTCTCGTAATCGTCGAATGTGAACTCCTTGTCGCAGATGTCAAGGAGAAGGTCGAGCATGTATTTCTGCCTTTCGATAGGGCAGAGGCTGTCGATTGGGTCGAATCCGTCCTGCTGGAGGAAGCAGAAGTCTATGAGCTCTGATTTCCAGAATGTCTCATGGTAGCTCATAGGGACGCCGTCGTCGCCGAGAATATTGATCTGGTCATTGGCTTCGCGGCCTCTGAGCACCAGGTTCTTGGCTTTGCTGATGCGGTCAACCCAGCCTTTCTCCACAGTCTCGTCGAGATATTCGCGGATTTCCGGATACTCTAGATACTTGGAATATGAGTCGATAGGGTTGACGGCGGGATATCTCTTCTGGTCGGCGCGGTTCTGCTCGAGGGCATAGAAGCAACGCGCAGCCTTCTTGGTGGACTCCGTAACCGGCTCCTTGAGGTTTCCGCCGGCAGGGGAGACAGTACCGATGAAGGTGACTGCGCCTCGCTGGCCGTTGTTCAGAATGACCATTCCGGCACGTGAGTAGAAGTTCGAGATGATGGCCGAGAGGTCCACAGGGAAGGCGTCTGCTCCAGGGAGCTCTTCCATTCGGTTGGACATCTCTCGGAGAGCCTGCGCCCATCTTGAAGTAGAGTCGGCGAGAAGCAGGCAGCGGAGGCCCATGGCCCTGTAGTATTCGCAGATGGTCATCGCAGTATATACGGAGGCCTCGCGGGCAGCTACAGGCATGTTTGATGTGTTGCAGATGATCGTGGTACGCTCCATCAGGTGACGGCCTGTATGAGGGTCGATGAGTTCAGGGAACTCGGTGAATATCTCCACCACCTCGTTGGCACGCTCTCCGCAGGCTGCCATCACGATGACGTCTGCTTCGCCCTGTTTTGCTATGGCATGCTGGAGCACGGTCTTTCCGCAGCCGAAAGGTCCCGGGATGAAGCCCGTGCCGCCTTCGGCGATAGGGTTGAACGAGTCGATCACGCGTACTCCTGTCTCCATGATCTTCTCAGGCCTCGGTTTTTCCTTGTAGGCCCTTACAGCTACCTTGACAGGCCATTTCTGGGTCATGGTGACATTGACATCCTCTCCGTCTTCTCCGGTAAGGACGGCAATGGTCTGGTCCACGGTGTACTGTCCTGCGGCAGCCACGCTCTTGACCGTGTATTCTCCCTTGAAGGAGAACGGTACCATGATTTTGTGAGGCAGCCATCCTTCCTTCACTTCTCCGAGCCAGTCTGCAGCTATGACTTTGTCACCGGCAGCTGCAATAGGAGTGAAATCCCAGAGTTTCTTCCTGTCCAGAGGGTCAGTGTATTCTCCTCTCTTGAGGAAAACGCCTTCCATTGTGGTAAGGTCGTTCTGGAGACCGTCGTACACGCTTGAGAGAAGGCCCGGACCGAGAGTGATCTCGAGCATCTTTCCTTCGAACTCTACAGAGTCTCCGTTCTTAAGGCCACGGGTACTTTCGAATACCTGGATCTGCGCGTTCTTTCCATTTACCTTGATGACCTCGGCCATCAGCCTGGTATCTCCCATGCTGATGTAGCAGAGCTCATTTTCGGCAACAGGTCCGTCAACCTGCACAGTCACGAGGTTGGAAACAATTCCCGTTACGATACCTTTTGTCTTCATATCTGATTTATTGTTTATTCATTAAATTCAACGCCCTTGAATGTTCCCCTGATTTCCTGGACCAGGCGGCGGAACATTTCCCTTCCTGTCTGCTCGTCAAGAGTCAGCCAGCGGTCCGATATCTTGAGCTTTGCGATGAATCCCAGGATCACGTCGATGTTGAAAGTGTCGAATATCAGGATCTCATCGATTTTCGCCCACATGAGGCCGTCCAGCCCTCTTTCCCTTGCAAGGATGTCCTTGTCCTGAAGCACGGCGGCGATCTTCTCCGCTTCCGGGAATTCTCCTTCCGGCTCAAGGAATATGTCCTGGTCGACCGGGCGGTCCAGAGCCTTGTTAAGGAATCTCACCTTTGCATTGCGCACGCGCAGGTCGAAGGTGAAGAATTCGCGGAGGAAACGGTCCGAGCCTGAGAGTGCGGTCTCATAGAACGCCTGTCCCAGCTTGCTCTCGTCATATCCGTCGAGAAGCCGGTCTATCAGGGCGTTGTCCTCCCTGGAGCAGTGTTCGCGTATGAACGCAAGCAGCTCCGCACTCCTGGACACGTCTCCGGGCCGGATGTCCTTGTTAGGGACAGGAAGAGAAGCGATTATGTACTGGTAATTGTCCATACTGCTATTCGCCGAACAAAATCTTCCTGGTCACCGGTCTGAGATACTCTCCGATAAGATTCCTGAAGCTCTCTTCAGTAAAGCTGATAAAGTAGCTTCCGTCCTTAGGTCCGATGGTGAATCCGCCCGCAGCTTTCTTTGAGAAAGTGGCAGTCACTCCGTTCTTGAGCTTCTTTGCGAGTTCGTTCTTCACGAATGATTCCAGCGAAGCCTTCATCGACTCCGGAAGCACCAGTTCGAGGTCCGTGGCCTCCTGGGTGCTGAATTTCTCGGCGACGGCCGTGATCACACCCTTTACGAATTCGTCAGAGTTCATCGCTCCGGCGATTTCCTTGGATGAAAGGCTGGATACTACGAGATTCTCCACGTCTTTCCTGGTTGCCTGCAGAGCCTGTGCCGATGCCATCTTGATGTCGCTGTTGACCTTTGACTTGAGGTCCTCGGCATCCTTGTTGGCCTGGGCTATTATGGCTTCCGCCTGTTTCTTGGCATCCAGGACTATCTCGTCGGCTTTTTTCCTAGCCTCGGCGAGAACTGCTTCTCCTTCCTGCCTTCCCTTTGACAGACCCTCGTTGAACAGTTTGTCTGTCAGCTCCTGTAATTTATCCTGCATATTTGTATTGTTTATTGTTAAATGCTATTTATTGCGTGCGCCAGCTCCTGCATAGGCGGCACGTCCGTGGCTTTCATTCTGCTCTTTATCGTCACTACGTCTCCGACCAGGCTGATATCTTTCATCTGCGAAAGTAGCTCCTTCATGACCCTGGCGGCCGTCGGACCCCATGAACCGTTCTCGATGATCCCGACAGAGCGTTTCTGCCAGTTCTTGTCCTGCAGGTGGTGCAGGAACTCGTACATAGGAGGGAAGAGTCCGGCATCATACGAAGATGCGGCAAGGACCACTTTCCCATAGAGGAAGGCCAGCGAAACTGCTTCCGAAGGATCGGTGGTGGTGAGATCCACCAGTCTTGCCCCTTCTCCGACCATCCCGGCGAATCTGCGGGCTGCATCGGCCGTGCCTCCATGTATGGACGCATGAGCGATCAGCACGCCTTCTTTCGTAGGGGAGTAGAGGCTCCATCTGTCGTACAGGCCGACAAACCTGGCAGGGTCTTTCCTGATTACGGGGCCGTGGAGAGGACATATCGTCCGGATGTCGAGCGCGGCTGCCTTTTTCAGCAGCATCTGCACCTGCACGCCGTATTTGCCGCAAATGTTGAAATAGTATCGGGCGCCTTCGGTCTCCCAGTCCTTGTCTTCGTCATCATAGAAACCGCACTCGGCGAGATTGCCGAATTTGCCGAATGCGTCGGCCGAAAACAGGATTCCTTCAGTCTGGTCATATGAGACCATGACCTCGGGCCAATGGACCATCGGGGCCATGACGAACTTCAGTTCATGGCGTCCGAGGCTGAGGGTGTCGCCTTCCTTGACGGCAAGAGTGCGTCCGGAGAAATCAACGTCTTCGAAAAACTGGGAAAGCATCGGGACGCCCTTTGCAGAAGCGACAATCGTGCTGTCCGGGAACTCGGCTGCGAACCAGGCAATCAGGGATGAATGGTCAGGCTCCATGTGATGGACGACAAGATAATCCGGAGCGCGTCCTTCGAGGGCCTCTCTGAGATTGTTCTTCCATTCTTCGCCCTTCCTGCAGTCGACGGTGTCCATTACTGCGACCTTTTCGTCAAAGATCACGTATGAGTTATATGAAATCCCCTGAGGAACAGGGTATTGGTTTTCGAAAAGTGTTATATCGATATCGTCGGTACCTATGTACCTGATATCCGTGTTAATTGTCCGGAACATAAATGTCTCTTATATCTTACAAAGATAACAAATTTTCAGGCAAAGGCAAGGGATTGACGCCAAACAAAAACCGTCCGGGACTTTTTTGTCCCAGACGGCCTTTATCTTTATGATATTCATCGACTAACCGAGGAATCCCAGAAGGATGCCGGCAGCAACTGCCGAACCGATCACTCCGGCAACATTCGGCGCCATTGCGTTCATGAGAAGATGGTTGGAAGGATTGGATTCCCTTCCTACTACTTCCGAGACGCGGGCGCTGTCCGGAACGGCTGAGACACCTGCATTTCCGATGAGCGGATTGATCTTGCGGGCAGGATCTGCGATGAACAGGTTGATCAGCTTCACGAAAAGGACGCCGCTGGCAGTCGCTATCACGAACGAAAGCAGACCGAGGCCGAAGATAAGCACTGATTTTCCGGTCAGGAACTTGTCAGCCTGGGTGGATGCGCCCACGGTCACTCCGATGAGGATTGTGACGATGTCGATGAGCGGACCGCTGGCCGTGTTGGCAAGACGCTTGGTCACGCCGCTTTCCTTGAGGAGGTTGCCGAAGAAGAGCATTCCGAGAAGCGGGAGTCCTGAAGGCACGATGAATGCCGTGGTAAGGAAGCCCACGATAGGGAAGATGATCCTTTCGCGCTGGCTTACCTGCCTTGGCTTAGGCATGGTGATAAGCCTTTCCTTCTTGTTGGTAAGAAGAAGCATGATCGGCCTCTGGATCACCGGCACGAGGGCCATGTATGAGTATGCGGATACTGCGATCGCACCCATCAGGTCCGGAGCCAGCTTAGAGGAGAGGAAGATGGCCGTAGGGCCGTCCGCGCCTCCGATGATGCCGATGGCTCCAGCCTCGTTAGGGGCGAAGCCGAAGGACAGGGCGAGCAGATATGCTCCAAAAATACCCATCTGGGCTGCCGCGCCGATAAGTATCAGCCTTGGCTGGGAGATGAGGGCCGAGAAGTCGGTCATGGCTCCGATGCCCAGGAAGATAAGAGGTGGATACCATCCCTGCTTCACACCCTGATAGAGAGTGTTGAGTACCGAACCGTCCTCGTAGATGCCGATATTAAGGCCCGGGAACATAGGGATGTTGCCTATGATCATACCGAAGCCGATCGGGACGAGAAGCAGCGGCTCCCATTCCTTGAGGATGGCAATCGTGATGAAGAATATGCCGATGGCAATCATTACCAGGTTCTGCCACTGACAATTGGCGAATCCGGTAAACTGCCAGAACTGCTGTAAGCTATCGAAAATATGCCCCATGAATCTTTTATGCTATGGTTGCGACCGGCTGGCCTTCTACGAGATGGTCACCCTTGTTCACAAGAACCTCGGAAACGGTACCGTCAGCGGTAGCGCTGATTTCCACTTCCATCTTCATTGCCTCGATTACGACGAGCTTCTGGCCGCTCTTCACAGAGTCACCTGCCTTTACGCATACGTCAACAACGTTGCCTTCCATAGGGGAGTTGACCTTTGCACCGGCGCCGGCAGCCTTAGGAGCCGCCTTCGGCACTGCAGCCGGAGCGGCCGGAGCTGCGGCCTGTACAGGTGCTGCTGCAGGAGCAGGAGCGGCTGCGGCCTGGGCTTCGTCAAGCTCTACCTGGTATGGAACATCATTTACGGTAACATCTGCGATCTTTCCGCTGATACCGTTGACGGCAACCTTGTAATCTTTGCCATTGATCTTGAATCTGTACTCTTTCATATCTGTTTTTCTATTTTATCTTGTTGGTAACTGTCTGAAGTTCTTCGACTTGTCATTCCACAGAGACGCTTCGTTCCTGCGGATCGTGATCACGAAACTCTCGGCATCATGGACGGTGTCATCCATATACATGTCCAGGGCCATTCCGATCGCCGCCGCAACGTCGTCGCCGCCGGAAAGCTCTCTTTCGAGGGCCATGGCGATGGCTGCTGCGACTTCTGCGTCAGGCTTGCCTGCCTTCGGGGCCTTGGCTGACCTCTTGAACGGGTTCTCGAACCTGCCGGAGAAGAAACCGCCGGTAATGGTGAAGATTATCAGAAGCACGATTAGGGCTCCGAAGACCACTGATACGGAGGTGAGCGTAAGAACTCCTCCGAACGGATCCTCGCGCGCAATCTTCTGGGCGCCGGTCTCCTCGTTTCCGTCGGAGTTCATCACTCCCGGGGAAGGAATTGCAGGATCCGCCTCGGCGACGAAATTCACGTGCTTGGCATCCCTTGCCATCTTTCTTACTGCAAGGTCTGCAGGAAGGCCTGCAGGAATCTCCAGGCTGTCTATGACAGTCTTTCCGTCGTTGCTTACGAGATATATCACGGAACCCTTCGAAAGAAGGAAATCCACGTCGAAAGTTCCGATGAACTCAGGTCCGTTGAAGAAGAACAGACAGGTCTGCCTTGCACCTATCTTGGTGGAGAGGTCTGTCCTTGGTATCATGTACTTCCTCGGCTGTGAAAGGTCGTCCGTAATGAAACAGCCGCCTATGTTCACGGTACCCTGGGAAGTGTTCGTTATCTCTATCCATCCGCTGTGCAGGCCGAATGAGTCGGTAATTCCCGTCTCATTCTCGACCTCCGCCTCCGAAATCACCAGGTCAGATACGTTCTGGGCTCCGGCGGTAAGCGCTCCGAAAAGGATGGAAGATATTATGAATAATTTCTTTCGCATTTTTCCGGAATTAAAGAGGAAGGTTATCATGTTTCTTGGCCGGAACGCTCTCCTTCTTGCCTGCAAGCTGCTCGAGAGCGCGGCATATGCGGAAACGGGTGTTCCTCGGCTCGATCACATCGTCGATGTATCCCTTCTGGGCAGCCTGGTAAGGATTGCTGAAGAGATCCTCGTATTCCTTTTTCTTTTCGTCCCTGATACGTTTCTGCTCCTCAGGGTCTTCAACTGCCTTGATGTCCTTTGAGTAGAGGATGCCTACAGCTCCGTCTGCGCCCATCACGGCAATCTGGGATGATGGCCATGCATAGTTGATGTCGCCCCTGAGCTGTTTGCAGCTCATGACTATGTGGGCGCCACCGTATGACTTGCGGAGGGTTACGGTCACCTTAGGAACGGTAGCTTCGCCGTATGCGTAGAGAAGCTTTGCTCCGTTGGAAATGATGGCTCCATACTCCTGGTGGGTTCCGCAGAGGAATCCAGGCACGTCGACGAGGGTGACGAGCGGAATGTTGAAGGCGTCGCAGAATCTCACGAAGCGGGAAGCCTTTCGAGAGGCGTTGATGTCGAGGGCGCCTGCAAGCATGTTAGGCTGGTTGGCTACGATGCCGACGCTGCGTCCGTTCATATGGGCAAAGCCCACGATGATGTTTCTGGCGAATGTCTTATGGACCTCGAAGAACTTGCCGTCATCGACGATGCTGTTGATGACGCGGTACATGTCGTACGCCTTGTTCGGGTTGTCAGGGATAATCTCGTTGAGACTGTCGTCTGCGCGGCTCACAGGATCGTTGGTAGGCACGCGTGGGGCTTCCTCCGTGTTGTTCTGAGGAATGTAGCTGAGAAGTTCCTTGATCGTGGCGATGCCTTCTTCCTCATTTTCTGCGGCGAAATGGGCCACGCCGCTCTTTGTGGCGTGTACGCTCGCTCCGCCGAGGTCCTCCTGGCTAACTTCCTCTCCGGTAACGCTCTTGACTACTGAAGGGCCGGTAAGGAACATATAAGAGGTATTCTTGACCATGAGGGTGAAGTCTGTAAGGGCAGGGGAATAGACTGCTCCTCCGGCGCATGGGCCGAATATTCCGGAGATCTGTGGAACCACGCCGGAAGCGAGGATGTTCCTTTCGAAGATCTCGCCGAAACCAGCGAGAGAGTCGATGCCTTCCTGGATTCGTGCGCCGCCGGAGTCATTGAGACCGATGCATGGAGCGCCGTTACGGACGGCCATGTCCATGACTTTGCAGATCTTCTCTGACATTGTCTTGGAGAGAGAGCCTCCGGATACGGTGAAGTCCTGGGCGAAAACATATACGAGACGACCGTCGATGGTACCGCATCCGGTAACGACGCCGTCTCCGTCATAATGCTGCTTGTCCATTCCGAAGTTGGTGCAACGATGCTGGACAAACATATCGAATTCCTCGAAACTGCCTTCATCAAGGAGCATTGCGATCCTCTCGCGGGCCGTCATTTTTCCTTTCTGATGCTGGGCTTCAATTCTTTTTTCTCCTCCGCCGAGCTTAGCGTTAGCCCTACGCTCGACAAGCTTGGAGATATTTTCCTGTTGGATACTCATATCTATTCTAAAATTTTAGACAAAATCATGCAAATATACTAAAAAAAAGGATATCATCTGTTGGCTTTCCGGGCGAAATCGAAAAGCGCCTGGGGCAGATGGCAATAGCCCTGCGGATTCTTGTTGAGATAGTCCTGGTGGTATTCTTCTGCCGGATAGAAGTTCCTGAGCGGCTCAAGTTCAACGGCAAGAGGCCTGTCATAGCCTGCCGCAACCTCGTCATAGACCTTCTTGGCCACGGCATAGTCTCCGGGATCCGTATAGTAGATTCCGGTGCGGTAGCGGGTGCCCGTATCTTCGCCCTGCTTGTTGACGCTTGTAGGGTCTATCGATTTGAAATAGAGGCTGACCAGAGTTTCAAGACTGAGAATCTCCGGGTCATATATGACTTCGACCGTTTCGGCGTAGCCGGTAGTATCGGTGTAAACTTCCTTGTAGGTGGGGTCCTGAGTATTGCCGTTTGCAAAGCCTGTCCTGGTAGAAACCACTCCGTTTATCAGCTGGAGATAATGTTCCGCGCCCCAGAAACAGCCGGCAGCAAGGTAAATTTGTCTCATCCGTTTTTAATTTGCCTGCAAATCTATAATATTTTTCTAAATAATTCCATACATTTGTATAGTTTAAACCTTTTAGAAAGGTTTTAGACACCGCATGAAAAACTTTTATTTAACAAATTATAGATTATGGGAAACACCGAGTACAAGTGGAAGTTTACTTCCGTTGGAAGAGCAGTGCGCGTAAGCCTCGAGAAGGGCCAGGACATTGCGCATCTGCCTGAGCTGGACAGAAAGAAATGGACTGTCCTCAGCTGTCCAGTCGAAGGTCTTGAATTTGACAAGAAAACCCTGGAGTATCTTGATTCCGACAAAGACGGCAAGATCAGGGTCGAAGAAGTAATGGACGCAGCCAGATGGGTTACTGAAATGGTTGCAAACCCTGACGACCTCCTGAAGGGGGAGTCATCCCTTTCCCTTTCCGGATTCAATACGAATAATCCTGAAGGTCTCAAGCTCCGTAATTCCGCGCGGCAGATTCTTGAGAACTTGCATCTCGAAAAAGGTTCCATCAGCATCGAGGATACTTCCGACAGCGTCAAGATATTCGCCGAGACCAAATTCAACGGTGACGGAATCATAACCCTGGAATCAGCCTCCGACGCCAGGCAGAAAGCTCTCATCGAGAACATAATGGCCACGATCGGAAAGGATTTGGACAGAAGCGGAGCCGACGGCGTCGACACGGACAAGATCGAGGCATTCTATGCAGCCTGCGCCGATTATGTGTCATGGTTGAATGCCGGTGATGCCGAGAAGGCGAAAGTTTTCCCATACGGAGACAACACTGCTGCCGCTTATGCCGCATGCAATGAGCTGAAGGACAAGATCGCCGACTATTTCATGAGATGCAAGCTCATCGATTTCGATGAGGCCGTATCTGACGTGGTGGACCTTTCAGTGGAGAAGCTCGGAGCCATCAGCGACCGAGACCTTGCAGCTGCAGCGGACGAGATCGCCACATACCCTCTTGCCCGTCCTACTGCCCAGAAGAAACTGCCTCTGGCCCACGGAATCAACCCTGCTTGGCAGGCAGCTTTCGCCAATCTCAAGGCTCTTGTATTCGATGTCGATTTCGCCGGAGCTGAAAGCATAGACGAGGCTCAGTGGAATGCGGTCCTGGCCAAGTTTGACGGCTATACGGCATGGCTTGCAGATAAGAAAGGCGCTGCAGTCGAGTCCCTAGGCCCTGATGCTGTCAAGGCTATCGTAGCCGAGGATGGCAAGAACGGCCTTCTCAAGCTTATCGCCGAGGACAAGGCTCTTGAAGAGGAATCTCTCTCCATCGACGCTGTCGACAAGCTGATGCATTACTACAGGGATCTCTACAAGTTCCTGAACAATTACGTGGTATTCAGCGATTTCTATACAAGGAAAGACAAGGCGATGTTCCAGGTAGGACGTCTCTACATAGACCAGAGAAGCACCGACCTCTGTATAAGAGTGCTTGATCCGGGCAAGACGGGAGACATCTCCAGCCTCAGCGGAATGTACATACTCTACTGCACATGCGTGTCCAAGGCTACCGGCCAGACAATGAATATTGCCGCCGTGCTTACTGATGGTGACGTGGACGGCCTCAGGGTCGGAAAGCATGCCATCTTCTATGACCGCAACGGTCTTGACTGGGATGCTACGGTGACTCAGATCGTGGACAATCCTCTCAGCCTCAAGCAGGCATTCTGGGCTCCGTACAAGAAGGTAGGACGCTGGATTTCCGACAAGATCGACAAACAGGCTGAGGCCAAGAACGATGCTGCCATGGCCGACCTCACAGCGAAGGCGGATGCTGCGACCACTGATCCAAAGGCCGGTGCCGAACAGCTCAAGAGTAGTTTCGATATAGCCAAGTTTGCCGGTATTTTCGCTGCGATAGGCATGGCTCTGGGCTTCATCGGCCAGGCTCTTGTATCTCTTGCCAAGGGTGCCGCCAATCTCGGACCTGTGAAAGTCGTGATCGCAATTTTTGCCGTCATGCTGGTCATCTCGCTTCCGTCCATGTTCATCACCTGGAGGAAACTGCGCAAGCGTGACCTCGGTCCGGTGCTCAATGCCAACGGATGGGCTATCAATGCCAATTCTTATGTGGGCGTGAAATTCGGCCGTAAGCTTACCAAGCTCGCCAAGTACCCAAGGCTTTCAAGTGTCGATCCTAAGGTGCGCAGGAGAGCATGCTGGAGAAGGTTCTTCATTATCCTTGCTATCCTCGTGCTTGGCGCCGCCGCCTACGCTCTCTTTACTGACAGGCTGGCTTGCATAGGTCTCCCTAACCCTTGCAAGAAGGCCGCGGAGGTAGAGAACGTCGAAGAAGCCGCTCCTGCAGAGACCGTCGTTGAAGAGGCTTCGTCCGCTGCCGAGCAGCCTGAAGAAACCCCTGCAGAGGAAACAGCTGAATAAGATAAGGCTGAAAAATATCAGTCAATGTAGATTTCGCGCCGGTAGTTATACTCGGCGCGAATTTTTTCAAATCCGGACGGGTTGAGCCTGAACATGAAATCATCCGTAAAGATCGGATAGTTGTACTGGAGCAGGGAAGTGATCTCTCCCTGATTCTTGCCCCTGGTGTCAATCTTGACGGCTTCGTTCTCCGGCATCTCCGTGGCCGGGAAGAATTCATACAGTTCCTGGATGCCGAAATAATGGGCTACGGCCCTGACAACGGCGGCTGTGCCGTTCTGTTTGCCCTGATATGAATATCCGGCGATATGCGGGGTGGCGATGTCGACCATTTCCAGGAGTTCCTTGTCGATGTCCGGCTCGTTGTTCCATGTATCTATTATGACAGGGCCGAGTTTTGGGATGGCCTTCTTCAAGGCGGCCTCGTTGACGACTTCGCCCCTGGCGGCGTTTATGAAGAATGCCCCAGGCTTCATCAGCTTGAAAAAATTCGTGTTCGCCATATTCTTTGTCGTCGAGTCGAGCGGGACGTGAAGGGTGACTATGTCCACCTTCGGAAGAAGCTCTTCGAGCGAGTAGAAGCCGAACGGGCCCTCTGCGGCAGCCCTCGGTGGGTCGCACTTCATGACCCTGAATCCAAGCTGCAGGGCCATCTGTTCGATCCTACGACCGACGTTTCCGACTCCGATTATACCGATTGTCTTGCCGGAAAGGCTTATCGCCTTTCGCGACGCAGTGCCGTAAAGCGCGGAGAAAACGTACTGGACCACACCTCCGGCGTTGCAGCCGGGAGCGTTGCGGACGAGTATCCCGTGTCGGACGCACCACGGAATGTCCACATGGTCAGTACCGATAGTCGCAGATGCGATTATCTTCACCGACGAGCCCCTGAGAAGCGAGGCGTTACAGATTGTACGGGTCCTGGTGATTAGCGCGTCGGCGTCCCTTACATCGTCGGCGTTGATTTCCTTGCCTTCCTTGTAGACAACTTCTGCGTATGGTTCGAATACACCTTTGAGAAAAGGTACGGCCTGGTCTGCAACTATTTTCATTTCAATACTATTGATTTGATGAATGATATCTTTTTGTCTTCGGGGGTGAACAGCGGGTCTGACTTGAGGCGCTCGTTGATCTGTTCCACTATGGCTGTTTTCTGGAAGGAGAGCCTGTCCCTTATCATCGAGGATGACATGGTACAGTACAACACCCCGTTCCTGACATATTTGTCAAGAGTATATCGTCCGGCTCCGGTCACTTCATCCCATGCGTCGGCGATCCGCTGGCTGTTCAGTCCGGAGGCTATCTTCATGTTCTTCACGAACATTTCCATAAGCTCGTCCATCCCGACTGCTTCCCGGCGCCTGAGTCCTTGCATGGATTTGAAATCTTCGAATGCCATTATACTTCCGTTTTGGTGAAATTGCCTCCGACGGTCTCGAAATAGGCCCTGTCTTCCGTGATCTTGTCAACGATGGACTGCAGCCTGACTTTGTTGCTGTCGGAGATGAATATCTGGCCGAATTCCTGTCCTGCGACCATGGAAAGGAGGTTTGAGATCCTGTTCATGTCAAGCTTGTCGAACACGTCGTCTAGCAGCAGCATCGGAGGAAAGCCGTAGCCGTTTTTCATCAGTTCGTACTGGGCAAACTTGAGCGCAACGAGGAATGACTTCTGCTGGCCCTGTGAACCGCATGACCGGATCGGCTGCCCGTCCATGCCGAACACCAGATCGTCGCGCTGGATTCCGACAGATGTGTATTGGAGCACCAGATCTTTTTCCCTGGTGCGGGAAAGAAGCTCTGCGAGGTTGCCTTTGTCAAGGTCGGAACGATATGATACGGAGACGGTTTCCTTGCCTCCTGAGATCATCTTATAATACTCTGCCACAACCGGTTCCAATGAATCGACGAAAGCTTTGCGTGAAGCGTGTATCTCGTCTGCGACGGCGGACATCCCGGCATCCATCACTTCGAGAAGCGCCGGGTCCGGCTGCCTGTCTTTAAGTATCTTGTTGCGCTGGGCGAGAAGCCTGTTGTATTTCTGCATGTTGGAAAGATAGACGGAGTCCATCTGTGACAGTACAGAGTTCATGAACCTGCGCCTTTCTTCCCCGGATTCGCTTACGAGCGACGAGTCGGAAGGGGAGACCATCACCACCGGCAGTTCGCCGATGTGGGCGGATATCTTCGGGTATGGCTTGTCGTCCTTCCGGAGCTTTTTCTCATCCCCGGCGCTCACCTTGAGGGTGAAGCGGGATGTCTGGCCTCCCGGCATCACATAGACTCCTGCGAGAGAGAACGAATCGGTCCCATGACGGAAATTGTGCCTGTCTGACGAGGAGAATGAGCTCTTTGTCATGGACAGGTAGTATATTGCGTCAAGGAGATTGGTCTTTCCTTCGCCGTTGTTGCCGGAGATGCAGTTGATGTTAGGAGAGAATTCCAGCTCTGCCAGCTCTATGTTCCTGTAGTCCTGGACTACTATTTTCTTCAATACAGCCATACTGATGCAAATATAAAATCTGTTTTGTAATTATCCTAAAAAATATATGTTGCATTGTTTGATTGCGTATTTTTTTCTAAATTTGCAGACTATTCGGCGTCTGCCGTAAAAAATGAAAATATAAACAGTTAAATATTATGGCAAAAGCAAATCTTAAAGAGCAGGAGAAAATCCAGCAGGAACTTGTTGAAGAAAGAGTTTCAAAGGTCGAGAAATTCTTCAATGAGAATCAGAAACTTATCTGGGGCTGTGTAGGTGCAGTCCTCGCAATAGGCCTTCTGGTTCTGTGCTATCAGAAATTCTATCTTCAGCCAAAGTCGGCTGAGGCCCAGGAGCAGATGTTCCCGGCAGAGGCCAGTTTCCAGGCAGGCGAGTTCGAGCTTGCTCTTAACGGTGATGGCAACAGCCTCGGTTTCGCCCAGGTTATCGATGAGTATGGTTCAAAGGCCGGCGCTTCAGCTTACCTCTATGCAGGTGTGTGCGAGCTTCAGCTTGGCAACTATGAGAATGCATTGAACTACCTCAAGAAGTACAACGGTAAGGATGCAATCCTTGCAGCAAGGGCTCTTGCCTGCCAGGGAGATGCTTATGTTGGTCTCGAGAAGTACAAGGATGCACTTTCATGCTTCGAGAAGGCTGCAGCCAAGTCTGACAACATTTTCTCAGCCGCTTATCTGCTCAAGGCAGGCGTGGTTTGCGAGGAACTTGGTGACAACCAGAAGGCTCTTTCTCTCTACAAGCAGATCAAAGACAAATATCCGCAGTCCAGGGAGGGCTACGATATTGACAAGTACATCTCACGTATCGAGAACGCACGCTAAATTCTACAGATTATGGGAAGAGCATTTGAGTTCAGAAAAGAAAGAAAGATGAAGAGGTGGGGCCACATGGCAAAGGTCTTCACCAAACTTGGAAAGGAAATCACTATCGCAGTAAAGCAGGGTGGTCCTGACGTTGTCGGCAACCCTCGTCTCCGCGCCCTCATGGCCGAGGCAAGAAGCGAAAGCATGCCTAAGGAGAACATCGAACGCGCTATAAAGAAAGCTACCGAGAAGAATGCCGGTGACTTCAAGGAGGTTGTATTCGAGGGTTACGGCCCTCACGGAATCGCTTATCTCGTAGAGACGGCTACCGACAACAATACCCGTACAGTTGCCAATGTCCGCAGCTATTTCACCAAATGCGGCGGTTCCCTCGGCACCAGCGGCAGCGTTGCCTTCATGTTCGATCACAAGTGCGTATTCCGCATCAAGGAGGATCCTGCCAAGCCGGTGGATCTCGAGGAACTCGAGCTTGAGCTTATCGACCTTGGTCTTGACGAGCTTTTCGAGCAGGAAGTAGAGGATGAGAACGAGAACGTTTCCAAGGAGATCGTAATATACGGCGACTACACTGCATATGGCGCTATCCAGAAGTTCATCGAGGAGAATGGCTATGAGCTTATCTCCGGTGGATTCGAGAGGATTCCTAACGTAGACCTCAAGGAGGTTACTCCTGAGCAGAGGGCTACTCTTGACAAACTTACCGGTCTTCTCGAGGATGACGAGGATGTGACCAATGTCTATACTACTCTGAAACCTTCTGACGAGGAGTAGATTTGAATGAATATGAAAAGCGGATGACCACACGGCCATCCGCTTTTCTTTTGTATCAATATGTCAGAAACTCCAGTCCAGTGACTGTTTCTGGATATCTGTCATCTTTGAGTAAAAGCCTCCATTTGAAGACAGTTTCTCAGGACTGCCGCATTCGGCAACCTTTCCTTCCTGCAGCACTACGATCTTGTCGGCGCCTGCTACTGTCCTCATCCTGTGGGCGATGATGATTACGGTCTTGTCTTTCACGAGCTTGGAGAGAGATTCCTGGATGAATGTCTCATTCTCCACGTCGAGAGATGCGGTCGCTTCGTCCATATTGCCGGCATAAGCGAGAAGAGATTTCAACAGATTTTCTTTTTTCTCCATATTATATTATTAACGAACATTAGCTTGTTTTGTTCAAAAAAAGAAAAACGGCCGCCTCGAAAGACGACCGTTCTGAATATTTAATCATAAATGAACCCACTCCTCAAATATTTTGGACAGCAAAGTTACTGCGTTGCAGATAAACCGGCAATCCCAATTTGTTGGTAATTTGAGTGGCCTTCAATACTATCTTGATTGTCTCATCCCATCCATGAACTTTGCCTGGAGCTGCTTGGCGAGTTCGTTCCCGGGATTAATCTTCAGGGCTTTCTCATAGCTGGACATGACATCAAGATAATATTTCTGGCCATTGGCTGCCGGATCCCGGACTATGAGGACCATGTAGTAGAATCCTTTCAATGTATGGACGTCGGACATGTCCGCGCCTTTCATCTTTTCCATCTTGCCGATGAGTTCGTCGGCTCCGGCCATGATGGTCGCGGTGTTTTCCGCATGAGGAAAAGATACAGCATAGTTAAGGCTCATGAACGCGGCCTGATATTTAGGGAGGGGACTGTCAGGGAACATAGCCTCGATGCGCTTCAGCTCCGCTATACAGTTGAGCATGGACTCTGGAGTGTTGTCGACCTTGGACATGGACTCTCCGATGAGAGCCTGGATCTGTGCGGTCTTGTCATCATCGCCTGCGTTCCGTGCGACGGACACACCTGTAAATATGAATAATGAAACAGCGATGGAAATCAGGTGCTTAGAAATTAGAGACATCATATGCGTTTTTGTTTTTAATTGAAATGAATATACCAAGATAGAAGAATCTTTTGCGGCTTGCGGTGACGGCAGAACCGTCGGAGTTGAAGCTGAACACGTTTTCGCGGCCGAGCAGGTTGCTGAGCGAAGCGTAGACGATCACTTTAGGAGAGGCCAGCCAGGTTACGTTGCCGTCAAGGCTGTTGTAGGCCGGAGTCCAGGCGCCGCCGGAAAACCTTTTGCTTGTATATGAATCAGTAAGGCTGACGTTGTATTTCTTGAAGAAATATTTAAAGCCTATGTTAAGGTTGTGGCGGGAAGCGTAGTCCGGCATCCGGAGCGTGTCATATTCCATGTAACGGCGCTTCGAGTCGTTGTATGAATATGCTACGCTGACCTTGAGATTGTCGACAAGGGAAGAATTCTCGAAGAAAAGGTCGAAGCCCCGGCTTTTACCGTATCCGTCCGAAACGTATTTCCCGTCGGAAAGCAAAGGCAGTCGGCTGTATTTCTTCCAGTATGCCTCAAGCCTGAACAAAGTCTTGGAGTTGCTCCACTGGGTACTGAGGATTGCATGGTCGGCAGTGCTCTGGCCGAGCTTTCCCGCGCTTTTCAGCATGCAGTCGTCATTAGGCGTCTGGCTGTATTGTCCGAACATCAGCGATGCCTGGAAATTGCCGCCTGGGACGTAGCTCAGGGTCATTCGCGGCAGGACCTTCCACTCCTTCGCGGAACTGAGATTCTCGAGCCTTACAGACGCATTCATGAAGAGACGCGGGACAATCCTGAGTTGGGCGGTGACATGGGCTCCTGCGAGGTTGTAGTCGATATCGCTTTCATATGAATCATATTTCATCGAAGAAGCCCTGAGATAGTCTTCAAGACCTGCGGAAACCTTCAGTATGGAAGAGAAGTTTTTCTTGATTTCCGATTTCAGATGGACCTCGTTCCTGAAATTGTGGTATCTGTCGCCGGCGACGAGAGCGTCGTCGATGTCGCTGAAGACGGTCGAGTTGGCGGCGCCTGCGAAGAATGACCATCCGCTGCCCAGATCCGACCTGACGGTCGCATTTGCATATATGTTATGCTCGAGGAGCGAGAGGTTGCGGTCATCTATGTTCTGGCCGACGGAACTGTAATCGTAGCCAACGTATGATTTGAACACGCTGGAAGAGGAAAACTCCGCCTTGTACTGCGCTTCTCCCGAGGCCTTCCGGTACGGCCTGGTCCAGTCGTAGCGGTCTGGGAATACTTCGTTGTACAGGCCGAGGTCCGTGTAGCTGGTGTTGAAGGAGAGGCTGCTCTTGCTGAACGATTTGGTGCCACCTATGCTCCATTCAAGCGGCGAGATGCTCAGGCCCAGCTTGTCGCTTGATGCGACGTCGGTGGTCTCCATCGGGAGTATGGATGAAAGCGCCTGGCCATATTCTCCGCCGTATCCGCCCAGAGAGAAGCTCATTCCCTTGAAAAGGAAAGGGGAGAAGCGTCCTCTGACAGGGTTGTTCGGGGTATGCGTGAGATAAGGGACCAGCACATGCATGCCGTTGATGAAGGTCTGGCACTCTTCGCTGTCTCCTCCGCGGACGTAGAGGCGGCCGTCTTCTCCTACTTTCTGGGAGCCCGGGAGACTCTGGAGGGCCGACACCACGTCTCCGCAGGAATTCCCGCTGAGCACCACATCTATCGGGTCCAGGGTCTTGATCTGGTGGCTTTTTCCTATGCTGTAAGTGCTGGCGGTCACCACGACTTCGTCGAGTGTCGCGGCTTTTTCCTTAAGGACGATCCTGAGCCCTGAAAGGGTGGAGGCGTCCGCAGCGAGGGTGTATTCCTCGAAGCCGATAAGGGATGCCATCAGCGTGACCTCGCCTTTACGTTTAGTTGTGAAGTCGAAACGTCCGAGCGAATCAGTGACGGATCCGTCTAGAGTTCCGAGAATAAATACGTTTACACCGATAAGGGGTTCCCTTCCATCGGATACTGATCCGGTGACATGGGTCTGGGCGAAGGCTTCTGAAGCCGAGAGCGCCACGATGAGGATTGTTGCGATCAAATGTTTCATGTCGCAAAGATGAAATCC
>JAFZTP010000073.1 GCA_017618815.1 Bacteroidales bacterium | reverse complement strand
CTTCGTAAATGCCGTCGTCGTCTTGCGTGAATCGGGAACATCCTCCTGCAAGGACCGGAGTCAAGAAAAGGATTAGCAGGGTCACCAGATCGGTCAATGTACTGGGGCAAGAGTCGCCCGCGAAAGCAAGAGAGAGAGAATTCCGGTCCTTGTGTGCAGAGGATTTCCTATGGTTGTCGTCACGCATTTTTTTTCGTTTTCGGCAAAGCTATCCGAAAAAGATTTGCACTGTACCGGCATAAAAAAATCCCATCCGCTTTTTTATCATCCATTAAACCATAAAATAAATCTTTATCTCCTCGTGCAAACTGGAAACGAAAAAGCCCGGCGGATTGTCCGTCGGGCTTATCGGTTTTCCGGCATTGCCGGAAGTGTTTTCAGATACTAGCTGTTCTGCTCGATTGCAGCCTGTGCGGCAGCAAGACGTGCGATTGGAACGCGGAAAGGTGAGCAGCTGACATAGTCGATGCCGATGCTGTTGAAGAACTTGATTGAATCAGGATCTCCACCGTGCTCTCCGCAGACGCCGCACTTGAGCTCAGGTCTCTTCGAACGGCCGCTGTTGATACCGTATTCCACGAGCTTGCCGACACCCTTGGTATCGATTGTCTGGAATGGGTCTGAATCAACGATCTTGTGGCCGAGGTAGTCTCCCATGAAGGTACCGATATCGTCACGTGAGAAACCGAAGGTCATCTGGGTGAGGTCGTTGGTACCGAATGAGAAGAACTCTGCGACGCGAGCCATCCTGTCACCGGTGAGAGCGGCGCGAGGGATCTCGATCATGGTACCGAACTGGTACTTGATGCTCTCCATTGTGCGGCCTTCAACTTCAGCCCTTACACGGTCGCAGATAGCTTTCTGGAAGCTGAGCTCACGTGCTGAGACAGTCACAGGGATCATGATCTCAGGAACCGGGTGCTTGCCTTCTTTCTGAAGCTCTGCCGTAGCCTCGAAGATTGCCTTGTACTGGGTCTCGGCGATGAGAGGGAAGGATACGTGGAGACGTACGCCACGGTGACCCATCATAGGGTTGACCTCGTGGAGGGCGTTTCCTCTCTTCTCAACCTCTGCTACGCTGATGCCAAGCTCCTTGGCAAGTTCAGCCTTCTTCTCAGGAGTCCTTGGAACGAACTCGTGGAGAGGCGGGTCAAGCAGACGGAATACAACCGGCTTGCCGTCCATGATGCTGAGGGTGCTCTTGACAGCAGCCTTCATGTAAGGCTCGAGGTCGGCGAGCGCAGCCCTTCTTTCATCCTCGGTGTCGCTGAGGATCATCTTGCGCATCTTGGCGAGAGGACGCTCAGAGTCTTTGCCGTAGAACATGTGCTCGATACGGAAGAGACCGATACCTTCTGCACCGAACTTGAGAGCCTTTGCAGCATCCTCCGGTGTGTCGGCGTTGGTCCTGATACCGATCTTGCGGAACTTGTCCACGATGCCCATGAACTCTGTGAAGAGAGGGTTCTCGGTAGCGTCCATGGTGTCGATGCTCTCGGCATATACAAGACCCTTGGTACCGTTGAGGCTGATGAAATCGCCTTCCTTATATTCTTTCTTGTTGTCACCGAAGGTAACACACTGCTTTTCAAAGTTGATCTTCATGGAGTCGCAGCCGACGATGCAGCACTTGCCCCATCCGCGGGCAACGAGAGCTGCGTGGGATGTCATACCTCCACGAGTGGTAAGGATACCTGCAGAAGCGCGCATGCCCTCGATATCCTCAGGAGAAGTCTCCTCACGGATAAGGATGACCTTGCGACCTTCCTTGAGAGCCTCCATGGCAGCCTCTGACGTGAATACGATAGTACCCACTGCACCGCCCGGAGAAGCAGGGAGACCCTGTGCCATTACTTTGGCCTTCTTCTCGGAAGTAGGGTCGAGGATTGGGTGAAGCACCTCGTCGAGCTGGGCAGGAGAAACTCTCATTACTGCTGTCTGCTCGTCGATCATGCCTTCCTTGACCATGTCCATAGCCATCTGGAGGGCTGCAAGACCGGTCCTCTTGCCGATACGGCACTGGAGCATCCAGAGCTTGCCTTCCTGGATGGTGAACTCGATGTCCTGCATGTCGTGGAAGTGGTTCTCAAGGTGGAGACGGATCTCGTCAAGCTCCTTGTAAACGGCAGGCATGGCTTTCTCGAGAGACTCGAGGTTCTTGTTCTTCTCGCTCTTGGTAGCCTCGTTGAGAGGGTTAGGAGTACGGATACCGGCAACCACATCCTCGCCCTGGGCGTTGATGAGCCACTCTCCGTAGAACTTGTTGTCACCGTTTGCAGGGTTACGTGAGAACGCAACGCCGGTAGCGGATGTCGTACCCATGTTACCGAATACCATGGACTGTACGTTTACGGCCGTGCCCCAGTCATCAGGAATCTTCTCGATGCGGCGGTATGCGATGGCGCGCTTTCCGTTCCATGATTTGAACACGCCTCCGATTGAGCCCCAGAGCTGCGCGTTGGCATCGTCAGGGAACTCCACTCCGAGAACCTCCTTGATGCGGACCTTGAACTTCTCGGCAAGGTCAGCGAGTTCTTCGGCAGTGATATCTGTATCGGAAGTATAGCCTTTTGCGTCCTTGAGTTCCTGCATCATGCGGTCAAGCTGCTGGCGGATACCCTGGCCGTCTGCAGGCTCGATGCCTTCAGCCTTCTCCATGACGACGTCAGAGTACATCATGATGAGACGGCGATATGCGTCATATACGAAACGAGGATTGTTGGTTTTCTTGATAAGACCAGGTATTGTAGCGGAGCAAAGACCGATGTTGAGGATGGTGTCCATCATGCCAGGCATGGAACTTCTCGCACCGGAACGGCAGCTCACGAGGAGCGGATCGTTTGGATCTCCGAATTTCTTGCCCATAAGGTCTTCTGTGGCTTTCATAGCCTGGGCGACTTCCTTCTTGAGGCTGTCGCTGTAACCTCCGCCGAGAGCATAATATTCTGCGCAGCACTCGGTAGTGATGGTGAAGCCTGCAGGAACAGGCATACCGAGGAGGTTCATTTCGGCAAGGTTGGCACCTTTTCCACCAAGGAGCTCACGCATCTTGCCGTTACCTTCGGCCTTCTTGCCGCCGAAACGGTAAACTCTTTTCTTTTCTTCAAACATATTATTTTATTCTGATTTGATAATAATCATGTGGGGTTTCCGTTGATTTTTCAACAGAAAATGCAAAGTTAGTCAAAATTCCGAATTATAGCAACTTCGATGCTATTTCAGACAATTCGCTTCGCTCTCCCTTGCGAAGGAATACATGCTCGAACAGCCTTTGCCCGGACATCTTCTCTCCGAGATGCGTCAGACCGTTCGACCACTGGTCCAGATAAGGCTGGTCGATCTGGAAGATATCTCCGGTAAACACCATCTTCGTGCCTTCTCCGGCGCGGGTGATGATGGTCTTGATCTCATGAGGCGTCAGGTTCTGGGCCTCATCGATGATGAAGAAAGCTTTTCCGAGACTTCGTCCCCTGATATACGCAAGAGGAGTGATAAGGAGTTTCTCATCCTTAAGGAAGCCGTCAATCTTCAGGGCTTCCTTGCTGGAAGGACGGAACTGGGACTTGATCACTCCGAGGTTGTCCATCAGAGGCAGCAGGAACGGAGCCATCTTGCTCTTCTCGTCTCCAGGCAGGAAACCAATCTCCTGGTTGCCCAGAATCACGGTTGGCCTGGTAAGGATGATCTGGTCGTAGTCCTGAGCCTGCTCGAGAGCGGACGCAAGCGCCAGCAGAGTCTTTCCCGTTCCGGCGCCGCCAGTCAGGGAGACAAGCTGTATCTCAGGGTTCAGGCAGGCGTCCAGCGCAAACTGCTGTTCCTCGTTTCGCGGCCGGATGCCGTATGCTTCACGTTTGCGGACATGGACGATCTTGCCCCTCTTTGAATCATACCGGGCGCATGTGACTTCGTCGCTGTTGTTCCAGCGGAACTTGAACAACTGGTTAGGGGAAGGCTCTTTCTTGAATACATCCTGCCAGCGTATGGAGTTGTCCTGGCCGAAAGCTATCTTCTGGAGAATGTTGGCCGGGATGTCTTCTATGACCTGGACTTCTCTGTAGGCCCCTTCTATGGTCGAGTCTTCGACTCTGTCCGTCAGGTAATCCTGGGCCTCCATGCCTGCGGCCTTCGATTTCATCCTCAGGTTGATGTCCTTCGTGACCAGGGCTACGAAACGGCCCGGATTGTTGTCCCTTACCCAGATGGCGGTAGAGAGAATCCTGTGGTCAGGAATATCATCGTGGAACAGGTCTTTCATGTTCTCAGGGAACGGGTGGTTAGGCTCCACCTTGATCCTTCCCTTGCCTTTCCCGATCGGGACTCCGTTTTTTCCGAACATGTGTCCGTCCGTAAGCAAGTCCAGCTCCCGCATGAACCCTCGGGCATTGAAGCTGAGGGTGTCCATGCCCTTCTTGAATTTGTCCAGCTCCTCCAATACGGCGGTAGGAATTACGATATCATTGTCCTGGAACTGCCTTATGGACTTAAAGTCATGCAGAATGACATTTGTATCCAGGACGAAGATTTTCGATTTTGGCATATATTTTAGTTTTAGTATTAATCTTCTCCTTCACTCGCATCCATCAGGGCCTGTAATATCCCCAATATGCCGTCGGATTTGGTCAGCTTGACTCCGGCGCCCGCCTGCGGATGCCCGAGCGGGTAGTAGGCGACGTCCTGCAGCAACAGTTCGGCGTCTATATAATCATAATCAGAATCATTGATTGCTATCACGACTCCCGGAATCTCTCCGAAGAGGACATTCACGATGTCGGTCTCTCCCGACGATTTCATGATGCCTTCGACCGATACGCATGCTCCGCAGTCCGGTGTCATGCGACCGAGGGCGGCCATCAGTCCGCCGCGGCCTACAGTCGCTCCTGCTGTGACAATTCCGTCTTCCACCAGCTCACGGACTACCTCATAGCAGTCGATGAAATAATCCGGGTCTATCTCTTCAGGGGACTGTCCTCCGACATTTCCGGAAGCTTCGGAAAGGAGCGATCCGCCGAGACGGTAGCGACCGGTGTCGAACGGGATATAGACAAGCCAGTCTGAAGGATTCGGAGCGATGGTCTCAGGGGTCTTCCTTGCCGGCGAAAGGCTAGGACTGTCGCTGTCGCGGAGCTCGTCGTCCTCCTCATATCCTGCAAGGGCAGCGCCGGCCTTCAGGCTGCGTCTTTTCTCCGGGGCGCAGCTGTATCTGTCTACCTGGATCCCGAGGCTGTCCAGAAGGTCGCATGCCGATTCGACGGAACTGTACAGCGCAGACATGCTTCCGACAGGCTGGCCGTCCCAGCGCCAGTCGAGACTGACAGAGAGATCCTCCAGCTTGAAATGTCCTTGTTTCCAGATTGTGTCTATGAGTTCCCGGCAGATTTCCATCCTGGTCCTGGTGGCCGGGTATGCGAGAGGGATGTCGGTTTCTCCGGCTTTGGAGACAGTCTTCAGGTATTCCTTTACCTTGCCCTTGTCGAAAGGTTCGGCGGCGGGAGCCGGGTCTACTGATTCATCGACGACAGTACCTGCCGGTCTCTCGGAAGAAGGTCTCATCCCGCTGGCGGAACGAAGCATCTCCTCCGGCGTGACCTCCATTTTCACCCCGTCGATAATAAATTCCGAATCAAGTATCGAAGACTTATCGCTCATCCCATTGTTATTTGTCCTCAAAAATAAGTAAATTTGGGGGCAAAAACAATAACAGGATATAATCTTATGAATTTCGAGGAGGAGTACAACAAGGAGATAGAGGCCCTTTTCCGTCGTTTTCCGTCAGTCCAGAAAGCCAAATTCACCGAAGCCTACAAGCCGGGTATTGACCGCATGGAAGAGTTTGACGCGCTCCTCGGACATCCGCACCGCAGTTACCGTACCATACATGTCGCCGGCACTAACGGCAAGGGATCGGTGTCCAGCATGCTTGCATCTGCGCTTAATGCTGACGGCGCGCGCACCGGACTATACAAGTCTCCGCACATACTCGACTTCAGGGAAAGGATGAAAGTCGACGGAGAAATGGTCCCTAAGGAGTGGG
>JAFZTP010000072.1 GCA_017618815.1 Bacteroidales bacterium | reverse complement strand
TCGATAGACGTTCCTGACCTCGACCCTACGACGGGCAACCTGGTACGCTCCGCCCTCGACACGGAGGACAAGGTGCAGAAGCAGTTCATCTCGCTTCTCGTTTCCGGAGGATTCATGCCTGACACCCAGAGCGGAGTCGTCAACAACGACAACCTTCTCGCAAGTTCAGTTGCCGAGATCATGGCATACCAGCTCGGGAACATACTTGACATACTCGACATTCCTGTGGACGTGGGCCTGGACTACCAGCAGACCTCCACCGGGACCAACGTATTCGATGT
The DNA here is from genome assembly GCA_017618815.1 of Bacteroidales bacterium. Classification (GTDB taxonomy): domain Bacteria; phylum Bacteroidota; class Bacteroidia; order Bacteroidales; family UBA932; genus Cryptobacteroides. The sequence continues at coordinate 2,871 of JAFZTP010000072.1, read as the reverse complement.
CGCCATTTCCACGGCCCTGTTCAACAACAGGGTGGTCGTAAACGGCACCATCGGAAACCATAACTACAACACGGCCACTTCCAACCAGGAGGTCGCAGGAGACCTTGACATAGACATCAAGCTCGACCGTCCGGGAACCTACCGCCTCAACCTGTTCTCCCACTCTGCGGACCAGTACACGAACTATCTGGACAACCTGCAGCGCAACGGAGTCGGCATCACCTACCAGAAGGAGTTCAACTCATTCTGCGAATTCCTTAAGAGCATATTCACATCTCCGAAGAAACGCAAGGCTCAGGAACAGGCAAGAGAAGAAGTGGCCCGCAAGAAAATTGAAATAAAAGCAAAGAATGAATAAAGGAAAACTATATCTGATTCCATCTCCTCTCGGAGAGTATGATCCGGCGCTGGTGCTTCCGGCACAGGTCTTCGAGATCATAAAGGGAATCCATACCTATGTAGTGGAGGAGACCAGGACGGCGCGAAGGTTCCTTTCCGCAGCCGGGTTGAAAGGCCATATCGGGGAACTTGAATTCCATGAGCTCAATGAACATACAGCTCCAGGAGATGTGGAGTCGTATGCAAAGCTGTTCGATGACGGGAATGACGTCGGTCTGATTTCGGAGGCCGGCCTTCCGGCAGTCGCCGATCCGGGCGCTCTGCTGGTGGCTCTTTGCCACAGGTGCGGGATCGAGGTGATTCCGCTGGTGGGACCATCCTCGCTGATGATGGCTCTCATGGGCTCAGGCCTGAACGGCCAGAGTTTCGCCTTCCGCGGATATCTCCCGGCCAAGCCGGAGGAGAGGAAGTCTGCGCTGAGGAACATCGAGAAACAGTCTTCCGCAATGCGCCAGACCCAGATCTTCATCGAGACTCCTTACCGCAACGACCAGATGATGGCAGATATTCTTTCCGTATGCGCCCCAGGGACGAGACTCTGCATCGCAGCAAACATAACTCTCCCTGATGCGTACATCAAGACAAAGACAGTGAAGGAATGGAAGGCGGATGTACCCGTGATCGGGAAACGTCCGTGTGTGTTTTTAATACTTGCCAGATGAAGATAGCGTTACTGACACTGGGATGCAAGCTGAACTACGCCGAGACTTCGACCTATGAGAGAGGGTTCGTGGCCGCGGGGCATACTATCGTGCCATGGACTGCGAATGCGGACCTGTACCTGATCAATACATGCAGCGTCACCCAGCATTCTGACAACAAGTGCCGAAACATAATAAGGAAATGCCACAGGCATGCTCCTGACTCCCCTATCGTCGTGACCGGCTGCTATGCCCAGCTTAGGCGCAAGGAAGTGGAGGCGATTGAAGGAGTAAGGCTTGTATTCGGAGCCACGGAGAAGTCGCAGGTCGTGCCGAAGACTCTCGAGCTCATGGCCGGGACGGACAACCTCGGTACTTCCGAGGCACTCGACTCGTTCAGCGCGACAGCACTCAAGACAATGGCTGAGGACACCATGCCGGCGTACTCCAGCGGAGAAAGGACAAGGGCTTTCCTTAAGGTCCAGGACGGCTGCAACAATTTCTGCGCATACTGCACCGTGCCTTATGCAAGGGGCCTGAGCCGCAACATCCCCATCTGTGAAGTCGTAAAACAGGCCTGGCAGATTGCCGGGCAAGGAATAAAGGAGGTCGTGCTGACCGGAGTGAACACGGGAGACTTCGGAAGGACTACCGGAGAATCATTCCTGGATCTCCTGAAGGCCCTGAATGATGTGGAAGGGATCGAGAGGTACAGGATCTCATCCATAGAGCCGAACCTGATAACTGAGGAGATCATAGACTGGATCGCGTCAGGGACAAAGTTCCTGCCGCATTTCCATATCCCGCTCCAGGTCGGGGACGACGAACTTCTGGCCAAGGTCGGAAGAAAATACGACACAGCCCTGTTCGCATCCAGGATCGATTACATACGCAAGGCAATGGAAGGTCCGGGCAAGCCGAAGGTGTTCTTCGGAATCGACGTCATCGTGGGCCTGCCGGGCGAGACTGACGAGAAGTTCGAGAACACGTACAAGTTCCTCGAGGAGAGGATCCGTCCTGCATTCATCCATATCTTCCCATATTCACGCAGGCCCGGGACAAGGGCTGCGGAGATGAAGGACCAGGTCCAGGACAGCATCAAGACCGCCAGGGTCAAGAGACTGGAGGAACTGTGCGACAGACTGAATGCCGAATTCACCAAGGCCAACAAGGGCGTCACAGAGAAGGTGCTCTGGGAATCGGCGGAGAAAGACGGTACGATGTCAGGATATACAGGCAATTACATAAGGCTCACCAGGCCTTATGACGCCGCCCTTTGCGGCACAATACAGGAGGTTACCATATAATGAAGGCGAAACTTACTTTCCTCGGGACGGGAACTTCCCAGGGAATTCCTATAATAGGATGCCAATGTCCTGTCTGCAAGTCCGCGGACAGCAGGGACAAGCGCTTCAGGTCTTCCGCCCTTGTGGAATACGGCGGGCTCACGATACTGATAGACGCGGGCCCGGATTTCCGCAGCCAGATGCTTGCGGCCGGAGTCACGCATCTTGACGCGATACTTCTCACCCACAACCACAAGGACCATACAGGAGGGCTGGACGACGTGAGGGCGCTCAACTACATAGACAAGTCAGCAGTCAACATCTACTGCGAGCCAAGGGTTCTGGACACGCTTAGGGTAGAATATGACTACGCTTTCGCCGAGGACAAATATCCGGGAGCGCCAGTGTGGAAGATCCACCAGATAAGCGAAGAGCCTTTCGTAATTTATCCGGAGAATCCGAGGAAAGAACTGGTCTGGGTCCATGATGTCGGCTATCGCTATATGATGCCGGACGGAACCAAGGTCCCTACGGGAAATGACCTG
>JAFZTP010000071.1 GCA_017618815.1 Bacteroidales bacterium | reverse complement strand
TTACATCGGCCGCCCTGCTCGGCCTCTATGATTCCGTAAAAAAGAAGTCCCTGAAAGACAACGCAGTAATACCCGTCCTCCTCATCAACACGGCTATCTGCTCGCTGATCTTTCTCCCCTTCATCATACTTTCGGCGAACCAGACCCTCGGACCGGAGAATTTTTTCCATGTACCTTCGGGCAGCTGGAATGACCATAAATATGTAATCATAAAAAGCGTCCTGGTCCTGTCATCATGGATCTGCGGCTACTTCGGCATCAAGAGACTGCCGCTGACCTTGGTCGGGCCGATCAATGCATCCAGGCCGGTGCTGGTCCTGCTCGGAGCCATGCTTATCTTCGGGGAAAGGCTGAACCTCTGGCAATGGGCCGGCGTGCTGCTGGCTGTGCTGTCTTTCTTCCTTCTCAGCCTGAGCGGCCGCAAGGAGGGAATAGACTTCAAGGCCAACCGATGGATCCACCTGATAGTGCTCGCGGCCATCTTCGGGGCTGCCAGCGGTCTGTATGACCGATATCTTCTGTCCCCTACCGGACTGGGGCTGGACAGGATGTTCGTCCAGAGCTGGTACAATATCTACCAGTTTGCGATCATGTGCATAATACTCGTGACTCTCTGGTATCCTAACCACAAGAAGACGACCCCGTTCCACTGGGACTGGGCGATCATACTGATCAGCGTCTTCCTCTCCGCGGCCGACTTCGTCTATTACTTCGCGCTCTCCGAAGAGGACGCAATGATATCCATAGTATCAATGATCCGACGAGGAAGCGTGATAATCTCGTTCCTCGCCGGAGCCATATTCTTCAAAGAGAAAAATCTCAAGGCAAAGGCCTTCGACCTGCTGCTTGTGCTGCTGGGAATGGTCTGCCTCTATATCGGTACGCGCTAGATGCTATCGGACGAACTCGAAGCGGATGTCCACAGGTATCTTCTCGAGTTCGAGGGCGACGATGTCAGCCTTGATGCCTGCTGGAACCGACGAGTATTCGCGCACCAGGGATGATGCGGCCGAATAGTCCCTTTCTGCCTGTATCTTCAATATTTCGGCGGCAAGTTCCTCTACAGCTTGGGATGCCTTAGCGTAATCGATGGTATAGTATCCTGCCTCGTCATTCCTGGCAAGCGCCCCTTTCTTTACGAAATAGTTGTATATCATCAGGTTTGCCCTGCCGGTCCCCTCCTCGTTGCCGAAGCGGGAAGAACGGATGAGGCTGGTGACGAAGGTGGTCAGGAAGTCTTCCTTCTGGAGAAGGTTAGGGAACACATGCTTCTCGCCGAGACGCATCGCGAAGTAAACGCCGAGGATGTTGGCCTTGGCCTCCTCAATCGTGAAGGCATGGCGTCCGAGAGCATCAGCCACGTCGCGTCCGTCCAGGGTCTGCTTCACTCCGAGCGCATGGGAGACTTCCCTATAGACGACATTCCAGTAGAATGCATCGACGTCGAGATGGGCTTTCTGCGTCTCTTCGAGGAGGAGCTGGCCTACCGGGAACACGGTACGGTTGAACTTCTCGCGTATCACGTTGCTGAACACTATGGTGCGTGAGCCTTTCTCGGCCTGGACCTTCGGATCGACAGGCAGGTTGATTGCGATGACCTTGAACCCTGCATTGTAGTTGCCCGAGTAGTAGAGCACGTCGCATGCGAATATCTCGTTCTGGGCTCCCGGAGTGAAAGACTTGTACTTTTCTTCGCAAGGAAGCATAGCCTGCAGCTCAGGGACCGTCCCGCTGAACTGCGCGAGCATGTTGGTATGGAGAGTGTCCTTGAGCATCACTACGGCTCCGTATGAGGCCTTGATGCCTCGGAGCTCGTCATCATCTATCTCGTTCGGTCCGATCACGAGGTCCATCTTGCTGTCGGTCATGTCCAGCCATGCCAGCTCGCTCTCATAATAGTCGTCTGTACGGAGGGCCTCGGCCTTCTTGAGAAGGTATTCCCTCACGGACGGCTTGATCGTGATGTCGGCGGCAGCAATGAGATAGTTATATATCTTATCTACATATTCCTTGTAGTATTCGTGGTACGGGATGGCCTTGAGCGAGCCCTTCCCGTCCCTGCGGATCATTGTATAAGGAGAATTCTTCGCAGGATCCTTCAACGCGTCGAATTCCTTCGCCTTCATGTCTGCAGGATAGAAGTTCGCTCCGAGCGGCTTGGAACCGTAGCCGGAGACGAAGGCTTTTCCGTTGAGCCTGTCCCATGGGCCATAGTTCACCATGGCGAGTTCCTTTGCTGGATAGTCAAGCGAATCCATGAGGGCCTTGTCGCCGAAGTTCTGATCCCAGAATATCTTGTCAGCCTCGTCAGCGGCGAAGCGATAAAGGTTGAGCACTTCCTTTCCGTTATCAGAAATGTCATTAATAGACGCAGGGACCTCGAGACGGACCACTGCATAGTTGTCGAGATTCGACTCGAGCCTTGTCTTAGGCTGGCCGCAGGATACTGCTGCGACGGCGCAGATGGCAGCGAAAAAATAACCTCTCATAATATCATGATTTATTTTGCACATTCGAAACAAACGGAAGGTGATTCCGTACCAGGGCGACCACAGACTTCCTCTCCCAGTTGTACATGCCCACGAAAAAGACGCAGAGACATGAGACCGCGAAGGTGACGGCGATGCCGGCGAGCCTCATCCAAAGTTCACCGTCCATCCCGGCAAAAGCCGGAGAGACGAATGAGCCGTACAGGTACAGATATGCCGCCAGCAGGACGACGACTATCGCCGGAGTCACGTATGCCTTCCGGAAATACTCCCCGACATTGAATCCAGTCAGCTTGTGGAGCAGCACCAGCTCGACGACCCTGAATACTATCGAGTAGCCGATGAACACCCATATTATGGTGACAGGAGCAGCTCCGAGGAAGAACGCCAGAGCGCCCACCGGAAGTGCCAGCAAGGCCAGCACGCTGCTGCTGATCTGGAACCACTTGATCTTTCCGGTAGCCTGCTCGAGGGTCTGGGTACCGCCTCCGCAGAACGCCCTTACCAAGGCGGAGATAAGGGTCCACCAGCAGAGGCCGACGGCTCCTGCAGGGATGTCACGCAGCCATGCGTTGAGCAGGAAATCCAGCTCGCAAAGGGCTGAGCATACGAAAACGACCATTATCAATACTGTAAACCGGGATATCTTATACACGAGGTCCAGCGTCCTGTCAGAATTGCCGCTGCCGTAGTTCTGGGTAATCTGAGGGGCCGCGGACACGGTAAGCTTGTTGACAGCGTTAAGTGTGAAATTCTCGATCTGGTATGCCACTGCAAACGCGGCGTTGCCGATGGTCCCGAAGAACCAGTTCACTACCATGTTGCTGCCATGCGACCTGCAGACGGACGACACTGCGCCAAGGGCCGAATAGAAATTGAATCCGAAGATCTCGCGATATAGCTTCCTGTCCTTCCGGGGCTTCCATCGGATGACCTCCGGCCAGAGACGACGGCATACCATATGATATGCGCCGAGGGAGCAGAGGGTCATGAGACTGACGATCACGGCGTACAGCCTCAGTTTGTTGCCGCCGGACACATACACCAGCAGCACTATCATGCCAAGGCGGAACAGATTGCTCAGCACGTCCACCAGGGCTGATATATGGAATTTCTCATAAGACTCGATGAGGCTCTGGAACGGAATGTTGACGATGCCAATGCAGGCTACCAGAGTCGATACCTGATACACGAACACTGCGTCCCCCATCTTGCCTTCGGGAACCTTGAGCCAGTGCAGAACATAGTACAGTCCGAGGGTCTCGGCAAGCAGGAAGATGACTCCTGCCATGAATATGTGCAGTACCAGACATATGTTGAAGATACGTCCGGGATCGCCGTCAGGCTTTCCCTGTTCGATGTTTATGTATCGTCTGGTAGTGGCGCTCATCGCCGACGTGAGGAAGCCGAGCATGGCTATCACTCCCGCCACGACATTATAGAGACCATAGTCGGAGATGCCCAGGACCATGAAAAGCAGCCTCGTGGCCAGTAGTCCGATGACCATTATGCAGACCATCCTGACATTGAATATCAGGGTGTTCCTTGCGATCCTGGCATTTTCCTTATGATATCCTTCCATAACTATTCGCTTCCGATGTCCAGCCTGAACTTGTAATGAGCGATCACGTCTTCATAGATGCCCAGCAGGTCCGATACTATTTTTTCGCGGTCATGTCTTTCAAGCGCGGTACGCCGGCCTGCATCTCCGAGCTCGCGGGCCAGTCCCTTGTCGACCCAGAGTACCTTGATTGCATCCATGAAATCCTCTTCATCTCCCGGCATCGCCAGGAATCCGTCATGCTCATCATCGACGATGGAATAGACTCCGCCGACATCCGACGCCACGACAGGGACGCCAAGCATCTGGGCTTCGCAGACACTGTTAGGACTGTTCTCGATATAGGACGGATGCACATACATTGCCGCAGTCTGGAGTTCCCTGACCAGAGTGGCAGCATCAGCGACCCCGCAGAACTCGACTCCGGCATCGTCGGCAGTGATGCCGGTAACCTTCTCGAAGAACTTGACGTTGACATTCCCGAAAACTTTCCATTCGAATTCCCTGCCCCAGGATTTCAGCAGCAAGGCCGTCCTGAGCACAAGGTCCACTCCCTTGTAAGGAGCTTCGGAGACAGTCGTGACTATCTTGAGCTTGTCCGGAGAAACGGTCTGAGGCTCGGCCTCATAGAACTCCGGGCGGATGATCTCATCGCAATGGTAATACCTGTGGTTATGATTCATGGTCCAGGAAGCCATCCTGTCCCATGCAGTCCTGCCCATGACATATCTTGTATCAGCAAGAATCTTCTGCTCCCTGATGCAGGCAGCATCCCAATGTCTCCAGTAATATACCTTCCACAGGAACTCCGGAATACCGGAAGACAGGTTGAAGTATTTCCCCATCGAAACGTCCGGCGGAAGAAAGTTGTCGAAACAAGCGTTGATTATTCCCTGCAGATGGACAATCACAGGGATCTTCACCCTCTCGGAGATAAGGCCGTAGGCATGCTCGGAGCCGAAGACCTCTATTATGTCGGGCTTGAAGTCCTCGACCACCCTCACGAATCGCTTGACAAGGCTGTCATAGCGTCTGGTCTCCCTGACAAAGAGATATTTGATCCTGGAGAATCTGGTGTCGGTATCGTCCGGAACGGGATAATAGGTAACTCCGCCCGACTCGACCTTTGCAGGCTGCCCCGCCATGACGAAGCATACTCCCAGCTCGACCTCGGAAGCTACCCGGGTCTCAAGCGAAGAAACCCAGCCTGCACCGTTGTATTTACCGTTGCGGACCGGATAATTCGAAGAACTGTGAGTAAACCAGAGTACCCTCATGTCAGCTTAGTTTCCGTTTGAGGTCAAGTATGTAATGGTGGTGGTCAGACTCTCTCTTGTCTTCCGGAGGCATCTGCATATAGTCTCCGTATATCTGGCGAAGCAGGGAATCATATCCGGCAGGAAGCGGAACCTCCAGGCCGTCGAACTGCATCGTAGTGGTATCCTTGAACCACTCCTTTGAGTAGATTTCCTTGAATGTAGGATATGGGGAGCCAAGGCTCACATAATAGTCTCCTTCCGCGCCGGCAAGGGACTCGTCCATCTTGTTGAACCTGGACCTGTACCAGAATCTCAGATAGCGAAGTATGCACCTGTCTATCACCGCAACGCAGATCGCATGAATGTCAAGCTTGGCCCAGGATTTCTTCCAGTCCTCGAAGCGGTACTTCCTGGTACCGCGCTTATAAAGCTGGAATATCTTGAGGTATTTCTTCCTGAAAGAATCCATCTTGGAGACATCTCCGTCGCATGAATCCAGAGGGAACACATCCACGAACACGCCGGTATCGACCCTGTATTTCCACATCTCCTGCAGGGAAGTCCTGCGGTCCACGTATTTGATGTATGAGAACGGCACGTCATAGTCTCCCCTGCGGGCGGCCAGTATGCCATATCCTTCAGGAAAAACATCTGTCTTGAGTAACTTCTCATAATCCTCCCTCGGCATGTATATGTCTATGTCATCGTCCCAAGGGACCATGCCCTTGTGCCTTGCAGCTCCGATAGCGCTGCCATAGGCAAGATACCATCTAAGTCCGTTTTCCGAGCAGAAATCCTTGAAGGAGCCGAGAGTCTTCAGCAGCACTTCCTTGAACTCCTGCATGAACAGTATGGATATCACCCTGTCTGTCTTGCGGTTGCGGTTCATCTCCAGGCTTCTCACTAGGAGGGCGCCGGACACTATGTTCATAGGTCTCGGATTGTTGGCGAGCCTGTCAGGATTGACGCTGTCAAGGTATTTGTCCCAGTCAATGGACTGGTTGCGGCGCAGCTCGCTGATTCCGAGTTTGTCCACGTAAGCCAGCATCCCGGCGGCAGAGTCTATGCCAAGGGTTTCCTTTAGCCGCTGTATCCTTTTCTCATAATCCGCATAGTCCCTGCCTGCATATTCCTTTGCTGAACAGCCCAGGTTGTAGCCATAGAAGAACGGGAAGGTAAGGGCGACTGCATGGCCATGAGGGTATAGATATTCACTGGTGAATGTATATGAATACGCATGCGGAGCGGTAGTCCGGGTAATGTTGATTGCCCTTCCGGCCCAATATGCGCCTTCTGCCATCCTGGCCCGGTCCTCAGGAGTCATGTACGCTGCCTTCGGAAGAGTCCTCCACATTAGGTCAAGGGCCTTGAATGCATATGAACATGATTCCTCGTTGGCAGATACGCTCCATATGGACTCGATTGCCTGGGCGATTGCGTCGAAGCCTGCGCAGATTGTAAGATACAGGTTCGAAGACTCCGTGAACGGAGGATAAACGATTGCATAGTCAGGCAGTACGTCTTCTGCTTCGAGGGAATATTTCTTGCCGTCTTTATAGAGAACGGCGAATTTCGTAGCCTCGGCTCCGGTCCCGGAAGTGGTCGGCATAGCGACCAGAGGGATCATCCTCGGCGTGCCGGTCAGCACTGAGGCGCGTACGGATGCATAATGGCGGATAGCCTTGGCAATGTCCATGCAGCTTCCTCCTCCGACACCGATTATCATGTCGCATCCCGATTTCAGGAAGGCGTCGCATCCTGCCTCTGCCTGTCCCATTTCGGGGTTGCTGGAGAAATCGTCGAATTCTGTGACCTGATACCCTTCGAGAAGACGGGCCATCGCAGCGGCAGCTCCGCATTCCACGTAGGATTTGTGGCCATGGACCAGGAAAATCCCGCGCGGCGCCAGGTCGGAGAGTATCTTGGACAGTCCTTCCAGGGACTCGTTTCCGATGAAGTGGTATTGTTCAGTCATTTGATGATGTTTCAGTTGTTATTCGGGA
>JAFZTP010000070.1 GCA_017618815.1 Bacteroidales bacterium | reverse complement strand
GCTCCTATCGACGAGACCAACGCAAAACTTCTCAAAGAGGCTGTCGGAGCCGTACTCCCTGAGGGAGGCGAGCTTTCAGGCGCCATGGAACTTACCGTAGGCGGCCTGCCTTCCGAGTATTATACCCTCACGGCCGATGGCCAGACGGTGGCATATGCCGTCAAGTCAACTACCGTGGGATTCGGCGGACCTCTTACCATCATGGTGGGAATCACCGCAGACGGCGTCGTATACAACACCTCGGTCCTCTCTCATACAGAGACTCCGGGACTCGGCGCAAAGTGTACTTCTGACGAGCACTTCATGAACCAGTGGAAAGGTTTCGACCCGTCCCAGAAGATTCTGAAAGTGAAATCCCAGCAGGGTGACGTGGATGCTATCACTGCTTCCACCATCACTTCCAAGGCATATACTCTCGCTGTGGAGAATGCCGTGAACGCTGTCAAATCAATTACGGAGGAGGTAAACAATGACTAAATTGCAACTTATAACAAAAGGCCTTGTAAAGGACAACCCTACATTCGTCCTTCTGCTCGGTATGTGTCCTACCCTGGCCACTACAACATCGGCAATCAACGGCCTCAGCATGGGACTTGCAACCCTTTTCGTGCTCGTCCTTTCCAACATGGCGATCTCGGCCCTTGCTCCGGTAGTTCCTGACAAGGTCCATATCCCTGTATATATCGTGGTCATCGCCACATTTGTGACCGTGCTCCAGTTCCTGATGCAGGCTTTCGTGCCTGGCATCTATGCGACCCTCGGCCTCTTCATCCCGCTTATCGTGGTGAACTGTATCGTCCTTGGCCGTGCTGAAGCATTCGCAAACAAGAACGGAATCGTAGATTCTGCCCTTGACGGTCTGGGCGTAGGCCTCGGCTTCACCTTATCCCTGACAGTGCTCGGCGCCGTGAGGGAGATCCTCGGCGGACTTTCCGTATTCGGCTGGAAGATCCCGGGCACCGGTGACGGAATGCTCGCATTCGTGATGGCTCCTGGCGCTTTCCTCTGCCTCGGCTATCTTATGGTACTTTTCAACAAGTTTGTAGCTAAGAAATAAAGAGCCATGGAGATTTTACTTATCATAGTTTCGGCGATATTCGTCAATAATATCGTTCTTTCGCAGTTCCTCGGAATCTGCCCGTTCCTCGGCGTTTCCAACAAGCTTTCAACGGCTTCCGGAATGTCTGCGGCCGTATGTTTCGTGATCACTCTCGCGACTCTCGTTACATACTTGATCAATAAGTTCCTGCTCGTGGCTTTCGGCCTGGAGTTCCTCCAGACTATCGCCTTCATCCTCGTGATTGCGGCCCTCGTGCAGATGGTGGAGATCGTGCTCAAGAAGATGAGCCCGTCCCTTTACCAGGCCCTCGGTATCTTCCTTCCGCTTATCACTACCAACTGCGCCGTCCTCGGCGTGGCCATCAACGTGGTGACCAAGGAATTCACCTTCGGTCAGCCGTCACATATGCTTGGTCTCGGAGAGGCTGTCCTCTATGCTTTCGCTACCTCGCTCGGCTACGGCCTTGCCATGGTTCTGTTCGCAGGCTTGAGGGAGCATCTTGCATTGAACAGCGTTCCGAAGTCCTTCAAAGGCGTTCCGATTGCCCTCGTGACCGTCGGCATCCTTGCCATGGCTTTCATGGGATTTTCCGGAATAGCATAGTTTTTGCGGAACAATACCTCGTATTAAAAACTAAAGCATGATGAAAAAGACAATTATCGTTCTGGCAGTCATTCTCGGTTTTGCTGCCGTCGCTTCTGCCCAGCCACGCGCCATCGGTGTCAGGATGGGTATATTCAAAGGCGGACTTTGCCAGGTAAGTTATGAACACAGCACTCACATGGACGATTTTCTTGAGTTTGATCTCGGAGGTTATACGGATGCAGGCAGCACCTGTTTCGACCTCTCCGCCATCTATAACTGGATGATCGCCAAGCCTGAATGGACAGATGTAGGCGAATGGGGCTTCTACCTCGGTGCAGGAGGATCGCTCGGTACTTATATGGATGACAATACGTCCGTGATGCGTCTGGGTATACTTGGACAAGCCGGATTGGAATATACTTTCACATTCCCTCTCCAGCTTGCCGCAGATATACGTCCTTATATCAACTTTGGAGGTGCAGGCGTAGTACTTTCGCCTTGCCTTTCAGTAAGGTACAGATTCTAAGCCTCAGCGCTTCAGTCTAGAAATAAGATCGTCCCCAAGGGCGGTCTTTTTCTGTATATGGTCGATGACGGCGGTCACGAAGGTGTTGCTCTCGAAGTCGCCGCGGACCTGCTCGAAATCCTGCTCCTTTTCTTCTTTGTGGCCGTCGACTCCGAAGCCTGTCATCGACGCGAGCGAGAACTCCTTCTTGGCATCCTCATAGACCATCTTGTCAAGGCCGATCACGGCATCTTTCCACTGCTCCACTATCATGGTCGCCTGCTCCGCTGTCATCTTCGCCGGGTCAATGCCGAAGAATTCGAGGATCTTGTCATAGGCCCAAGTCCATTCGTAGGTGTAGTAATTCTGGTGAATCTTGCCGAACTCGGCATTTATGTCCTTGAGAGTGTTGATCTCGTTGTTCTCGATCCTGTCGAGCAGCCTGTCCACCTCCGATTTTGGAGCGATGAGGCCGCTTATGTCGACCCAGTGGCCGTGTCCGATCTCGGTATCCGGCTTCAGCATCTTCTGGATTTCTGCGTCGGAAGCTCCTGCAGGCAGGTCCTCCAGCCTCTTTATGAGGGAGTTGCCCAAGAATTTCTTTATTCCGGTCTCATAGAAACCGATACCTTTGCGAAGCGCCTTGTTTGCAATCTTGGTGCTGTGGAATGAATAGATGTCTGTCAGCTCTCCTGATGCATAGACCAGGTTGCGTAGGGTCTTCAGTCCCTTGAACATCTTCTGGATGGTATATGGGCTGAGGAGGTTGTAGTTGATGAAGTCCAGCTTGCACGGGTCCTTGCGGGCGTCTCGCTTAGGCCACTTCTGCGCATCACGGATGGTACCCACGCTCCTCAGGTTGACACCAGGGACGAGGAAGGTGGTATTGTTCTTCTCTATCAGGTATGAGAACGGAAGGTTGCTCGTATCCGAGTTGGTCACGTGGCGTCCCATCACGAGGGAGAAAGCGCCGACCCTGGAAGGCCAGAGTATATATGAATCCGAAGTTGTCTTCGCGCCCCTCTCGAGGGTCCCCTGATGGATCGGACCGAGCTTGTACATATGGTTGCTCTGGTTCGAGCCGGAGCCTGCATTCATGAACGAGAACATTCCGGCGATCAGCAGAGTCGATTTGTGGTGGGTCACCGTAAACGGACCGGCGAAGATTGCACAGGCCTCTCCGTTTTCGCCCTGGCAGTTGCTGAAGAACAGCGAATCCGAGGCTGAATATCCATGGCCCAGGCGGCAGGCCTGACCCACGAAACATCGGTCGAGCATCGCGTTGTCCTCTACATGGGCCCCGCTGGAGATTATGAAATCATTCGCAATCACGCCGCTGCCTACATGTACGGGATCGCTGGCGTTGCTGTTGATGCTTCCGTTGCGGAGCTTACGTACGCCTTCTATCCTGGCGCAGTCGCCGATGCGCACAGCGATTATGCTGCTGCAGTTGCGGATAGTCACGTCCTTTCCTATGGTTCCGGTCTCGGAGGCATGTTTCTCCGCATAGTTGCGGGTAATCTCTTCGAGTCGGTCATGAAGGTTGGAACGGTGCCTGTACATGGCCATCACATATGCGATGTGGGCGCTGAGCTTGTCAGAAATCGCTACTTCGCGGCCTCCGGTCTCGTTGAGGACGGAGACTTCCACGCCGTTGCCGAAGGTGCTTCTGCCGTCAACCGTGATAAGGGCCACGTTGTCGATGACGCAGTTCTCCCCGATCTCATAGTTGGCGATGTATTCGCCTATGTTGTTGATGAAACAGTTGTCGCTGACGGTTACATTATGAAGGCAGGCCTTGCTGATGCGGCTGTGCCTTGAAAATCCGCCCGGAAGGGTTATCGTATTGTCGAAACGTCCCAGCCGGATATCCCCCGAGAACTCGGTGTCGGTAATGTGGTCAGTAAAGGAGTCTTTGCCCCAGGCCGCCTTGACCTTGGTCCAGTCATCACAGCGGCAGCCATTGTTCTCCAGCGTCGCGATCTCCGCGGCGCTTAAAAGCCTGTATTCCATAGTTATATCTTATTACGTTATGTTCACCCTCCAAAGTTAAGATAAATTTAAAAAAAATAAAAGGACAGGGAATGGAATGATATTTGGAGCAGCGAGAGACCGATGACAAAAGAGGAGCGTACCGAATATATGCTATATGCAGTCCTTTGGCTGCTGGCGCTGGCCTTACCGCCGGTGCTTACGCTTTTCCGCTCCGTAGCCGGGACCGAGATATTCAACTGGAAGGTAATCTACTCCCTGTGGTATGCCGAACTTCCGTTCTTCGTGTTGTTCCTGGTCCATGACTTGCTCGTTGCAAGGTATTTCTACGTCAAGGGACAGCGCTGGTTCTATTGCCTTGTCACCATCCTCCTGCTGGTCGCATTTACCCTTCTCCTGCCGTATTTCTCGGCGGCGGTGCCTCATCAGCAGCATATAGTCATGATGCCTTTCGG
>JAFZTP010000069.1 GCA_017618815.1 Bacteroidales bacterium | reverse complement strand
TTTATATTTACAAGCAACAGAATCGATGATGGGTGAAAGGACTGCTGAAGATCCTCTGCTTGTCACGGAAAAAGGCCGGAGGCTTTACCCGATGGCAGTGCAAAGGATAATCAGTCAGGAGCTGGGAGCGGTTGACTCCATTTCTGGAAAGAAATCGCCACATATGCTCAGGCACACTCTTGCGACAGAGTTGCTGGATAATGGGGCTGATTTGAATTCCATAAAGGAACTTCTCGGACATTCGTCCCTCGCCGCCACTCAGGTTTACACTCATAATTCGATCGAAAAACTTAAACAAGTGTATAACCGCGCCCATCCAAGGGCAAAAAGAGGAGGTAACAATGGAGATTAGAGTACAATCCATCAAGTTTAATGCGGATCAGAAACTTCTCGATTATGTCGATAAGAAAGTTGCCAGACTTGAAAAGTTCGATGACAGGATAACCAGCGTCGAAGTTGCGCTGGCCCTGATGGAAAAACCTGATAACAAAAGCGCTAAGATCCAGGCCCATGTTCCGGGCGAAAATCTCGTGATAGAAAGGACTGCAAGGACGTTTGAGGAGGCTATCACCGAGTGTGTGGATCTCATGAAAGAAAAAATGGTAAGAAACAGGGAAAAACGCAATAACGAATAATCCTAGATTCATAATGTAAACTTAAGGCCGGAGTTGATACTCCGGCTTTTTTTTGTATCTTTGAATCCTTAACTATCAGGATATGGCCAGACAAGCAGGATACCAGGCAGCGGAGGCTACCTGCAGGAAGATTATGGAAGACGTCAAGAATGGCGTCTTCAGTCCTGTCTATCTGCTCATGGGCGAGGAACCGTTCTATGCGGACCTGGCCTGCGACGCCATCATCGGCTCAGCCCTTTCAGACATGGAAAGGGACTTCAACCAGACTATCTTCTACGGCCTGGATACCGATGCTGGTACCGTAGCTTCTGAAGCAAGGATGTATCCAATGATGGCCGAAAGAAGGCTCGTGGTCGTGCGCGAGGCCCAGAACATGAGGTCTCTGGAGGATCTCGCCGTATATTGCGAAGAGCCTATGGAGTCCACCGTGCTGGTGATACTGATGCATGGAGATAAGGCCGACAAGAGGAAGGCCCTCTACAAGAACATCGCCAAGCAAGGCGTCGTGCTGGAGTCCCCGGCCGTCAAGGATTATGAAATCGACGGATGGATAGTCTCATACTACAGGAGCAAGGGCTTGACCATAGCTCCTGACGCGGCTGCGCTGCTCGGAGAGTCGGCCGGTACCGACCTCGGCAAGATCGCTCTGGAGACGGAGAAGATGCTCAAGAATCTTCCGGAAGGGACTACTGCGGTCACTGCTGCCGATGTCGAGAAGAATGTAGGCATAAGCCGCCAGTTCAGCGTGTTCGAACTGACCAGGGAACTCTCGATGCACAATGCCCAGAAAGCTTTGAGAATCGCGGCCTATATCGGTTCGAGCCCCAAATTCGCCATGCCGATGGTGACGACGGTGCTGTTCAACCATTTCTACAGGATACTGAAATATGAGGCTGTGCTGATGAAGAATCCCCGTCCTGACAATGACATCAAGTCGGCGGTGCTGGGAGTGAACCCGTATTTCTTCCGCGAGTATGACACCGCGGTGCTGAATTATCCCGTGGCCAAGTGTCTGAGGGTCATGTCTTTGCTCGAAGAATATGACTATAAGGGGAAAGGCGGAGATGCCGGCGAGGCTACTCCTCAGCAGATGCTCATGGAACTGGTCGCCAAGATCTTGAATTGAAATCTTAAATACTGCTGATATGAATATTTTAACGTGTACAGAAATCTGCAAGAATTTCGGGGAGAAGGTCGCTTTGGACCATGTCTCTGTCGAGATCCCGAAAGGCAAGATTTTCGGATTGCTGGGTCCGAACGGTGCGGGTAAGACGACGCTTATCCGTATCATCAACAGGATAACCATACCGAACGGGGGCGAGGTCATGTTCGACGGCCGCCCTATCACTCAGAGAGACGTAGAAAAGATCGGCTATCTTCCTGAGGAGAGAGGACTTTATCGCAAGATGGAAGTCGGAGAACAGGCGATGTATCTCGCCCAGCTTAAGGGAATGTCCCACAGAGATGCCCAGAAGGCCCTTAAGGAGTGGTTCGTCCGTTTCGGCATCCAGGACTGGTGGAAGAAGAAAGTCGAGGAACTGTCCAAGGGTATGGCCCAGAAAGTACAGTTCATCACTACCGTGGTTCATAATCCTTCCCTGATGATCCTTGACGAGCCTTTCTCGGGATTCGACCCGGTCAACGCCGAACTTATCAGGAAAGAGATCCTCAGGCTCAAGGACGAGGGCGCTACGATAATTCTCTCTACCCATAACATGGAGTCTGTCGAGGAACTTTGCGACAACATCGCCCTGATCAACAAGTCCAAGCTCGTAATCACGGGCGGAGTGGACGAGATCCGTCACCGTTACGGCAACAACAATATCGAGCTCATCTATACCGGAGACAATTCGCTGGAGCCTGTACAGGGTCTCTATTCGGTGCTTTCCGACGTGGACAATTCCGGCAGGCACACTGCAGTGCTCAGCCTTCAGGAGGGCGTGTCTAACAATGACGTGCTTTCTTCTATCATTTCCAACGGGGCATGCGTCAATTCCTTCAAGGAGCTGATCCCGCGCATGAACGATATTTTCATTAAACTTGTAACGGAGGAATAGCCATGAATTTCAGAACTATAAGTACAGTCATATCAAGGGAATACCTTACCAAGGTCAAGAAGAAATCATTCCTTATCACGACTTTCGTGGTTCCTATCCTTTTCGCTGCGTTCTTCGTAGTGCTCGAGATCATCATGCTCAAGAATACCAACGAGGAGATGAAGCGTATTGCCGTCGTAGACCAGTCAGGCATATGCATGCCATATCTCGACTCCGTGACCACAAAAGATTTCGTGGACTATTCGTCTGCCAATCCGGATTCGCTCAAACTGGGGCTCGACAAGGCCGGCCTTGACGGAATGGTGCTCATCTCTCCGCTTGATCCTTCAACCAAGTCGACCAGCGTGCAGATTTATTCGAAGACTCCTCTTGGAATCGATTTCAGCTCGCTTGTCGCCAATAAGGTGGAGGATGCCGTGGAGGCTTATAGGATCGAGAGCTACAATATTGACAATCTTGCGGCCATCATGGACGAGATCTCGTTCAAGGCTCCTGTAAAGGAATATACTCTTGACGACGAGGGCAACGAGTCCATCTCTGAATCCGGAATCTACATGGGCATTTCCCTTATCATGGGCATCATAATTTTCATGTTCATAACGATGTTCGGCAGTTCCGTGATGTCAAGCGTCATCGAGGAGAAGTCCAGCAGGGTAGTGGAGGTGCTGATTTCGTCAGCC
>JAFZTP010000068.1 GCA_017618815.1 Bacteroidales bacterium | reverse complement strand
TTGTCGCGGAGGAAGTCGATGATACGGTACATTCTCTTGTGACCGCCGCCGATGTAACGCATGGTCATCTGACCGGTGTTGTTACGTCCGCCTGACTTCTTGATAGGCTCAAGCAAGCCCTTGTAAGGCTTCTTGCAGGTAATGTCGTCAAATGCGCTGATTACCTTGTTTCTCTGACCGGGAGTCACCGGTTTGTATTTCTTCATTGCCATAGCCTATCCCTCCTTAAATATTTGCATAGAAATCGATCTTGTCACCGCCGGCGAGAGTCACATAAGCTTTCTTATAGTGATTTGCGCGGCCCTTGAGAAGACCTGATTTGGTGAAACGTGCTTTCTTCTTACCGTGGTAGTTGACAGTGTTGACGTCAGTAACGACAACATTGTACATCTGCTCCACAGCAGACTTGATCTGAAGTTTGTTTGCAGAACGGTCTACGATGAAACCGTAACGGTTCAACTTTTCGCCCTGAGCCGTCAACTTCTCTGTTACTATTGGCTTAATAATAATTCCCATCTCTTGCGTCTTTTAGCTGTTAACTCTTGAGGCGAGAATATCCTGTACTCCGTCAACGAATACGACTGCGTTTGAGTTCATTACAGCGTAAGTGTTGAGTTCGTCAACAGTGATGACCTTTACCTCAGGGAGGTTACGTGATGAAAGATAGATGTTTGCAGAGTTCTCAGGAAGAACTACGAGCACCTTCCTTGATCCAGCCTTGATAGCTGAAAGGATTGAGAGGAACTCTTTGGTCTTAGGAGCGTCCATGGTGAACGGCTCTACGATAGTGATCTGGTTCTCCTGTGCCTTGTATGAAAGCGCAGATACTCTTGCAAGCTGTTTGAGCTTCTTGTTGAGCTTGAAGCGGTAGTCGCGTGGCTTAGGACCGAATACGCGTCCACCACCTACGAAGATGTTAGCCTTCAAGCTACCGTGACGTGCGCCACCGCCGCCTTTCTGGCGTCCAAGCTTCTTGGTACTGTAAGCAACTTCGCTTCTGTCCTTGGTCTTAGCGGTACCCTGACGCTGATTTGCGAGGTACTGGACTACATCGAGATAGATTGCGTGGTCATTCGGAGTTACGCCGAATACCTTCTCGTCGAGAACAACGGTCTTTCCTGACTCGGTTCCGTCAATTTTCAATACTTTCAATTCCATAGTCTTATGCCTCCAAAATCAGATAAGAACCCTTAGCTCCAGGAACGGAGCCCTTTACTACGATGAGATTGTTCTCAGGGATAAGTTTGATGACCGGAAGATTCATGATCTTCACGCGCTCGTTGCCCATATGACCAGCCATGCGCATTCCAGGGAATACACGTGAAGGCCATGATGATGCACCCATTGAACCAGGGTGACGAAGACGGTTGTGCTGACCGTGGGTCGTGCCGCCGACTCCTGCGAAACCATGACGTTTAACAACGCCCTGGAATCCTTTACCCTTAGAAGTACCGACTACATCGATGTACTGCATTTCTTCGAAAACATCTGCGAGTGCAACGGTGTCGCCGAGCTTAAGCTCTCCCTTGAAGTCTGCCGGGAATTCGACAAGCTTACGCTTAGGAGTGGTTCCTGCCTTTTCAAAATGCCCTTTGAGCGGGGCGCTGGCATGCTTTTCTGTAGTTTCGTCATAGGCAAGCTGTACAGCGGCATAACCATCTTTCTCTACTGTACGAACCTGCGTAACAACACATGGACCAGCCTCAATAACGGTGCATGGAATATTTTTTCCATCGGCACCGAAAACGGAAGTCATTCCGATTTTCTTTCCAATTAATCCAGGCATTGGTTTGTTAATTAATTGTTTAATAATACTTTACGTTTTCCGCATACTTATTGCGGACCGCAAAGGTACGATTATTTATTTAATTTTCAATCACTTTTCGATAATTTTTTGACATATATAAAGAGGTATTTCTTTTGTGGAATATTTTGATTACATTTGTCTTAGATATGATTCTCGGCGTTTTTGACATACTGAACGTATCTCTGGCGGACATCCTGGACATCCTTCTGGTTGCCTTGATCATCTTCATTGCGTTCCGCTGGATAAGGAATTCCTCAGCCCTGAACATCTTCGTCGCAGTCATCGCGATCTACATCCTGATGGTGATCGTGGATGCGCTTGACATGAAGCTGATGAGCTCGCTGCTCGGAACGTTCATCGATGTCGGCGTGCTTGCGCTGATCATAATATTCCAGCCCGAGATCCGCCACTTCCTCTACAGGATCGGATCCGAGACCAAGCTCAGCGCAAAGTCCAGGGTCATAATCGAGAAACTGTTCGGCAAGAAGGTCCAGAACCTTGAGACAGCCGACCTCAACGAAGTCGCAGAGGCCTGCCGCACCATGTCGGACAGCAAGACGGGAGCCCTGATAGTCTTCCCGCACACCGACGACCTGGGCTACATCGCGGAGACCGGGGACAAGATCGATGCGACCATCAGCAGGAGGCTGATCCTCAACCTCTTCTTCAAGAACTCTCCGCTCCATGACGGAGCGATGATCATAAAGGGCAGCCGTATAGTGGCCGCCCGCTGCACCCTGCCGATCACCGACAGGCAGGACATCCCGGCAAGTTTCGGTATGCGCCACAAGGCGGCTATCGGAATATCCGAAGTATCGGACGCTGATGTGATCGTGGTCTCCGAGGAGACCGGAAACGTGTCGTTCATCCACCGCGGTGCCGTCACGCACATAGAAAACATGAATGAACTTAAGCTGCTCCTGGGGAAAGCTTTTTCGGGACAGGGCGGCGAGCTTGAAAACAAGAATTGATATTGGAAAAGGGCAGTAACATAGACAGCCGGCTTGAGGCGAAATTGGGGTTTGACAGGATACGGAAAGCTATTTCCGACCGGTGCAGTACAGACTATGCTGTCCAGAGAGTCGCTACGGAGGAATTCTCCACAGATCCTGCAGAAATACGCAAAAGGCTTCTTCTCACCGATGAGATGAGGCTGATCGTGATGTTCGAAGACAGTTTCCCTTCGAGCGGATACGTCGACTGCACGGGCTTCCTGACAATACTACAGGGCGAAGGAGCCAACATCGACCTGCTCTCCCTCGGAAAACTCAGGACCATGATGGAGACCATGCGCAAGGTGACCGGGTTCTTCGCCAACATCAAGGACGGCATATACCCGAACCTCTCAAAGATGGTCTCAGGAATCGTAAGCTTCCCTGAGGTCCAGCGCAGGATCGACATCATACTCGACAAATACGGCAACGTAAAGGACACCGCTTCGGACAGCCTCTACGAAATACGTCGCAGTCTCAAGGACAAGGAGGGCGCTATCTCCAAGAGGATCGGAGCCATTCTGAAGAAAGCCCAGCAGGAAGGGATCGTGGAAGAGGACGCCGGAGTCGCAATCCGCGACGGCAAGATGCTGATCCCTGTCAATTCGGCCAACAAGCGCAAGATCCAGGGTTTCGTATACGACGAGTCCTCCTCCGGAAAGACTACCTTCATCCAGCCTGCCGAGATCATTGAGCTGGAGAACGAGATAAATGAGCTGCATTTCGCAGAGGGCCGCGAGATCGCCAGGATTCTGTACGAATTCAGCGACTTCGTACGACCGTATGTACCGGAACTCCTCGAAGGAGCCAGATGCATCTGCGAGCTCGATTTCATAATCGCCAAGGCCCAGACGGCCCTGGACCATATCGCCGGCATGCCGATAATCTCCGAAGAGGGAGAGATGCAGCTGCGCCGCGCGAGACATCCGCTGCTCGAGAAGACCCTCAAGCGCGAGGGCAAGGAAATAGTTCCGCTGACATGTACCCTGACCCCTGCGAAGCATATACTGCTGATCTCAGGACCGAACGCCGGAGGAAAGTCTGTCTGCCTGAAGACAGTCGGACTGCTCCAGTACATGTTCCAGTGGGGCATGCTCATACCGACGTCCGAGACTTCGGAGATGGCGGTGTTCGACAGGGTGATGGTCGATATCGGAGACGGACAGTCGATCGACAATGACCTTAGTACATACAGCTCGTTCCTCGACACCATGAAGCAGATGCTGGCAGTCGCTGACAACCGGACGCTGGTGCTGATCGACGAGTTCGGGTCAGGCACGGAGCCGGCGGCCGGCGGAGCCATCGCCGAGGCCATACTGAGCGAGCTGGACAGGCGCGGAGTCTATGGAGTCATAACCACCCACTACACCAACCTTAAGCTCTATGCTTCTAGGGCCGACAGCGGAGTGGTCAACGGCGCGATGCAGTTCGACGCCAAGAACATCGCTCCCCTCTTCAAGCTGGAGATGGGCCTCCCCGGCAACTCGTTCGCCTTCGAGCTGGCGAGGAAGATGGGACTTCCGGAAGAGATTGTGAAGGACGCGGAAAGCAGGGCCGGAGAGGAATATGTCGGGATTGAGAGGAACCTGCGCAAGATCGCCCGCAGCAGGAAGGCTCTGGACGAGAAACTGGAGAAGATCCGCAACACGGACAAGACTCTGGAGAACATCACCGGGAAATACCAGAAAGAGCTTGAGGACATAAAGAAACTGCGCAAGGAAATCATCGACGAGGCCAGCCAGAAGGCCGAGGACATGATACGCCAGGCGAACCGCGAGATCGAGAAGACGATCCGCGACATCAAGGAGTCCCAGGCCGAGAAGGAAAGGACCCGCGAGGCCAGGAACGAGCTTCAGGGATTTCTGGGCGCGCTGACAAGGAAGAAAGAGCAGGAGAAGGAGACAAGGGAGCAGTACCTCGAGGACAAGCTGAAGAAGCTCAACGAGCGCCAGGAGAAGGAAAGGGCAAGGAAGGCCAGGCGAGCAGGAAAGAATGCGGAGGCCGCCCCGGTGGAGGAGAGGCAGGAAGCGTTCCGGAACGGACCTCTCAAGGTAGGGGAAAAGGTAAGGATAGTGGACAACGGCATGGTAGGAGAAGTATCGAAGGTCTCCAACAAGGCCGTCACGGTTATAATAGGCAACATCAGCAGCAAGCTGCCTCTCGACAGGGTTGAGAGGATAAGTTCCAACGAATACCGCAGCGCAGTCAAGGATTCTGCTCCGGCCTACAGGCCGATGCAGGTGCATGACGCGGCGATAACCGAAAGGAAGCTCAATTTCAAGCCGGAGCTGGATGTCCGCGGAGAAAGGCTTCCGGATGCGCTGGAGAAAGTGATGAGATATGCGGACGATGCCATAATGCTCGGCATGTCGAGCGTGAGGATCGTGCATGGAAAGGGAACCGGAGTGCTGCATGAAGAGATACAGAAGATGCTTCGGACGATGCCGGGCGTGAAGTCCGTCAGGGATGAACACATACAGTTCGGCGGTTCGGGCGTGACGATAGTGGAGTTCGAGTGATGGAAGGACGCGGGAGAACGATAGCGGGGCGATATGGCGAAGACACCGCCTGCCGCTATCTGGAGGGGTTGGGACATACTGTTTTGGAGAGGAACTGGAGGGGAGGACATCTTGAGCTTGACATTATCTCGCAGGCTCCTGATGGAATACATTTTGTTGAGGTAAAGACAAGGGTGGCGCCGGTTTCGGCAAGCCCCGAGGAGAACGTCGGATGGACCAAGCAGAAAAGGATGGTCGCCGCAGCCAACAAGTACCTGAACGGCAAGGGAGGCGGGCAGGGATTCCGGGAAGTCTTTTTCGACGTGATTGCAGTGACACTGGACGGAGGGAAAACGGAGATAGCTTATTTCCCGTCAGCCTTCGTACCGATATATTATTAAAAAAAACACATACGACACTATATGACCTATAACCAGTACTGCGTGATAATGGCCGGAGGTTATGGCAACCATTTCTGGCCGATGAGCCGCGAAGACAGGCCGAAGCAGTTTCTCGACATAGCCGGGGAAGGCAAGTCTCTTGTCAGAACCACCTACGACCGTTGCAAGTCGCTTGTGCCTGTTGAGAATATTCTTATAGTCACTCTCGAAAGATTCAGTTCTTTCGTGCAGGAGCAGATTCCTGAGCTCAGCCCTGAGAACCTGCTTCTGGAGCCGCATGGCCGCAAGACGGCGCCGTGCGTGGTTTATTCCACTTATTCCATCATCAAGCGTAATCCGAACGCCGTGATAGCCATGGTCCCTGCGGACCAGATCATCTATGACGAGGAGAAGTATCGCAAGACCCTCGCCAGCGCCCTGGACTACGCCGAAAAGAACAAAGTACTCATGACCATCGGCGTCGTGCCGAGCAGGCCTGACCCGAATTACGGTTACATCCAGGCCTCCGGAGGCAGAATCCCGAAGAATTCCGACGGACCTGTCAAGGTGAAGACCTTCACGGAGAAGCCGGACCCCGCGCTGGCCGAGGTGTTCTGGAAAAGTGGAGAATTCTTCTGGAATTCAGGTATCTTCGTCTGGCAGGCTTCTGTCATCAAAGAGGAGTGCGAACGCTTCATCCCGCAGATCACGGGGCTTTTCCTAGGATGGGAAGGGGCGATCGGAACCAACTCCGAGAAGGCTTTCATCGAGAAGGCCTACATTGACTGCAACAAGCTGTCCATCGACTATGGTGTCATGGAAAAGACAGAGATCGCCTGGCTGTACCCGGCCGACTTCGGCTGGTGCGACGTGGACAGCTGGGATGCGATCTACTCCACTTTCCCGGGGAAGGACGATGAGGGCAACGCCGCCAACTGCGGACCGCAGTATCTGGACGGCGTGAAGAACACCATCATACTTTCTACCGACAAGAAGAAGATGATCGCTCTGAAGGGGCTCGAAGACTACATTGTCGTAGATACCCCGGACGTGCTGATGATCTGTCCGAAAGATGACAAGACATACCATGATTTCCTGACAGGAACCACCCTGCAGGGCTTCAATGATTATAAATAGACCTTTTAAATTTTAAGCGTATGAATACTGAACTCTTTATCAAGGAAGTCAAGGCGAACCTTGAAGACAACATCCTCCGTTTCTGGAGCGACAAGATGAAAAACCCTTACGGGGGATTCCTCGGAAGAATCGCCGGCGACGGCACCGTCGATGCGGAAGCCCCCAAAGGAGTCATCCTTAATGCACGTATAATGTGGGCTTATTCCGCCGCATTCAAGGCGACAGGAAAGAAAGAGTATCTGCTTGCCGCAGCCCGCGCAAAAGAATATTTCACAGAACATTTCCTCGACCATAGATTTGGAGGTGTCTATTGGTCCCTCACTTCCGAAGGCGTAAGGCTCGAGACCAAGAAGCAGCTTTATTCACAGGCATTCGCTATCTACGGCCTCAGCGAGTATTACTCAGTCTCCGGAGACGACGAAGCATTCAAGGCAGCAAAGAACATATATACCCTGATTGAAAGAGAATTCGCAGACAAGGAAAACGGAGGATACATCGAGGCTCTCGCCCGCGATTTCAGCCCGCTCGACGACATGACCCTAAGCGACCATGACATCAACGCAGCCAAGACGATGAACTCTCATCTCCATCTGCTCGAAGCATACGCAAACCTATACAGAATCTGGCCTGACAAGACCCTCAAAGCCCGTTCGAAGGCTCTCCTGGACCTTATCATAGACAAGATCATGGACGCCAAGACCGGCCACCTGAACCTTTATTTCAATGCTGACTGGTCAGTCATCCCGGGCACATGGTCATATGGTCATGACATCGAGACCTCATGGCTCGCACTCGAGGCTGCTTTCGACCTGCATGATGTCGATCTCGTAGCCAAGGTAAGACCTGCAGCCCTCAAGATGGCCAAGGCCGGCCTCGAAGGACTCAACAAGGACGGCTCCCTCAAGTATGAGAAGGATGACGACAGCCGCCAGTGGTGGGTAGAGGCCGAGAATGTGGTCGGCAACCTGTGGCTCTGGAAGTACCACAACGACAACGACGGCGCTGAGCGCGCTCTCGCCTGCTGGAACTACATCAAGGAGAATCTTGTGGACGCCAAGAACGGCGAATGGTACTGGGCGTGCGACGCTTCAGGCAAGCCGGATATCGCAAAGGACAAGGCCGGATTCTGGAAATGTCCTTACCACAACACAAGGATGTGCCTCCAGGTACTGGAGCTTCTCTAAAAAAGCAGCAATACCCGGAAGGGAAAACAATGACCGGACGTCAAAGGCTGAATTATTCGACTTTGACGTCTGTCTTTATCTGAAGCTCGTCGAGCTGGATCTGGTCGATCTCTGAAGGGGAATCGATCATTACGTCGCGTCCCTGGTTGTTCTTAGGGAAGGCGATGTAGTCACGGATAGAATCGCTGCCGCCGAAGAGGTCGCATACGCGGTCGAAACCGAAGGCAAGGCCACCGTGAGGCGGAGCGCCGAACTTGAAGGCGTTGATGATGAAGCCGAACTTGTATTCTGCCTCCTCGGCGCCGATTCCGAGCAC
>JAFZTP010000067.1 GCA_017618815.1 Bacteroidales bacterium | reverse complement strand
GTCACCCACTTGTATTTCGGACTGAACAGCGTGATCAGGTCGTCCGGAAACCCGAAGCTCGCGATGGGGCTTACCCTGTTTACGGTGATTTCCAACGCCATACTCGACCCGGTGATGATCTATGGACTCGGCATGGGAATCAGGGGCGCCGCGACAGCCACCGTCATCTGCCAGACACTTGCGATGGTCTTCACCCTGAAATACTTCCTTAACAAGGAGAGGTTCCTGCACATACCTAAAAAGCTGGTCCTCGATATCAGGATAGCCAGGGACTCGCTTGCGATAGGCATGGGACCGTTCCTGATGAATCTCGCCAGCTGCATCGTAATTCTTTTCATCAACCAGCAGCTGCTTAAATACGGCGGAGACCTCGCTATCGGAGCATACGGAATCGTAAACAAGATTTCGTTCATGTTCGTGATGACAGTGATGGGCTTCAACCAGGGAATGCAGCCTATCGCCGGCTACAACTACGGAACAAGACTATACTCCAGAGTAAAAGAAGTATATACATTGACAGCCTTCTGGGCGACATTGGTCACCCTGCTCGGCTTCATAATATCAGAATTCCTTTCCGGGCCGGTCGTGTCGATATTCACCAACGACCCGGAACTGAAGAAACTCGCGATAACAGGCATCAGGGCGATGAACGTCGCCTTCCCTATCGTCGGTTTCCAGATGGTCACCACAAACCTTTTCCAGTGTCTTGGAATGGTCCACAAGTCCATCTTCCTATCCCTGTCCAGACAGCTTCTGTTCCTTGTCCCGTGTATCTACATACTTCCGGGAATCACAGGTTCGGAGATGGGTGTCTGGTACAGTTTCCCTATCTCTGACTCGCTTGCAGCAATCCTCACGGCAATACTCGCCGTAGGACTCGTACGCAAGCTGCGCAATCTCAAGGACGGCGACGACCCGTCTATTCTCGGAAGTAAAATCTAAGCGTCATGAATACTATCATCAACATCGGACGTCAGTTCGGCAGCGGAGGCGGATTCGTAGCCAAGGCCATAGGCGAAAAACTTGGGATCAAGGTCTATGACAACGAGCTTATCTCAAGGGCCGCCGAGGAAAGCGGATTCTCGAAGGAACTCTTCAAGAGAAGCGACGAGAAACGCAGCATGTTCTCCATGTCATCATTCTTCGCGCCATGGAGATATGAGGTCAGCCAGAACTATGTCAACGACGACGCCCTGTTCAAGATTCAGAGCGACGTGATCCGCGAGATAGCCAGCAAGGACTCGGCCATAATAATCGGCCGCTGCTCCGACTATATACTCAGGGACATGAAATGCCTGGACGTATTCATCAGCGCGCCTCTGGAGTACAGGATAAAGAGGGTCGCCGACCGTGAAAAGATGAGCGAGGACGACGCCAGAGCGCTTATCGCCAAGAAAGACCGCACCCGCGAGACATATTACAACTATTTCACATTCGGTAACTGGGGCATGGCATCGAACTATGACCTCTGCGTGGACTCCTCCATCCTCGGGATCGAGGGTACGGCCGACCTAATCATCGAAGTTGGAAAGAAAATGGGGATTATCCGATGAAGAAAACCCACCTGATGACCCTTAGCCTGGCGGCCATGTTGCTGGTTGTCATAAGCATCTGTTCCGGAAGGAAAGCAACGGAGTCGACGGCTACGGTCAGTCTCAACGAAGTACTCACAAATGAAATGTCCGATACCTCATCTCTGTCAAGGATGGAGAGAAAGGTACGCAACTATATGCAGCAATGGGGCCTCAAAGGTGCCCAGCTATCGATCATGCGCAACGATTCCCTGTATTACTCCAAGGGATTCGGATGGGCCGACGAAGAGATGAGCATAAGGATGCAGCCATCCAACATAATGAGGATGGCCTCAGTCTCGAAGCTTATCACCGCGGTCGGAGTCATGGTCCTCCAGGAGAAAGGACTGCTCTCTCTCAAAGACACCGTATTCGGGCCCGGCAGGATACTGGACGACGAGAGCTACCTTCGTTCCATCAGCGACAGGAACTACTACAGGATAACCGTGGAAGACCTGCTGCGCCACAAGGCCGGATTCAAGGTATGGGGCGGAGACCCCATGTTCGCCACACGCTCGATCATGGTCAACAACGGACTCGCTACTCCTCCGGACCATGAGACACTCCTCCGATGCGTGCTCAGGCGCAGGCTCGGCTATGTTCCCGGCACATCGCAGGCCTACTCCAATCTCGGCTACATGATACTGAGCATGGTCATAGAGAAGGTCAGCGGGCAGTCATACGAGGACTTCATCCAGGAGAACGTGCTGAGGCCGGCCGGATGCTACGACATGCATATCGCAAAGAACTATTACAAAGACAAATACAAGAACGAGGCACGCTATTACGTCCCTGACAACGAGCCGCTGGTACAAGAATACAACAACAGCGGAGACTCGGTCGTAAGATGCTATGGAGGCAACGACATCACCTCTCTCGCAGGAGCAGGAGCATGGGTCGGATCATCGGCCGAACTGGCACTGTTCGTGGCTTCGATCGACGGCCGTCCGGAGATCCCGGACATAATCTCGAAAGAGAGCGTGGACTCGATGACGGAGTATTTCGACAAGGAGACATTCTCCCTCGGCTGGAATGACACCGAGCCGTCCTCCGGCTGGACAAGGACCGGCACGTTCTCCGGCACTTCAGCCCTGGTATGGTATTTCCCTGACGGGGAATGCTGGGTGTTCCTCACGAACACCAGTACATGGAAAGGTCCCGGCTTTGCCCGCTATACGAAGACACTCTTCCGCGAACTGCGCCGAGACCATGGCTCTAATATTCCATCCCGAGACCTGTTCAGGTAACGGGATTTATTTATTTCACGAACATCACTGCTTCAGCTATGGAGTTGAGCTTGGTGTCGGCGCTGTCGGCGCGGCTTGCAAGGATGCAAGGAGCTGTGGTTCCGACGAGCATTCCGGCCTGCTTCACTCCGTTGCAAAGCTTGGAGTTGGTTTTCCAGAATACGTTTGCTGACTCGATGTTAGGGAATACAAGACAGTCAGCATCACCGGCGACAGGGCTGACGAGCTTCTTGATCTGAACTGCTTCCTCATCGATAGCTACGTCAAGGGCGAGAGGACCGTCACCGATGCAGCCAGGGATCTGGCCGCGGTCACACATCTTGGCGAGCATTGCGCCCTCGATGCATGCAGGCATGGAGTCGAGCATCTGCTCTGAAGCTGCGATGAAGGCAACCTTAGGCTTGGAGATTCCGAAAGACTTGGCAACTCCGGTAACGAAGCCGGTCATCTTGACCTTCTGCCTGAACTCAGGAGCAGGGATGACAGCCATGTCAGTAAGGAAGATAAGCTTGTGGTAGTTAGGGTTCTCGATGACACCTACGTGGCTGAGAAGGCCCTTAGGAGGAAGAAGTCCGGTCTCCTTGTTAAGGATGGCGCGAAGGAACTTGTCGGTAGAGCAAAGACCCTTCATGAGGACATCGCCTTCCTTGTCATGAACCATCTGTACGGCCTTGGCAACAGCCTTGAGCTCTACAGGCTCATTGACGATTTCGAATTTGGCGATGTCGATGCCATTCTTAGAGCAGACATCCTTAATCATAGCCTCGTCACCTACGAGGGTAGCCTTGACGAAACCGAGGTCGACTGCCTTGCCGGCTGCCTCGATGGTATGCTCGTCCACTGCCCATGCGGCGATGAGTCTCTTGCAGATATTGTTTGCCTTAAGTTCGGCGAATACGTCAGAGAATTTTGTGATCATAATATCTTATTCTTCTATTGAATTTACAATGTGCATAGTATCCCTTGCGATCACGAGCTCCTCGTCCGTGGTGATAAGGGCAACCTTGACCTTGGAATCCGGGAGAGAGATGATGGCATCCTCGCCGAAGGCCTTGTTGGCCTCATAGTCGAACTTGAGTCCGAGATAGGTCAGGTTCTCGCATACGCGACGGCGGAGACGGTTGTTATGCTCGCCGATACCGCCAGTGAAGACGATAAGGTCGACACCGTTCATCTCGGCCACGAACTGTCCTATGTTCTTTATGATGTCGAAAGTGAGCTTCTTGAAGACGAGCTTCGACTTGTAGTCGCCGGCATTTGCGCGCTCGTCGAGGTCGCGGGCGTCGGATGAAACTCCTGAAAGACCGAGGAAACCGCTCTTCTTGTTGATGAGGGTTGTCACCTCGTCCGGAGAAAGATTCTCCTTCTTCATGATGTAAGGGATGACGTTTGCATCGATGTTTCCGACGCGGGTACCCATGATCATGCCCTCGAGAGGGGTGAAGCCCATGGACGTGTCGATAACCTTGCCATTGACGATAGCGGTGATCGAGCTTCCGTTGCCGAGGTGGCAGGTGATGATCTTGGAGTTGTCAAGGTCGACGCCGCAGAACTTGGCGCCCTTCTGGGCTACGAACTGGTGGCTGGTACCATGCGCACCGTAACGGCGGATACGGTATTTCTCGTAATATGAGTACGGAAGAGCGTACATGTACGCATAGTCTGGCATAGTCTGGTGGTATGCAGTATCGAAGGTCACGACCTGCGGAACCTCAGGGAGAACCTGCTGCACGGCACGGATGCCGAGGAGGTGGGCAGGGTTGTGGAGCGGAGCGAAGTCGCAGCAGTACTCGATCTTCTTGAGCACGTCCTCGTCCACGAGGGCGCTGCATGAGAAGAACTCGCCGCCATGCACGATCCTGTGGCCTACGGCCTCGATGTCCTCGATAGAATTGAGGACTCCGTGCTCCTTGTCAGTAAGGGCGTCAAGGACGAGCTTCATGCCTATCTTATGGTCAGGAATCTCAAGTTCCGTGACGATCTTGTCACCCTTCGCAGGGCTATACTGGAAGACTCCCATCGGAAGTCCGATTTTCTCTACTATACCTTTGGCTATGAGGTCATACACGTCGTCGCACTTCATGTCAAGCAACTGGTACTTGATAGAAGAACTGCCGCAATTGATTACAAGAATTATCATCTCTTACTTATTATCTTAAAACAGGGTGCAAAGTTAAAAAAGAATCACTATTTTAGCAAACAAAACAGGAAACCAATGGACGTGGCGGAAGACATAGTGGGATTATCGGTTCCGTTTGTGGCGGGCATCGCGGGCGGCGTGTATCTTGTTGCTGCCCTTCTCTCTCCCGAAGCCCCGCATCAGGCGCTGTCTCAAATGTACATGTTTGCCGGCATCTCAGGCTCTGTCCTTGCGATATCGGCGGGTTTGATGTGCCTTAGAAGACCTCGCAAGCCCTTGGCCGTCATGATGCTGTTCCTGCTGTGCGGGCTGTTCTGCGCCATGACTGACGGCATCGGAGACATCGCCGAAGCCGGGAGCCGGGCCCATGTTTCCGGAATCTCGGCACTGATCGACAGGACCGGGTTCGACGGCGAGACCACCGCTCCCCTGGTGAAAGCGCTGCTTACCGGCGACAGGACCGGAATCTCCCGGAACGTCAGCTCAGCCTTCAGGGCAGCTGGGGCTTCCCACATCCTGGCATTGTCGGGGCTGCATCTTGGAGTGATCTACATGATACTCCTATGGACGACGACGATAATCGGCTTCAGCCCTGCGGCCCGCCGGATCAGATTTCTTATGATCATCGGAGTTTCCGGGACATACGCTATCGCCACAGGGGCCTCTCCGTCGATAGTGAGAGCTTTCCTGTTCATACTGCTGCGCGAAACCTCCCTGCTGCTGAACCGGCCGCAGAGGCCTGCACTGATACTCTGCGCAGCACTCACCATACAACTGATGCTGAACCCGTCGGTATTCTCGTCGGCAGGATTCCAGCTGTCATATCTGGCGATGGCAGGAATCACCTTCGTCTTCCCTAAGATGAAATCATGGTATCCGGCCCCCGCCGGCTTCTCCGTCACGAAAAAGATATGGGACATGGCTTCGCTCTCGATCTCATGCCAGCTCTTCACAGCCCCTCTGGTCTGGCTGAAGTTCGGCACTTTCCCGGTGTATTTCCTCATCACAAACCTGATTGCGATGCCGCTCTCCAGCATGCTGATAATGCTGGCCGTCTGCTGTCTCCTTCTGGCTTCGGCCGGAATCTGCCCTGAGATAATGATAAAGGGCACCGACTGGATAGCCAATGCCCTCATATATTCTCTGGAGATTATTTCTACGATGTAGTCCTACCAGGAGCCGCTTGCTCCGCCGCCTCCGAAAGAGCCTCCGCCGAAACCGCCGAAGCCGCCTCCACCGAAACCGCCGCCACCCCAAGAGGAGCCACGGGAACTTCCGCCCCATCCGCCCATAGGACCGATGATGACTCGTCTTCCTCCTGAACCGCCGCCAAGATTGCCGTCATTGTCGGAATGCTTGCCGACGACACGTACCAGGACGTAGAGCAAGAACATGAAAACCAGCAGCTTCAGCATCAGGGTTATCAGGTCTTCTTCCTGGCTTCGGTCTCTTTTCACGGAGATTTCACCCTTGGCGTATTTCATCAGAGTGATACACGCATCCCTGACACCTCCATAATAGTCATTGTCACGGAAATGCGGAATCATGTCATTCTCGATGATCCTGTTGCATGTTATATCCGGCAGAATGCCTTCCAGGCCGTATCCGACCTTGATCGACACCCTTCCCCGGGAGTTTCCGTCCTTAGGCTTGACGAGAACTACTATTCCATTGTTGAAGTCCTTGCTGCCGACGCCCCACTTCAGTCCCAGACGCACCGCATAATCTCCGACATCGTAACCTTCAAGGTCGCTTACGGTGACTACGGTGAGCTGGTTCGACGTAGAATCGTCAAACTCGACGAGCATCCTTTCAAGTTCAGCCTTCTGGGCCTCGCTGAACAGTCCTGCATAGTCGTTGACCAGTCGCTGAGGCTCCGGCCTGTCCGGAATGTCGGCCCGTCCCGGCATTGAGATGCCGAGAACAAGCAGCAAGCAGAGTATGAAGCCCTTAATTCTCATCTATGGAAATATCGTCAGGGAGTTCGTTGACATCGTCGCTCATATAAGGGAAGAAAGCTTTCAGTTTCTTTCCCACGAGGATCACGGCAGATTCCAGGCCCTCGACATACTTTTCTTCCTTGAAGGCCTTGCCGAGGTTGTCGCATATATCCTTCCAGAAACCGGCAGGAACAGCTTCGTTTATTCCTTTGTCCCCGAGTATCGCAAACTGGCGGGACTCGCAGGCCACATAAATGAGCACACCGTTACGGGCCGATGTCTTCGTCATCCCCAATTTATGGAAAGACCTCAGAGCCCTTTCGCGGGGATCTGAAGTACACTTCCTTTCTATGTGGATACGGATTTCTCCCGATGTGTTGCGCTCGGCCGAAGCAATAGCCGACTCAAGTCTCTTGCGTTCTTCAGGAGAAATGAAATCTGCAGCGCGCATATAATCTTAGAATTCTACCTTAGGAGCATTCTCGGCGCCTTCGGCAGCCTTGAAATAACCTTTCTTCTCGAAATTGAAGAGACCGGCGATTATGTTCGTAGGGAACGAGCGCAGGTTGGTGTTATACCCCTGGGCAGTCTCGTTGAATTTCATCCTTTCGGTAGAGATCCTGTTCTCAGTACCTTCAAGCTGAGCCTGAAGATCCTTGAAGTTCTCGTTGGCCTTGAGGTCAGGATAAGCCTCGCTGACAGCGATAAGCCTTCCGAGAGCCTGTGAGAGCTCACCCTGGGCAGACTGGTACTTGGCGAGAGCCTCTTCGCTGAGGTTTGATGCATCTACAGTAATTCCGGTAGCCTTTGCGCGGGCGTCGATGACAGCCTGGAGAGTCTCGCTCTCATGAGCTGCATAACCCTTGACGGTAGCTACAAGATTAGGAATCAGGTCCGCACGGCGCTGATATACGTTTTCAACCTGGGCCCATGCCGACTCAACTTTTTCCTCCCCTGCCACAAGTCCGTTGTAAGAATTCTTGACCCAGCCAAAAAGGGCGAGGGCGATGACTGCTATGACAGCAATTGTAATCAAACCTTTTTTCATATACTTTAAATTTATGGTTTTTCGAAATTATCTCACGCACCTGACAGTGGCGACGAAGCCGTCCTTGTGACCGAAGCCGAGGAACATGTCCCCCTTGTCAGCATAGAGATACCTGTAATAAGCCTGATCCGCATTGTACTCGTCGGCTGTCCACCAGAGGGCGTACTCCTTGTATCCGTCGTAGCTTACAGAATCTCCCTTGACCACGCCATATCCGAAAGGAAGGGCCCTGAAGCCGCTTGCTCCCGTGATCTTCACGTCCGGCCAGAACTCCCAGAGCCTGTCGCCGTTGAATTTGGCGTCAACCATGAGCTTGCCTGAAATGCCCTTGAACTCATCGTCGGCAGCCTCTGCAGCCTCAGGGTTCTGGGACTTGGCGAGGTCGAGCCAGTCATTTCCATCAGGAAGTCTCCATCCTTCAGGGCAGGCATCCACAGCCTCGTCCCATGTATAATAGCCTCCGAAGACGGACCTAAGCGCAGAAGAAGACTCGAAGTCGCGGCCTCCCTCATATTTAAGGTTCTCAGTCATCCAGTCGAGGTTGCCGATAGTAGCATAGGCATACTCCCGGTTATCCCTGGAGTCGGTGAACTTTCCGGCGGCAGCGCTTTCCTTTGCTCCGGAAATGGATTTCTCCGGATTCACGACCACGACGGTAACCGTCTTTGTAGAATTGTAATATCCTTTTGCGAAAGCTGTACAAGTAATCGTGGTAGTTCCCATAGTGTCAGGAACGACGAGAAGATAATCAGCCGCGACAGTCTCAGGATCCGACTGGTGCCTTACGGTATCAGCCTTGCTGGAAACCATCGTAACTTTCCAGAAATAGCCTACCGGACCGTCTTCTCCGGCAGTAATCTTGGACGGATGGAGAGTATAGGTCTCTCCAGGCTGGACGAATGACGGAATGGAGAAGGTCAGGGCTCCTGAAAGATATTTCGCGAGCGGCTTTTCCTCTTTCTTGTCCTTATGACATGAGACCATGGCCATTCCGGCCAGGACCGTCATCACCAATACGGGTATATATCTTCTGAATTTCATATTCATATTATTAATCGTACAAATATCGTGAATTTGATTGTAAAATCCGCTACCTTTGTAAACAAATAGTTTGCCATTTATGACTACATCATCAAAAATATGCTCGGTAATCGCAGCTATCATGCTACTTTGCGCAGTTTCATGCGGAAACAAGGACAAGTATATCGTAATGCGGGGATATGCGCAGGGAGGAGTCTACGCCGTTAAGATCAACATGAACGGGGTGAGCGTCAAGCCTGAAGCCATACATGCCGCAGTCGATTCGATACTCCGGGAGATAGACACCACCCTCTCTGGATACAATGCGAAATCCTTGCTGAGCCGGTACAACAGGGGCGAAAAGATAGCCGTCACCCCGATGTTCAGGGAAATCTACGAGATCTCCAAGTCATACTATGAGGAGACAGGAGGTGCGCTGGACGTAGCTGCAGCCCCGCTTTTCGACGCATGGGGCTTCGGATTCTCCAAGGACAGCCTCCCTTCGGACGCCCAGGTAAAGGCCCTGATGGAGAACTGCGGCATGGACATGATGCCTGACACCCTCGGAGGCGAAAGCATCGGCAAACTCAACTACAACGCAATCGCCCAGGGATATTCATGCGACGTCGTAGCCCGCTACCTCTATTCGGTCGGAGTCAAGGACATGCTTGTCGACATCGGAGAAATCTACTGCGACGGCCTCAACCCTGACAAGCAGCCATGGACAATCGCCGTGGACAGGCCGACCGACGGCAACGAGACGCCGGGAGCCGACATCGTGAATACATGGCACTCCAACGGCGGTCCCTGCGGCATCGTCACCTCCGGAAACTACAGGAAGTTCTACGTCCGCGACGGTAGGAAGTATGCCCATACGATCGACCCGCGCACAGGCTATCCGGTGACGCACAACCTGCTCAGCGCGACCATCGTGGCACCGGATGCCACCACCGCCGACGCATACGCCACATACTGCATGGTCATCGGACTGGACGAGGCACGCGAATTCATACAAAAAAGACCGGACATCGAAGGATATCTGGTCTATGACGATAACGGTACAATGCAGTCCTGGACTTCCTCGGGATTCTAGCGGAGATCAGTCTTCACCCACGAGTTGTCGAGAGCGTCGGCATCGTAGCTGAACAAGCCGTCTTCCGCAGGTTCCGCAAATTTCATATCAGAAATATCGAACACCGTAGTATTTCCGTCCTTCATCCTGACTTGGACGCATACAAGCTCGTCTTTGCAGAAGAACATGGCAAGGGCGCTTATCCCGGATTCAGTCTTAGGCGCGAAGTCCACCTTGAGGCATTTCTTGCCGGAAACTTCCGCACTGCCGCGCGATACCTCCCTGAAGGCTTTGTCGAAAGACGTTACCAGGAGGACAGGATTGTCCAACAGATCGACTCCGTCCACAGATTCGATGACGATTTCCTTGGCTCCCCTGTCGAGCGTCCACCTTGTCTTGGAATCACAGATTATCTCAAGGCCGTCCACATCCACACGGAATGCTTCTCCCTGCACATAGACAGTCCCGCTGCCCTTGACAAGGACATCCGCCTTCATCTCATAGCCATAGGAAAAAGAAACGCGGGATCCCGCCACCTTTGCGGAGAAATCCTTGACTGTATCCTGCGCAAAAGAGCTGACGGA
The DNA here is from genome assembly GCA_017618815.1 of Bacteroidales bacterium. Lineage (GTDB taxonomy): Bacteria > Bacteroidota > Bacteroidia > Bacteroidales > UBA932 > Cryptobacteroides. Next base: position 6,236 of record JAFZTP010000067.1, on the reverse strand, counting down.
CATCACCATGGCCGCCAACAACGGTATTATCTTGATGATTCTCATTACTGCTGGTTCTTAAAAGCATTAACAATACGGTCAAGCTCTTCGAAGGTGCTCACGAGAACCTGTCTCGGTTTCGATCCTTCCTGAGGGCCGACAATTCCGGCTGCCTCGAGCTGGTCCATTACTCTTCCTGCTTTTGCATAACCCATGCCAAGCTTTCTCTGGAGGTCTGAAGTAGAGCCGCGCTGGCTGGTCACCACGAGCCTTGCAGCTTCCTCGAATCTCTCGTCGAGGGCCTTCATGTCAATCATTGCAACGCCTTCCTCGCCGGAATCAGGTTCCGGAGCCGGCAGATAGTATGGTGTGTTGAAACTCTTCTTGTAGCCCTGCTGCCTGCCGATGAAATCATTGATGGTATTGATCTCGTCGTTGCTGATATAGGCGCACTGGATACGTTCGTTGTCAACCCCTGAGAGATAGATCATGTCGCCCTTGCCGATGAGCTTGTCAGCTCCCGGAGCGTCCAGGATGGTCTTGGAATCGACGGACGAGAATACCCTGAAGGCTATTCGGGTCGGGAAGTTGGACTTGATGAGTCCGTTCACGACATCGACCGACGGTCTCTGGGTAGCGAGCACCACATGGATGCCGGCGGCACGTCCCTTCTGGGCGAGACGGATGATCGAGGTCATGATGCTGCGGGCCACCGTCTTGGACTCAGGACCGCCGCCCACGGACATGGTAAGGTCGGCATACTCATCGACGACGACCACGATGTAAGGCATGTACCTGTGGCCTTGGTCAGGGCGGAGATGCCTTGATTTATATTTCTCGTTGTAGAGAGTGATCTTGTTGACAAGGGCCTTGCTTAGAAGCTCATATCTCTCGTCCATCTCCACGCACAGAGACTTGAGATAAGTCTCGGCCTGCTTAGGAGTCTTGGCGATGGCGTTCTGGATCTCATCCTGCTCGCTGGCAGCATCCGGCAGCACTGCCAGATAATGCTTGATCAGCCTTGAATAAGCCGAGAACTCGACCATCTTAGGGTCGATGAACACGAACTTGAGCTCGGAAGGATGCTTCGAATAAAGCAGGGATGAAATAAGCACGTTCAGGCCGACTGACTTACCCTGCTTGGTGGCACCTGCCACGAGCAGATGCGGAGCGTCGGCAAGGTCGAAAACCTTGACCTTCTGGGTGATGGTGTAACCTATGGCCACAGGAAGCTCAGCCTTGCTGTCACGGAACGAAGCATCGTTGAGCATGGCCTTGAGAGGCACTATCGAAGGATGGTCGTTGGCGACCTCGATTCCGACTGAATCCTCGAGGGTGACCACACGCACGCCCTTGGCCTTGAGCGCCATGGCGATGTCGTCCTGAAGGTTCCTGATCGCGGAAATCTTCACGCCAGGGGCCGGATACACTTTATAGAGAGTCACGGTAGGACCCACGACGGCCTTGACGTTGTCCACGTCGATCTTGTATGTCTTGAGGGTCGCGCGAATCTTGTAATTGTTTCTCTTGAGCTCCTCCTGAGGGACCTCATGGCGGCCGTTCTCGTAGTCATCGAGAAGGTCCAGCGGAGGGAAACGGTAGTTCTCCAGCTCGGAGCGCACGTCTATCCTCGGAAGCTCCTCATATACGTCAGTGGAAAGCTCTTCGCCGGCAACTACCTCGAGACCGTCACTTTCCGCAGGCGCGGCAGCAGCGGCAACCGGCTCTGCCATGACAGGACGCGCAACCGGTTCCTCGGCCGGTTCAGGCTCTGACTGCAGTTCCGCTTCCGGTTCCGGAGCGGTCTCCGCATTCAGTTCAGCCTCTATCTCCCTGCCCAGTTTTTCCACGAAAGTGAAGCCTCTCTTCGGCTTGGCCTCGACAGGCTCGTCGTTACTGTCGACAACCTCGGGAGCGGTGTCGCCGAGAGAAAGGAACCAGCCCGAGAATCGCTTGCTGGCCACAAGTGTCCACAAAGCCACCAGGGCTGCAAGTATGCAGAATGTGAGTATGGATCCGACAAGGTTGCCGGCCCATCTGATTACATATGACCCGCATTCTCCGCCGAGTCCTCCTCCGAAGAAAGTGTCGGCGCTTGCCATACCGGAGAAGAAAGCAAGGATGAACGAGGAAAGGAAAGCTGCGGTAAGAGAGAGCAGCACAGCCTTTATCACTGAGAACGGACGAGTGCCGAGCAGCATCCGGACCGTGAGGATGGCAAGCACCAGTATGAAGGCAAAGGCACCGAGGCCGAACCATCTTGCTACCAGCAGATGGCTCCACTGGTATCCGATCTTGCCGGCAGCATTGCTTACCTTTATGGATGCATCCATCATCTGCGGATCATTCAGCAGACTCTGGTCCGTCTTCCATGTGAAGAGGTAGGATACGGTGGCCACGAGAGAGAATACCGTGAACACGGCCATAAGGATGCCGCATATCTTTACGATACGGCGTCTCTTCTCGGGGTCCGACCCCTCTCTCAATCTTGTAATCAGATTATTGAACATTACTGATCTTTATCTCTTGTTTTTTCTCTGGAAACCTCCCCTGCGCTGCTGGCCGCCTCTTCTCTGCTGGCCGAAGTCCAGGTTCAGGCCCGGACGCGCGAAACTGGTATCGGAAGAGATCCTCGAAAGGGTAAGTCCCTCCGGCACCCTTATCCTATAGTCGGAAAGTTTCTCGATGTCCTGGAATATGGTCTCGTCCGCAACGCTGTCCTTATTCCAAATAAGGTACTGCTGGCGCATATAGATTGCCAGCTGACGTATCATCGCGGTCTTCTGCTCGCCTTCAGGCTCGGAGGCGATGAGGTCGATTATGCTTTCGATGTTACGGCCGTAATGGGTAGCCTTGACAGGGCGCTTCTTAAGAGGAATCGCCATAGGCTTGGTATCCATCTGGTCCCTCTTTGGAAGAGGATATGGGGAATCCACGTCAAGGTCGAAATCTGCGATAATGAAAAGATGGTCCCAGAGCTTCTGCTCCCAGTGTTCATCCTGCTTGACAGCCGGATTGAGGCGTTCCATGGACTTGATCACGGCGTATGCCTGCCTTGTCCTGGCCACCTTGTCCGGAATATCGCGCAGCTGCTCGACCATCTGGAGTATATATCTGCCGTATTCCGGCATTTTAAGCTTTTCACGTTCAGTATTGTATTCAAGCTTTATTGTCTTCTCGTTCGCTTCCATAAATAAAAACTTCTATCAACTTACAAAGATAATAAATTTTGCAAACATCATTCCAGCAAGCCACGGCTTAAAGTTTACCCGATCCTTTCGACGTGGCCGGAGTCGCCGATGAACCAGAGGTAGCCTTCGACGGCAGGATAGCCCATGGTGCGGTAAAGGTCCATGTAGCGGGCGACCTGGTTGAAGTAGCCGCGATATGATTCACCGGGGTCATAGTTCTTGAACTTGTAGTCGATAACCACGGTCTTGTCCGGGAACACGAGGACCCTGTCGGGCTTATGGAGACGACCGTCCGGGCCGATGATCTCGAGCTCGTTGCGGACGACAGAGCCGTCCTCTGGGAACCATTCTCCATGAGCCTCGATCTCTTTGGCGAGAATCTCCGCGCACTTGTCGCCTTCGGCTTCGGAAAGCTCGCCGGCGGAGACAGCCTGGCGGACGGAACCCCTCAGGTCAGCGGCTGAATTGACCCTGGACATGATTTCGTGGAGCACGATTCCATGGACTCTCGGAGTCAGTATCATCTCGTCGCTGAAGTATGCGGCAGAATCGTCGCTGAACTTCAGGCTGGCGCGTTCTTTTATATCGAAGGACGGGTATGAGGCGGCGCGATATTCGGCAAGGGCCTTGCGAGGCGGTATCTTGCTGAAATCATACATCTGCCCGGGATCCCAGGCTTGGGTTCTCATGAAGAAATAGAGGATCTGCGAGAGATTCTTGAATTCATAATCGGTCTGACCGTCTTCAAAAGCACTTTTGCAAACCTTTGGAGGCTGTTCAGATATGATATGAAGACCCTTTTCAGCACGTGTCAGAGCCACATAGAACACATTCAGGTTGTCTATCGCCTGCAGAAGCTTTTCTTTCGCATATGAATCAGAGAAGAGGCTGTCAGCAGACTTGCTGGACAAATTGACATTAAACAGGCCGTCGATGCCATGTCCTTCAACCGGACGGCACCAGCGGTCGCAATCTTTGAAAATCTCCACCTTTTCAGCATACGGAAATATGACGTATGGGAACTCCAGGCCCTTGGCCTTATGGATCGTGATTATCCTGACGGCATCGGTATCCTCTGGTGAGCTGACACAGTCCTTATTGGACTCGTCCCAGAACTTCAGGAATGACTGCAGGGCGTTGCCGTTGGACGAGGTCCATTCATTCAGCACATCCATGAAGGCCTGGATATATACGACCTCACTGTCAAATGTCGAAGGATCATATCCCCTGAGAGAACGGAGCAGGTTCTCCGCCAGGTCTGTCAGGGAAAGGTAATCCTCAGGAAGTTCGACTCCTAGCGACTTGGCCAGATAATTGGCAATGCTGTCTTCGCCGTTGTTGATACATGACATCAGGGATACCAGACGGCGCACGGTCATCGAGCCCTTGACATGAAGGGAATCATCCGAAATCACCGGAAGTCCTCTTTCAACAAGGTACGACGCCACCGCGGCTCCCAAATCGTTCTCCCTGACGAGGATTGCAATCTGACCGAACGAAGCCCCGGCCTCGCGGGCCCTGGCAATCGAATCGTATATAGCTTCCAGATGGCCGTCCTTTTCGCAGAATGAGATTTCCACGCTTCCACGTGCCCTGTCGCTGGTCTTCACCTCCTGGGCGACATCGGCATAAATGTCCCTTATCAGATGAGTATCGCTGCTGAGCATCCTGTCAAGCTCGCCAGATGCGTACTTAAAGAAGGAGTTGTTGAACTCGACTATGGCCCCAAGGCTTCGCCAGTTGCTGGTAAGTGAAAGGCTGTCGTCAGAGTCAGGGAATGTTTCCTTTATTCCCGAGGACAGCAGCTTCCAGTCGGAGCCCCTCCAGCGATAGATACTCTGCTTGACGTCTCCCACCACCAGATTGTCCCTGCCGTTGTCATTGCTCTCGCGAAGCAGCGGCTCGAAATTCTGCCACTGTATCGTGGACGTATCCTGGAACTCGTCGAGCAGGAAGTTCTCGAAACGGACTCCCAGTTTCTCGTACACGAAAGGAGCGTCGCTGCCACCGATTATTCGCTTCAGAAGTATATTGGAGTCATCCAGACACATCACGTTCTTCTCTTTCACCAGAGCGTTGAACTCATCATAAAACTCAGCCGCAATGCCCAGGTCATAAACCTTGGAATATAGAATTCTGGCCGTATTGTACACCTTCAGAGGAATGTCAAACATGGCGATGAAAGCAGCCAGAGGCTCCTCCAACGCCCCTTCTACCAAAGCCAACATAGACTTGTTCTTCTTGGCGAACCACTTAGAACTGTCCGCTGCCTTTTCCCTGAAAGAACTTGTAAGAAGCGATATTTCCACTCCTCGCTTCAGGTCAATATAGTCTCTCGCAACAGCGATAAAACTCCTATTGGAATCCTCGGGCTGGATTCCGGCCCGGGTAAACACGTCAATTACAGCCTGAGCTGCCGCAGAAAGTTCCTCCAGATAGCTATTCATCAGAACTACACAGTCCTTCCGAAGCTGTCTGAGATTCTCTTTGGAATGCACCTTGCTTTCGTCAAGCCCGTATCTTTCCACTATTTCCCGGTGTCCCTCCGACTTAAGTTTCTTGGCTGTCTCATACAGGCCCCTGTCGATCATCAGCTTTCCGTCCTCCTTCAGTCCCGCCATCACGCTCTCGGTAATCCAGCCAACAAGGGAATTGCCCTTTTCGGTCATGGAATCGAGTATCCTGTCCACGCTCTCCCTGACCAGCGAATCCCTGTCAAGTTCAACCTGATACGAGGAGAACTGGCCGATCTCGCGGGCAAAGGCTTTCAAGGTCTGCTGGAAAAACCGGTCGATAGTGCTGATCGCGAATGCGCCGTAGTCATGCAGTATATTGAAAAGCATGTCCTCGGCACGCTTGCGTAGCTTGTCCTCAGGACCGAACTCCTTGACAAAGTCGTTGTAGTAGCCTGAAGCCTGCGGCTCACGCGCAAGGATGTCGAGTTCCTTGAGCACTCGGTTCTTCATCTCGCCGGTAGCCTTGTTGGTGAATGTCACCGCAAGGATATGGCGGTAAGCATATCTGTCTTCACTACGGAGGAGAAGTTCGATGTATGTCTTGGCGAGC
>JAFZTP010000066.1 GCA_017618815.1 Bacteroidales bacterium | reverse complement strand
TTGGAACGATCCATTCGTCGCTTGTGTCCAGGAATTCGGACAGCATGTCGTTGGTCACAATCTTTTTGGGAAGGGCGCTTCCCGTTCCGAGTATCTTCATTTTAGTAAGGTTTTCAGTACGATGTTCTGATTGTCGGTTGTTTTTAATCGGGACAAAAATAGAATAGTTTGAATAATTGGTGAAATTAATGTGGTAAACGAGCCGATAATGGCGTATTTGTCTGTTTCCAGTGGTAAAAATGCGTTATGTGTGGCGAAATAAAAGATTGCATTACTCCGAAAATAAACTATATTTGCACAATTGGACAGACGTGTAACTATTGTAAGATGGCTAAAGGAAAGATCATCCCGTCCTATTTCAGGGCGAAATATCAGCTAATATCGACCGTGACGTTTACGGCTTTCTTCTCGCTGGTGTTCATGCTGGTGAGTATTCCGTTTTCGCATAATGCATGGTTCGCCCTCGGTACGTCGCAGGCTTTCGCCTATACTGCGGCTTTCTATACGTTGAGCCTGCTCTTCGTGATATTGAGCAAGCATATCATGTATTACACCAGGAATTCGTTCGAGATGACGTTTTTCCAGTATGTGATGTGGAATCTCGCCGAAGTCATCGTAATCTGTCTGCTCTATACCGGATTCTCGATAAGGGGAGACGATCTCGGAATCATCCATCTTGAGATAAACTCATTCGCGGCTATCTTCTTCAATGCCTTCGTGTATTGTTTCGTCTCGCTGATCATCCCTTACATCATCGCTGGAATGGTCTTCGCCATCATCGACAAGAACAAGACCATCAGGCTCATGAACTACAGCAACGTGGTTTCGGATACGCCCGTGTCGCCGAAAGATGAGCAGAAGGTCACTCTTTTCGACAACAACGGGGTGCTGAAGATGTCAGTCAGCCTTTCCAACCTATTCTATATAGAATCGGAGGATAACTATATCCGTGTCTGGTACTGCGACGCCAAGGGGGCTCTTACCCATTACATGCTCCGCTGCCGTCTGAAGACGGTCGAGGAAAGCTTCAAAGGAAGCAGCCTCGTCAGGTGCAACCGCAAGTATATCGTCAACATGGACAAGGTCCGGGTGCTCCGCAAGGAAATCGAAGGATACGAGCTTGACCTTGACAATGACTATATCAAGCCGATTCCGGTAACGAAGACATACGCGGACAATGTGCTTGCCCGCTTCAATTCCGCCCGTTAGTCTGCGGGCTTCTCAATTCCTGATTATTTTCTGCGCTCCCTGCGGGATTTGCGGAGGGACGATGCGCTCTCCACTAGCATCTGGTCTGCCAGTATGCCTCTGACGGCGAGCAGGTCCATAATTACCGCGAGAAGAGGGAATATGGCTGCGACCTTGAAGACCATCTGGTCATGGGTGCTGGCGAAATCGACGGCGAGCCATGCCTGGAGGGCGATGGTGATTATGGCCGAAAGGGCTGCAGTCCTCATCTGGAACACCCTTATCTTGTAGGTGGTAAGAGCGAGGATGTTGAGGAAGGTTATGATTGCCAGAAGTATGGCATATGGGACATAAGATGTGAATCCGAAGGCCTGGGCGACGCTTCCGTCAGCAGCTACGACCACTGCCTTGTCCATGAAAAACATCAGTCCGATGAGTATTGTCGCGATTGCGAGGTATAAAGTCTGAGCTCTTTGCCACATAATTTATGAATCTTTGTTTCGGATGACAAAAATAGGAAATCCCGAAATAAAATCCTATTTTTGCTTTTTAACATTCACAATTATAAGGACTTTTTAATACACATCGATATGAGAATACCGGAATCAGAATTGATCATAAATGCCGACGGTTCGGCGTTTCATATTCACATCAAGCCGGAAGAGCTCGCTGATGAGGTCATTATGGTCGGAGATCCTGGCCGTGTTGACATGATCGCGGAATATCTGACTGATATCGAATTCCGTCATGCTTCCAGGGAGTTCGTCTCCGTAACGGGAAAATACAATGGAAAGAGACTCACCGTCCTTTCCCATGGTATCGGCCCTGACAACATCGACATCGTGATGACAGAGCTTGACGCTCTCGCCAACGTTGATTTTGCGACCCGTGAGGTCAAGCCTGTGCACAAGGCTTTGAATATAATCCGTCTTGGAACATCAGGCGCCCTCCATGCCGACATTCCTCTCGGTTCATTCGTGCTTGCCCATGTTTCCGTCGGTTTCGACGGCGTGCTCAACTGGTACGCTGACAGGAACAAGGTGGCCATGCCGGAGATCGAGAAGGCGTTCAAGGAGCACATGGGCTGGGAGAAGAGTCTCCCGTCCCCATATTTCGTGAAGGCCAGCCAGAAGATCATCGACCGTTTCGCTGACTGCACCGTGAAGGGTATGACCATATCTGCACCGGGCTTCTACGGCCCTCAGGGCAGGGTAGTGCGTCTCCCTCTCGCCATGCCGGAGATGCTTGACAAGATCGAGTCCTTCCGTTTCGAGGGCGCGAGAATCACCAACTTTGAGATGGAAAGCGCTCCTCTCGCTGGTCTCGCCGCGCTTCTCGGCCACAACGCATGTACGGTATGCTGCGCTATAGCAAACCGCTATCTGCAGAGCAGCAACCCTGACTACAAGCCGCAGGTTCGCAAGCTTGTAGAGCTCGTGCTCGACCGTATGACTAGGTAATTACTTTCTCCTGACCCAGGCCGGATACTCAAGCTTGGACTCAAGCGCTGCAATGGTATATGCGCGCATGCTCACATAGTTTGAGGGCCTCCCGGCATTCCTTACGATAGGATTAGGAAGACAGGCTGCTATCAGGCATGATTCCCTTCTCGAAAGAGATGCGGCGTCATGCCTGAAGTGTTTCTGCGCTGCGGCTTCGGCTCCATATATGCCTTTGCCCATTTCTGCTACGTTCAGATACACTTCCATTATCCTTTCCTTCCCCCAGATCTTTTCGATTAGGAAGGTGAAATATGCTTCGAATCCTTTTCTGACCATGGTTCTGCTCGGATAGCAGAATACGTTCTTGGCTGTCTGCTGGCTGATCGTGCTGGCTCCGCGGAGTCTCTTCCCTTTTTTCTTATGGTCATCGATGGCCCGGCGGATTTCGATCCTGTCGAAGCCGTCATGCTCAGCGAAACGGTTGTCTTCGCTGGCGATCACTGCCCGAACCAGCTCTGGCGAGATGTCCTTGAGGCTTTTCCATTTCTTCTGTGTCTTGAAATCTTTGTCCTCGCGGTATTCTATGCACCTTTTTACCATGAGTGGAGTAACCCAGACCGGGACCCATTTCAGTACGACGACCCAGAGCACCGTCAGCAGTATGAATGCCAACGGCAGCTTTATGAATAAGAATTTCAAGAATTTACGCATATTCCGTAAGCTTCAGTCTGAACTTGATGCAGTCGGGACGGCCTTCCATTTTTTTCCGGCTCTCTTCCTTGAATCCAAGCCTCCTATATACATCTCCGTCAGTCCATTCGGTATCGGCGTAGCTCATCACGTCGTCCGGGTGCACGTCTTCGATGAATGCCTGGAGCATCTTTCCCATCCCGCCGACGGCCCTTACGTCCGGAAGCGAGGCATAGCGGATCCATTCGCAGGAGCGGATCTCCCGATCTCCTTTCATCCATTTCCTTGCACTCGAGAAGGTGGCTACCGCAACAAGGGTCCCTGCCGGGAATCCGCTCTTGTCCCTGCGCTTGAGGAAGAGACCGTAGCGGTACCTTCCTCCGGTGCTTCCTATTGAGTGGAAGCTGTCCAGGAACGAGTCGGCTTCGGGCTTGGTTATACGGCGTACTTCGCAGTTGCGCGCATATACCGGCACGAAGATCCCTTCGTGGGCGAGACGTCTCTTGTATGCGTTTTCTTCCGATATCATTTTCTTCCTGCAAAATTATCATCTTCCATTGAAATTTCCTATTTTTGCACTCCGAACAGAACAAATCTCTAATTTAAATATGGAAGCAATTGTAAAAACCGGTTTCTCCCTTCCTGGACAGGCAGGGAAGTATGTCGGCAAGGTCCGTGATGTATATGACATCGATGGAAAATACCTTGTCATGGTCGTATCCGACAGGATCTCAGCTTTTGACGTAGTTCTTCCGAAAGGAATTCCTTTCAAGGGCCAGGTGCTGAACCTTATCGCTGCCAAGTTCCTCGATGCTACCAAAGATATTCTTCCTAACTGGAAGGTTGCGGTTCCGGATCCCCAGGTTACCGTAGGCTATAAGTGTGAGCCTTTCAAGGTCGAAATGGTAATTCGCGGCTATCTCGCAGGCCATGCCTGGAGAGAATACAAGGCAGGAAAGAGAGTTATCTGCGGCGTTACAATGCCGGACGGCATGGTAGAGAACCAGAAATTCCCTGAGCCGATAGTCACCCCTACTTCAAAGGCTGCGGAAGGCCACGACGAGGATATCTCACGCGAGGAACTCATCGCCCAGGGCATTTGCACCGCCGAGGAGTACGATCAGCTCGAGAAGTACACGAGGGCCATCTACCAGCGCGGTACCGAGATTGCTGCCAAGATGGGACTTATCCTCGTGGATACCAAATATGAGTTCGGAAAGCGTGACGGCCAGATTTATCTCATGGACGAGGTACATACACCAGACTCTTCAAGATATTTCTATGCCGAGGGCTATGAAGAGAGACTCGCACGCGGCGAGCGCCAGAAACAGCTTTCAAAGGAATTCGTACGTGAGTGGCTCATGGCAAATGGATTCCAGGGTCAGGAAGGCCAGAAGGTGCCTGAGATGACTCCGGAAGTAGTTTCCCACATCACAGACAGGTACATCGAACTTTATGAGAATATCACGGGCGAGAAATTCAACCGTGCCGAATATACTGCCGAGGGCATCGAGGCCAACGTGAAGGCCTGCCTCGCCAGCCTTAAGTAATTT